>NZ_JBVJCO010000043.1:0-2832 GCF_055588525.1 Kitasatospora sp. NPDC041988
CAGGAAAGAGGTCGACCCGCTACCGTCCGAAAGGTTCCGTTGGGCCGTGTTTTTCGGCACTGCCCCCTCGGGGACCCCCCCTCCCCCCCCCGCGCCCCCCCCCCCCCCCGTTTCCGCCCTCGCCGTCAGCCCGCGCTGTGCGAGGCGCCGCGCACCCTGACTTGGAACGTCAGGAGGGGCAGGAGTCCATGACTCCCGCCCCTCCTGAATCGAGCGCCGGGCCCGAATCGAACGAACCCTTCCCGCTGAAAGCGGGCGTGCTACCACTGCACCACCGACGCCTGACCGGCCGGGCTCCCGATCACTTCCGTGATCTTGTCCCGCCGACGAGGAAGAAACTATCAGCGGGTGATCGAAAGACGAAATCGAGCCCCTCGGCCGGCCTCTGACGCCGGGGACGCCAGTCGCCGGCGCCCGGCTACTCGGCCACCACCGCCGACGGCGTGCCGCCGGTGAGCCGGAGCAGTTCGTCGTAGGTCATCGGGACCACGGTGTGCGGGTGTCCCGCGGCGGCCCAGAGCACCTCGTACCCGGCCAGCGCCACGTCGACCACGGTGCGCAGCGGGGCCGGGTGGCCGGCCGGCGCGACGCCGCCGATGGCCTGGCCGGTGGCCTCGCGGACCTGGGCGGCGGACGCCCGGGTGATCGGGCCGGTGCCCAACTCCCGTGCCAGGTATGCGGTGTCGACGCGGTGGGCGCCGCTGGTCATGACCAGCAGGGGCGCGTCCTCGCACCGGAAGACCAGGCTGTTGGCGATGGCGCCGACCTCGCAGCCGAGTGCGGCGGCGGCTTCGGCGGCGGTGCGGGCGGAGTCGGGCAGGAGGCGGATCTCGCCGGGCAGGCCGGCCGCCGCGAGTGCGTCGGCGACGGCCTGGCTGCGGGCGGGGAGATCGGGAAGGGCGGACGTCATACCGGCATCCTCCCCCGGCCGGCCGCCGCCCCGCGGCCGACGGCGCTCAGCACGGCCCGTACGCCGGCGGTGAGGACGGAGGAGTCCCGCCCGACGCCCCAGACCACTTCTCCCGCGACCCGCGCCTCGACGTAGGCGACGGCGTCGCTGTCGGGGCCGGTGCGGACGGCGTGCTCGGTGAACTGGAGGATGTCGACGGCGGTTCCGGAGGCGCGCAGGGCAGCGGTGACGGCGTCCAGCGGGCCGTTGCCCTCCCCCCGGTGCGGACCGACCTGCGCCCAGTGGCGGCCACCCTCCTCCCCGGTGCGCCACGCGACGTCCGCCGCGGCGTCCAGGTAGGTAGCCCGGAACAGCGCGTACAGGTCCTCGGCCGTCACCTCGCTCCCGCTGTCGTCGGCCGACTCCTGGACCACCCGGGAGAACTCGATCTGCAGGCGCCGCGGCAGGTCGAGCCCGTGCCCGGTCTGCAGCAGGTAGGCGATGCCGCCCTTGCCGGACTGGCTGTTGACCCGGATCACGGCCTCGTAGTCGCGCCCCAGGTCGGCCGGGTCGATCGGCAGGTAGGGGACGGACCACGGCGCCCGGGCCGCCGGCACGCCCAGGTCGGCCGCGACCTTGGCGTGGTGGGCGAACCCCTTCTTGATGGCGTCCTGGTGGGTGCCGGAGAAGGCGGTGTGGACGAGGTCGCCGACGTAGGGGTGGCGCTCGTGCACGGGCAGGCGGTTGCAGTGCTCGACGGTGCGGCGGATCTCGTCGATGTCGGAGAAGTCGATCATCGGGTCGACGCCCTGGGTGTGCAGATTGAGGGCGAGCGTCACCAGGTCGACGTTGCCGGTCCGCTCGCCGTTGCCGAACAGGCAGCCCTCGACCCGCTGGGCGCCGGCCAGGACGGCGAGTTCGGCGCAGGCGACGCCGGTGCCGCGGTCGTTGTGCGGGTGGACGGAGAGGATCACCGCCTCGCGCCGGGCCAGGTGACGGTGCATGTACTCGATCTGGTCGGCGTAGACGTTGGGGGTGGCGATCTCCACGGTGGCGGGCAGGTTGTGGATGACCGGGCGGTCGGGGCCGGCGTCCCAGAGTTCGGTGACGCCGTTGCAGACCTCCAGGACGTAGTCCGGCTCGGTCAGGTTGAACACCTCGGGCGAGAACTCGAAGCGCAGGCCGGGGCGGTCGCCGGCCCGCCGGGCCATGTGCCCGGCGGCCGCCGTGATCAGGGCGCGGACCTCGTCGCGGGTACGGCCGAGGACGACGTCGCGCCAGGCCGGGGCGGTGGCGGTGTAGAGGTGGACGACGACCCGGGGCAGGCCTTCGACGGACTCGAAGGTGCGGTCGATCAGGTCCTCGCGGGCGGCGGTGAAGACGACGATGGTGACGTCCTCGGGAACGGCGCCGGGGGTGGTGGCCAGCCGGCGGACGAAGTCGAAGTCGGTGCGGCTGGCGGAGGGGTAGCCGACCTCGATCTCCTTGAAGCCCATGGCCAGGAAGAGGTCGAACATCCGCTGTTTGCGCGCCGGGTCCATCGGCTCGGCCAGCGCCTGGTTGCCGTCGCGCAGGTCGACGGGCACCCAGAGCGGGGCCTGCTCGATCCGGCGCGAGGGCCACTCCCGCGGCTCGCCGCAGACCAGCGGAACGCGTTCGTGGGCGGGCCGGTAGCGGTGGTGCGGCATGGCGCTGCCGCGCTGCGGGTTCCAGGCGGGCGCGGCGGCCGGGACGGGGCCGGCGGGGGTGCGGAGCGTGGGAAATCGCACGGTGAAGGTCCTTCGCAAGCGGGTGGTTCCGGGGAACGAACCGGCAGCACGGCGCCACGAAAAGGGGGGGCGGGTTGGGCCAGCACCCCTGCGGCCCAAAAAAAAGAAAACCCACAGCCTCCTGCCGGGGGGAGGAACCACCCACCAACCCCCCCGAAAAACCGAAAGCAGAAA
>NZ_JBVJCO010000043.1:2842-9823 GCF_055588525.1 Kitasatospora sp. NPDC041988
GGGAGGAGGGCGGGGGGGGGGGAGGAGGGGGGAAAGTCGAACGGTGAAGTTCCTCCGAAAGGGGGTGGTTCAGGGAAAAGAACGGGAAGCAGGGCGCCCTGCGGGGGGGCCCCGGTTCGGTCAGGCCCCGCTGCGGCCACCAAGAAGGAGACTCCACGGCTTCATGCCGGGTAGAGTAACCACCCATCAACTCCTCAGACAACCTGTCAGGTGAACACGATGCCTTCGCTCGGCGGCCCTCTCCGCCCCTCTCCCCTGGTCGACCAGGCGGCCCGGCGGATCGAGGAGCAGATCACGACCGGGCAGTGGCCGGTCGGCGCCAAACTGCCGGGCGAGGTGGCGCTGGCCAGGGAGCTGGGTGTCGGCCGGTCGACGGTCCGCGAGGCGCTGCGCGCGCTGGCCGGGGCCGGCATGGTGCAGAGCCGCCAGGGTGCGGGCGTCTTCGTGACGGCGGACCGGCCCGGCGAGGACTGGTCGACCCGGCTGCGCCGGGCGGAGCTGGCGCACGTCTACGAGGTCCGGACGATGGTCGAGGTGCAGGCGGCCCGGCTGGCCGCCGTCCGGCGCGGCGACGCCGACCTGGCCGCGCTCGACCGGGCACTGACGGCCCGCCGGGAGGCCGGCGAGGCGGCTGACGAGGTGTTCGTGGATGCGGACATCGCCCTGCACGCCGCCGTGGTCGCGGCCGCCCACAACCCCGTGCTGACCGACCTCTTCGCGGAGTTCCTCCCCGTCCTGAGGGAGCGTCTGGTCGAGCTGGTGGGCCTGCTGGAGCTGCGCAAGGGCGACCCGGGCCACGGTTTCGCGGCGCACGCCGAGCTGGTGGAGGCGGTCCGCCGGGGCGACGCGGCAGGCGCCGGACGGGTGTTGGAGAACGAACTGGAATCGACCCGGGCCCGGTTGCTCACCGCCTGAGGGCATCGGCACACGGTTCTCACACAATCCCCCCGGATGTTCCGGCCTGCCCTTCCGGCCACCCCCCATCTGCCCCGATAGCACGTCATCGCACGTCAGAAGAGGACATCCCGCGTCACAACGGTCCTTCGCCCACCAATCATGAACTCGCGAATGACGTTGTGTTAAGGCTGTGTGTGCATACCGTCCAGACAGCGAACGGGTTTTCACTCCTATCACACGGTATGACTAGTATCGCCTCGTCAAAAGCCCCGTGGCCCGGACGGTTCGGCCCCACCAGGCCGGCCGCCTTCCCCTAGGAGTCTGCTCTGCGCGCGCGTGCGAATCGGCGGCCCCCGACGCCGAAGACCCCCCGCAGGCGTCCGCGCCTGTCACTGCGGACGGCGCTGCTCGTCCTGGCCGTCGTCCCGAGCCTGGCCCTCGCCGTCCTCTGGGCGGTCACCAGCGGCCAGACCTTCCTCGACTTCAGCCGGCAGGCCGACCAGGGCCTGCTGGCCCAGAAGGCCGGACAGCCGTCCAACATCGTCTACTACAACCTCCAGGAGGAGCGCCGGCTCAGCGCCGAGTCGCTCGCCCGGCCGGGCAGCGTCACCGAGGCGCTGCGCCGCCAGCGCCAGCTCACCGACGACGCGGTGCGCCAGTTCCAGGCGCTCTCCGGCGAGACCGCCGACAGCGCCCCCGCCGAGGTGCGCAGCGCCGTCGCCGAGGCGCGGCAGGCGATGGGCAGGCTCGCCGAACAGCGCTCCGCCGTCGACCGCGCCGCCATCGACCAGCAGGCCGCCTTCACCTACTACACCGACCTGATCTCCGTCGACCTGCGGCTGTTCACCGCACTCAGCCACGTCGACAACGGCGAGGTCACCTGGATCTCCAAGACCCTGGTCAACGCCTTCTGGGCCAAGGAGATGCTGGCCCGCGAGGACGCCATCCTGGCCCGCGGCTGGCCGTCCGGGAAGCTCACCACCGGCGACTTCCAGCAGGTCCAGCAGGCCATCGGCGCCCAGGACCACCTCTTCACCGTCCAGGTCCTCCCCTACGTCCCGGCCGCCGAGGCCGCGGCCTGGCAGGACCTGATGACCAGCCCGGCGTGGCAGGCCAAGTCCGCCGTCGAGCAGTCGCTGACCCGGCCCGTCACGGCGGACGCCACCGGCACCGTCAGACTGCCGCCGTCCCAGGACCAGTGGCGCCAGGCCGTCGACCAGCTCAACCCGCAGCTGGTGAAGGCGATCGAGACCCGCACCGACGGCATCGTCGAGGTCGGCAAGGGCTCGTTCCTCTCGCTGCTCACCACCTTCGCGCTGACCACCGTGATCGGCCTGGTCGCGGTCGTCGCCGTCATCGTCACCAGCTGGCGGCTCACCCGCTCGCTGCGCCGCCGCATCAAGGAACTGCACACCCAGGCGCAGGAGCTGGAGCGCACCCTGCCCGAGGTGGTCGAGCGCCTCTCCCGGGGCGAGCAGGTGGACATCGAGGCCGAGACCCGGGCGATCACCGCCGGCGAGCAGGGCAACGGCACCGACGAGCTGGCCCGCCTCGGCCAGGCGCTCAACCTGGCCCGCACCTCCGCGCTGGAGACCTCCGTCCGGCAGGCCGAGCAACACCGCGGCTTCGAGCGGCTGCTCCAGCGCATCGCCCGCCGCACCCAGCTGCTGATCGGCCAGCAGCTGAAGAAGCTGGACGAGCTGGAGCGCAAGCACGAGGACCCGGAGGTGCTGGAGGGCCTGTTCGACCTCGACCACCTCACCGCCCGCCTGCGCCGCTACGAGGAGAACCTCGTGATCCTGGCCGGCGGCCAGCCGCAGCGGCGCTGGCGCAAGCCCGTCCCGCTGCTGGACGTGCTCCGCTCGGCCCAGGGCGAGGTGCAGGACTACCGCCGGATCATGCTGGACGTCGAGGGCCACCCGTGGCTCTCCGAGCGGGCCGTCGGCCCGGTCGCGCACGTGCTCGCCGAGCTGATGGAGAACGCGGCGAGCTTCTCCAAGCCGCCGACCCCGGTCGAGGTGCGGGCCGCCATGGTCGGCCGCGGGCTGGCGGTCGAGATCGAGGACCGCGGGCTCGGCATGGACCCGGCGCAGTACGACGCGGCCAACGAGCTGATGAGCCGTCCGCCCCGGATGGACGTGCTGGCCCGGGCGGACGACATCCGCCTCGGCTTCTACGTGGTCGCCCGCCTGGCCGCCAACGCCGGCCTGCGGATCGAGTTCCGGCCGTCGGCCTTCGGCGGGACGCGGGTGGTCGTGCTCGTCCCCGCCGAGCTGGTCATCGACGGCGACGCGGGCCTGCCGGACGCCACGCCGGTCGAGCCGATCCCGCTCGTCCGGCGCTCGCGCCAGGCGGCGCTGGGCGCGGCGCTGACCTCGGGGGCGCAGGCGGACGGACCGCGGGGGGGCACGGACGGGCCGGTTGCCGGTGAGCCGCCGGAGATCGTGCTGGTCCCGTCGGCCGCCGGGCAGGCGCCGGTCGAGGCGTTCGCGCACGTCGAGTACGTCCAGCCGCCGGAACAGTCCATCGAACAGCCCCTCGAACAGCCGCTGGAGTCCGGCCAGCCGGTCGAGCACGGCTCCCCGGCGGACGGCACGGCGTACGCCACCCCGGCCGGCGGCGCCCCCGCGTACGACCAGGCCCCCGCGTACGACCCGGGCTACGCGGCGACCCGGGCCGCACCGGCCCCGGGCTCGCCCGGGCACGACACCCCCGCCTACCCGGACATCGCGTACGCCAAGGTGACGCCCGCCGAAGCCCCGTACGCCGACGAGCAGTACCGGCCGGCCCAGCACTACCGGCTCGCCGAACGACGGGAGCGGCCCGAGTACGCCTCCTCGGTGCCGCCGAGCGAGCCGAGCGGCGGACAGCCGCCGCTGCCGCAGCGGGTGCGCCAGGCCAGCCTGGCCGCCGAGCTGCGCGTCCCGCCGCCGCCCCGGACCGAGCGCACGCCCGGTCCGGCCGACCTCCCGACGGCGGGCGGCTTCGGCACCGGGCAGGCCGGGACGGCCGACGCGTTCCAGCGCCCGGCGCGGCGCTCGGGGGCGGCGATCGGCGCCTTCCAGCGGCAGTCCCGCGCGGCGCGTGGCCAGGGCAGCGGCCACGAGTCCGGCGGGCACCGCCTCCCCGACCGGCCCCCCGGTCCCACCTTCGACCACGGCACCCGCCCGGCACCCCGAACCGAGCCCGCCGGGCCCCCTACCCCCGCGCCTGGCCCCTCCCCCTGGGCCCTCCCGGCCGCGGACCCCCGAACCACGAGGACGGAACCCCAGACATGAACCGCACGATCGCCACCCACCAGGACCTGGACTGGCTGCTCGACGGACTCGTCGACTCGGTGCCCGGCACCAGGAACGCCGTCCTGCTCTCCGACGACGGCCTGGTGGTCAGCCACTCCCGCTCCATCGAGCGCGCCGACGCCGAGCGTCTGGCCGCCGTCGCCACCGGCCAGCAGAGCCTGGCCCGCGGCGTCGGCCAGCTCTTCGACGGCGGCCCCGTGCACCAGGTCATCGTCGAGCTGTCCGAGGTCTGGCTGTTCATCATCGCCGCCGCCCAGGGCACCCACCTGGCCGTCGTCGCCTCCCAGGAGGTGGACGCCGAGGTGATGTCGGTGGCCATGCACACCCTGGTCCAGCAGGTCGGCCAGAAGCTGACCACCCCGGCGCGCAGCGAGTTCGACGCCTTCGCGGCCAGGAACCGGGGGTGATGCCCCGGTGATCCCGCACTGGAGCGAGGTGCCCGACGAGGACGAGGAGGACGGCTCGGAGTCGATGGTGCGCCCGTACACCATCACCCGCGGCCGCACCGCGCCCGAGCGCGACGACCTCACCCTGATCACGGTGCTGACCACCGTCGAGGACGAGGCCCGCGCGGCCCTGGCCCGGGGCTCGCGCGCCGGGTCGCGCGGGCTCCAGCCCGAGCACCGGATGATCCTGGACCGCTGCCGGCGCCCGGCCGCCGTCGCCGAGGTGGCGGCCGGTCTGGACCTGCCCGTCTCGGTCACCAAGATCCTCTCGGGCGACCTGATCTCCCAGGGCCTGCTGCTGGCCCGGGCCCCGCTCTCGGTGGCCCGGGCCGGCGGGGGCGCGGACCTCGGACTGCTGACGGCCGTACGCGAAGGACTCCGGAGACTCTGAACCATGGCACCGACCGCACCCCTTCCTTCCCACGCCCCCAACACCGTTGACACGCGCAGCACCGTTGACGCACCCTTCGCCCCCGCCGCCGTGAAGATCCTGATCGCGGGCGGCTTCGGCGTCGGCAAGACCACCCTGGTCGGCTCGGTCAGCGAGGTCGCGCCGCTGCGCACCGAGGAGTACCTGACCCGCGCCAGCGTCGGCGTGGACGACCTGTCCGGTGTCGACAGCAAGGACACCACCACCGTCGCCCTCGACTTCGGCCGGATCACCGTCAACCCCGAGCTGGTGGTCTACCTGTTCGGCACGCCCGGCCAGGAGCGCTTCTGGTTCATGTGGAACGACCTGGTGAACGGCGCGCTCGGCGGGATCGTCATCGCCGACACCCGCCGGCTGGACACCAGCTTCGCCTCCATCGACTTCTTCGAGAGCCGCGGCATCCCGTTCGTGGTCGCGATCAACTGCTTCCACGGCCACAACACCCGTACACCGGACGAGATCCGGGCCGCCCTCGACCTCGACCCGCAGGTGCCGATGCTCCTCGGCGACGTCCGTGAGCGCGCCTTCGGGCGGGCCTTGCTGCTGGCCCTGGTCGACCACCTGATGGACCTCTCCACCGCCCACGCGGCGCCGGCCGGCTGAGTCTCCTCCCCCTCCCACTCCCCCGTTTGGAGAACCCCCGTCATGACCTCACCTCTGCGCGTCCTGATCCACGGCGGCGGGATCGGCGGCCTGACCCTGGCCACCGCCCTCGCCCGGCGCGGCCACCGGGTCGACGTGGCCGAGCTGCGCGGCGAGCTGGAGGCGCTCGGCGTCGGCATCATCCAGCCGTCCAACGCGCTGCACGTGATGCGCGAGATCGGCGTGCTGGACGCCTGCCTGGCCGCCGGCTTCGCGTGGGAGGTGCTGACCATCTGCGACCCGGCCGGCGCCACCCTCGCCAGGATCCCGCAGCCCCGGATGGGCGACGCGCCCGCCGCCAACGGCATCCCGCGCCCCGCCCTGGCCAAGGTGCTTTCCACCGCCGCCACCGAGGCCGGCGCCTCGATCCGCTTCGCCACCACGATCACCGGACTCACCGACGACGGCGAGGGTGTGGACGTCACCCTCTCCGACGGGCGGAGCGGCCGCTACGACCTGGTGGTCGGCTTCGACGGCATCGGCTCGCCGCTGCGCAGGCGGCTGTACGGCGACACGTACACGCCCGAGTACACCGGCTTCGCCAACTGGCGGGTCACGCTGCCGCGCCTGCCCGAGGTGCAGGGCGTGGTGATGTCGGCGGGGAACGTCAAGGCCAAGGCGCTGCTCACCCCGATCTCCGACGAACTCATGTACCTGGGCTCGGTGTTCGCCGAGTCCGAGGACTTCCGCCCGGCGCCGGAGCAGGCCCACGAGCAGCTCGCCGCGCGGCTGGCCGGATTCGGCGGCCCGATCGCCGAGGCGCTGGCGCAGGTCACCGACCCGGCCGCGGTGGTCTACTCGCGGATCTCCCAGGTCACGGTGGAGGAGCCGTGGCACGTCGGCCGGGTGGTCCTGGCCGGCGACGCCGCGCACGCGAGCACGCCGCACCTGGCCCAGGGCGCGGCGATGGCGGTCGAGGACGCGCTCGTCCTCGCCGAGGCGCTGGACGCCGTCACCGCCTCCGGCGAGGTGGCCGCCGCGCTGGCCGCCTGGGAGCAGCGCCGCCGGCCGCGCGCGATGTGGGTGCAGGCGTTGTCCCGCGCCGTCCTCAAGCAGGAGACCGGCACGCCGACCACCCCGGAGGAGGACGAGCTGCTGAAGGTCGGCATCCCGGGCGCCGCGCACGTGCTCGTCCGGCCGTACTGACGCTCCGCCGCCCCTTCCGGTGGGGAGGGGGGGGGGGGGGGGGGGGGAGGGGAAAAGACAAAAGTGAAAAACACCCCAAAAACAAAGCGACAAGCGTGGGAGGTAAGGGGGGTCGTCACCC
>NZ_JBVJCO010000043.1:9833-31889 GCF_055588525.1 Kitasatospora sp. NPDC041988
AGAGGGACTGTGTCTCCCGCCGTGCCCCCCACCAACCTGCCCGGGCCGCCGCTCCGGCGTGCCCGGATGTCCCCCTCCCCCGCGGCCCCCCCCCCCCTTCGGTGGGCCCGCTGGGGGTTTGTCCCCCCCCGGGGCCACGGACAGACTTGACGACCGTCCGACAAGTAGCGTGACCGGCTTGAGGGGTACGGGATGTCGTCACTGTTCCGCATGCTCGACCTGCACGAATCAGTGGAACAGGCCCGCCGGCGACCGGACGGACGCCTCTTCGTCTCCGACTACAACGGCGGCCACCCCTACGTCGCCGACTACCTCGGCGACCTCGCCCACACCCCGCCCTACCGCCTCGGCGACGTCACCCGCTACTCGGCGATCGACGAGGACGACGCCCTGCGCGCCAAGATCGCGCGGCTGCACGAGAGTTACGACGGCGAGCCCCGCTCCCCCGACCAGGTCGTCCCGGCCGGCGGCTCCAGCAGCCTCATCGGCACCTTCTGCACCTGGCTCCGGCTGACCGGGCACACCCGGATCCACTACCTCCCGCCCGTCTACTACAAGTTCGCCTACTTCTTCCGGACGCTCGGCATCCAGCCGGTGGCCGTCGCCGAAACCCACGCCCACCAGGACGAGTTCGCGTTGAGCCTGCCCGACGAGCGGACCGTCCTGCTGCTCACCGACCCGGTCTGGTACACCGGCCGGCGCGTCCCCGCCGACGTGCTCAAGCAGGTCGCCGAATGGCAACTCGCCACCGGCTCACTGGTATTCGTGGACGGCACCTTCCAGTACCTGCGCTGGGACGGCAGCCGCCGCGAGGACTCCGCCACCCTGCCCGCCGACCTCACCCTGCGGATGGTCTGCCCCACCAAGTACCTGTCCATCCACGGCTACCGCTGCGCCCACCTGCTGGTGCCCGAACGGCTCCGCGAACCGCTCGCCGAACTCCACCTGAACCTGCACGGCGACGTCACCGTGGCCGACCGCCTCTTCGCCCACCGCGCCGCCGACCTGATGCGGGTCGAGGGCAACCACCGGCTGATCGACCACATCCGCGCCAACCACCAACGGCTCTCGGCCGGAACGGCGTTGGACGCCCAGGCCGCCATCGAGACCGGCTACTTCCTGTTCGCCCGCCCCAGCGCCCCCGCCGACCGCCTGCTCGCCCTCGACGGCCGCTACTTCGAACTCCCCGGCCACCCCGGGTTCGTCCGGATCAACCTGCTCAACGAGGCCGCACTGGAGGGGCTGGAGGCACTGGCGACCTCGTGACGCCGCTCCCAGACCGCCGCCGAGATCCGCGCCAGCAGGCGGGCCGCAGGGTCGGCCTCGTCCTCGCCCGAGGCCAGCGGGCCGGTGTAGCAGACGGCGAGCAGGTACGGCGGGCAGTCCTCCGGGTGAACCAGGCCGACACAGTGCCGCACGCCGGGGAACCAGCCGTTCTTGAACGCGATCCGGGTGCCCGGCGGCAGCCCGGCCGCCAGATCCACCCGGAACGCGTTGCGTTCCAGGAGCGCGAGCAACTCCGGCTCGTCCGCGAGGGATTGCAGCAGGCGGACCAGGTCGAGCGCGCTCACCCGGTTGTGCACGCCGGCCTCACGCGCGGCATGGTCCTCGATCCCGCGCGGGCTGGCGCTGCGGGTCGCACCCGCCCGCCGCCAGACCTCGGCCACCGCCCCGGGCCCGGCCTGCGCGAGGCAGAGGTTGGTGGCGAGGTTGGAGGAATGCGTGATCATCCGCTCGGCGAGGACGCGCAGCGGGGCCGTCCCGCCGAGCAGCGCCCAGGGCTGCGGGTCGCTGTCCCAGTCGAGGTCGTTGCCGAACTCCCCGCCGGCCACCGAGGCGAACCGGTTCACCACCGGCACCTCGGCATCGAGATCCGCCCCGCTGCGGTACAGCGCCGCCAGCACGGCCACCTTCATCGTGCTCGCCGCGTCGTGCAGCTCGTCACCGGCTCGCACGAGGACGGGCTCACCGCCCCACGGTGCCACCACCACAGAAACCATGCCCGCCCCCGTTCCCGAACCGCTGACCGCGCAAACCCCCGTCACCCCAGACGGGAGGCCGGCAGGCGGTCCCGGGTCAGAGGGCCGACTCCGTCCGCCGGGGCGGCGAGCTCGGCGAGGTAGCGGGCGCGGGGGACGGGGGTGGCGCCGAGGGTGCGGACGTGGGGCGTGTCCCACTGGGCGTCGAGGAGGCGGCCGCCGGCCTGGGCGAAGCGGGCGGCGAGGTCGGCGACGGCGACCCGGGCGGCGTCGGTGCGGCGGTGGAACATCGAGTCGAGGCTGAGGACGGGGCCCGCGGTGACCCCGAAGACGCCGCCGATCAGCTCCTCGCCGTCCCAGACCTCGGCACTGTGGGCCGCGCCGCGCTCGTGCAGCTGGAGCAGTGCGGTGCGCAGCTCCTCGGTGAGCCAGGACGGCCGGCGGTCCTCCGCACAGGCGGCGAGGACGTGGGGGAAGTCCCGGTCGGCGCTGGTCCACCACGGCAGGCTGTTCCGCAGGCGCCGGGCGAGCCGGCTCCCGAGGCGCACGCCGTCCGGGGCGATCACCGGGCGTGGGTCGGGGGACCACCAGGCGAGCGCGTACGGGTCGTCGTCGCCGGCCGCGGCGCCCGGGAGCAGCGCCACCGTGCCCGCGGCCACGGCGTCCTCGAACCGGGCCTCGTTGAAGGCGCTCGCGTAGTCGTCGGCGGCGGGCATCGGGAAGAGCCCGTGCCGGTACGCGGCCAGCAGCACCTCCGCCCCGAGCCCGCCCCCGAACGCCACCGGCCCGTCCCCCGGCGCCCGCGCCACGTCCAGCCCGTCGAACACCCCGGCCATGGCAGTCACCGCACCACCCCCAGCGGCGGCGTCAGGAAGCCCTCCGCCGCCAACTGCTCCAGGTAGTGGTCCAACAGCCCGTCGTCCACCGCCGGCAGGTCGATCCCGCTGCCCACCAGCGCCTGTTCGGTGTTGGCACGGTCGAAGAGCGGGAACGTCGGACGGAAGTACATCTCGCTGATGGAGAGTTCCGTCCCCGGACTGCGGTCGACGAAGAGCGGGACGAACGGGGTCATCGGGTGGGTGGGGTGGCCGGCGGCGAAGCGGACGAGGTCCTGGACCCAGTCGTCGTAGGGGACTTCGTCCACCGGGTAGCCGCGGGCGCGCAGGCGGGCGGCGAGGTCGGCGAGGACGGCGGGGCGGGGTGAGGTGATGTGGTAGACCTCGCCGTTGGCGGGGGCGTGGGCGGCGATCCGGGCGACGGCCTGGCTGAAGCGGTCGGCCGGGACGAAGTCGAGCAGCAGCCGGACGTCCGGGCAACTCCCGCTGTCCGCCATGTACTTGATCAGCGCGCAGATCTCGGTGCCGGTGTTCATGACCCCGGTGGTGAGGTCGCCGGTGACGTCGTTGGTGCGCAGCACGGTGACCGGCAGGCCGGCCGCGGCCGCGTTGTGCAGCAGCTGTTCGGCGACCCACTTGCTCTCCACGTAGCCGACCGCGAGCCGCTCCGGGTACGCGAGCGGCATCCGTTCGGTCACCTCCTTGACTCCGGCCGGGCCGAAGCCGGCCAGGACGGCGAGCGTGGAGAGGTAGTGCACCGGGATGCCGCGGGAGTGCCCGGCCAGCCGGACGATCTCGCGGGTGCCGCCGACGTTGGCGGCGCGCAACTGGTGGTAGGGGTAGATGAAGTTGACCTGTCCGCCGAGGTGGTGAATGGCGTCCAGGCTGCCGGCCAGCGCCTCGAACCGGTGCTGGGTCAGGCCGAGCAGCGGTTCGCCGAGGTCGCCGACCAGCGGCACGACCCGGGAGTCGGAGAGGTCCTGCCGGAGGAACCGCTGTTGCGCGGCGCGGATGCGTTCGAGCGCGTGCTCCTCGTCGGGGGCGCGGACCAGGCAGTGGATTCGGGCACCGGTGGTCCCGAGCAGGGTGTGCAGCAGGTGGGCACCGCAGAAGCCGGTGACGCCGGTGAGCAGGATCTCGGCGGGTTCGGCGCGGGAGGGCGCCGGGCGCCAGGACTGTCGGACGGGGGTGCCGAGTTCGGCTTCGGCGGCCCAGTCGACGGCGGCCTCGCCGAGGCCGCCCTGGGCCGAGCGCGCGGTCCTGATGGCGGCGGCGAAGGCGCGCAGGGTGGAGTCGCGGAGCAGTGAGCGGGTGAGGAAGCGGATCCGGGTGACGTCGATGCCGAACATGATCCTGGCCCGGGCGATCATCTCCATGACGAGCAGGGAGTTGCCGCCGAGTTCGAAGAAGTCGTCGGCGGGCCCGACGGTGTCGACGCCGAGCAGTTCGGACCAGAGGTGGGCGATGCCGGCCTCGGTCGCGTTCCCGTTGCCGTCGGGGCGCGGGGTCCCGTCCGCGCGCGCGACGCCGTCGGCACGGGCGAGCTCGTCCGCGCCCGCTTCGGTCCGGGTCTCCTCGCCACTCCCGGTCTCCTCGTCGCTCCGGGCCTCCTCGTCGGTCCGGGCCCTGCCGTCCCGGCGTTGCAGCTGCGGCGCGGTGTGCGGCAACCGGCGGCGGTCGATCTTGCCGTGGGCGGTGAGCGGCATGCGGTCGAGCAGCACGAACTCGGCCGGGACCATGAAGTCCGGCAACCGGTCGGCCAGGTAGGCGCGGATCTGGGCGCGCCGGGCGTGGGCGCCGGAGCCGGCCCGGTCGGTGAGCGTGTAGTAGGCGGTCAGGACGCGCGTCCCGTCGTCGCTGCCGTCGGCGGCGACGCGGGCCTGCCGGATGTCGGGGTGGGCGGCGAGCACCGATTCGACCTCGGCGGGGTCGACGCGGTAGCCGCGGACCTTCACCTGGTCGTCGAAGCGGCCGAGGATCTCCAGGTTGCCGTCGGCGCGCCAGCGGCCGGCGTCGCCGGTGCGGTACATGCGTTCGCCGGGGACGGGCGCGTACGGGTCGGGCAGGAACGTCTCGGCGGTGAGCCCGGGCCGGCGCCAGTAGCCACGGGCGAGGCCGGGGCCGCCGAGGTAGATCTCGCCCTTCTCCCCCGGCCGCACCGGGGAGAGCCGCGCGTCCAGCAGGTGCACCCGCACACCGGGCAGCGGCCGCCCGATCGGCACCGGCGCCGCCCCCGTCACACCGCCGTCCGCCGCCTCGCCGTCCGGGGCCCCGCTGTGGGCCGCGGCCCCGTGCACGGCGCACCCGTGCACCCCGCCGCCGGCCAGCACCTCGGGCGTCACGTCGCAGAGCGTGGACGTGACGGCGGCCTCGGTCACCCCGTAGGCGTTGACCAGCCGGACGCCGGGCAGCCGGGCCAGACAGGTGCGGCAGTCGTCGGCGTGCACGGTGTCCCCGCCGACGACCATCAGCCGCAGACCCGCGGGGGCCGGACCGCCTTCGGGGAGCAGGGCGAGCACATGGTGCCAGTAGGCGGGCGTGAGGTCGGTGACGGTGAGTGCCAGGTCGCTCATCCGGTGCACCAGTTCGGTGGGCGCCCAGGTCCGTGCCCCGCCGAGGACGAGGGTGGCGCCGCTGACCAGGGTGGCGAGCACCTGCTCCAGCGCGGTGTCGAAGCCGAGCGCGGCCAGTTGCAGCACCCGGTCACCCGGGGTGAGCCCGTAGGCGCGGACGACCCGGTCCAGGGTGAAGACCAGGGAGCGGTGGGTGACGGGTACGCCCTTCGGGGTGCCGGTGGTGCCCGAGGTGTAGATCAGGTACGCGAGGTCGTCCGGCGCGCCGGTGTCGGGTGTGGCCGCGTCGGCTGCGGCCGCGTCGGGTACCACGGAGTCCGGCGCGCCGGGGTCGGGTACCACGGAGTCCGGCGCTCCCGCGTCCACACCCAGCACCGTGACCCCCGGGAACCGCCGCCCGTACCTCGCCACCACCACCTCGGCCCGGCAGTCCTCGACGAGCTGCGCGAGTCGCCGCTCAGGGTGCGCCGGGTCCAGCGGGAGGAACGCACCGCCGGCTTTGAGCACGCCGAGCCAGGCCGTCACCAGGCCCGTCCCGCGCTCCAGGCAGACGGGTACCACCCGCTCCGGCCCGACGCCCCGGGTGCGCAGCGCGGCGGCCAGCCGGTCGCTGCGCCGGTCCAGTTCGCGGTAGCTCAGTTCGCCGTCCTCGGCGAGCACGGCGACGGCGTCCGGGTCGTGTGCGGCGCGGGCCCTGAACAGCCCGTGGACGGTGTCGGCGAACCCGGCACGAGCCGGCGGGCGGCCCGCTCCGGCGTGCCCGTCCGGTAAGGGCCCGAGCCCGAGCCCCTCCCACCGCCACTCGCGTTCCACGTGAGCACGGCAGGCCACCCGGTCGTCCGGGCCGAACACCGTCCGCCAACCGCTCGGAACGGTGAAATCGCCGGGCCAGATCGCATACTGACCGTCTTCGTTTCGCAACACGGCGTGACGTCCGGAGTTCACTTCCGTCCGCGCGCCCTGTGCGCTGCCTGCTGCATCGTCCACCGGCTTGACCTCGTGCTGTGGCGGCAGAATGCTGGGAGGTGCGACATTTCCGACTATACGCACTCATGGCTCATTTCGAACGTCCGGTCGCAATCCACCGGACGGATGCAGCCCCTGCCCGAAAGGCATCCCCGAAAAACCCGTTCCTCGCCCGAACTCCCCCGCCCGACCGGCGGAGTGATGTCGTGGAGGAGGTAGCCTCGTTGACACGCCGGCGACATCGCCTGATGGTCTGTTACCTGGTGTGGATGGTGCTGTTCACCTGCATCTACTACATCAACCCCGCGCAGCGGATCATCTGGTGGACGGGCATCGGCCTCGGTGGCGTCGCCGCCATCGTGGTCGGCGTCCGCCTCAACCGCCCCTCCCACCCGCTCTTCTGGTACCTTCTGGCACTCGCCAACCTCAGCTTCACCGCCGGCGAGGTGGTCCAGGTCATCCAGTTGGAGTTCCTGCACCTGGGGAGCCCCTTCCCCTCCGTCGCCGACGGCTTCTACCTCGCCGAGTACCTGCTGTACGCGGCCGGTGTGTTGGGCTTCATCCGCTGGCGGACGGCCCATCAGGACCGGGCCAGCCTGCTGGACGCGCTCATCCTCACCATGGGCCTCGCCCTGCTCGCCTGGATCTACCTGCTCCTCCCGTACGCCCGGAACCCCGACCTCAGCTGGTTCCAGAAGGCCGTCTCGATGGCCTACCCGCTGGGCGACGTGATCGTGCTCTTCCTGCTGCTGCGCCTGCTGGTCCCACGCGGCGGCAGCAGCCGGGCCCTCCAGTTGCTCACCGTCGGCACGGTCGGCCTGCTGATCTCGGACATCCTGTACGGGCTGATCCAGTTGCACGGCGACTGGCACATCGGCACCCCGGTCGACCTCGGCTGGGCCGCCTTCTACACCGCCTGGGGCGCGGCCGCGCTCCACCCCTCGATGGTCGAACTGACCAGACCCGTGCCCTCGCAGCAGGTCGACCTCGGCCGCGGCCGGCTGGCCCTGCTCACCGCGGCCTCGCTGATCGCGCCGACCATCCTGATCGTCGAGTCGATCAACGGCAACACCAACAACGCCGGGGTGATCGGCGCCTTCTCCGCCCTGCTCTTCCTGCTCGTCCTGGCCCGCCTCGCCATCGTGGTCGGCGCCCGGCGGCAGGCCCTTTCCCGGGAACGGGCGCTACGCGAGGCCGGCGCCTCGCTGACCTCGGCCGTCACCGTCGAGGAGGTCGCCGACGCCGTCCAGAACTCCGCCTCCACCCTGATGCCCGCCGAGCCCGGCCACGTCGCGCTGCTCGCCGTCACCGAAGCCGGCGTGCTGCACGTCCGGCACGCCGAACGCGGCCTGACCCTGCACGCCCTCGGCAACGGTTCCGACTCGGACGAGGTACTCGCCCTCGCCGCCGTCCGGGAGACCCGGTTACTGCCCGTCGAGGACATCGGCAGTGACCTCGCCGCCCGCCTCGACGGCATGCCGTCCGCCCTGCTCTGCCCGCTCACCCTGGCCGAGCGCCCCTCCGGCGACCCGCTGATCGGCGCGCTCATCGTCACCGGCACCGAACAGGAGCTGGCCAGCCTCTGGAGCTCGCTGGAGATCCTCGCCGCCCAGGCCGCACTGGCCGTCGAGCGCGTCCTGCTGAGCCAGGAGATCAACCGCCGCAACAGCGAGGCGTACTTCCGCACCCTGGTGCAGAGCGCCAGCGACGTCATCCTGATCCTCAACGCCGACGACGGCGTCCGCTACGCCTCCTCCTCCGCCGAGCGCGTCCTCGGCTACCCCAGCCTGGACGGCACGCTGATCACCGACCTCGTCCCGCCCGAGGACAGCCGCGCCGTCGGCAGCGCGCTGGCCCGGATGCGCGGCCTGGACGGCAGCGGCGCCCGCCCGGGCGACGGCCGCGAGCCGCAGCGCGAGCACTGGCGGGTGCTGCGCCACGACCGCACCCCGATCGAGGCCGAGGTCCGCTGCAACGACCTGCGCGGCGATCCGACCGTGGGCGGCCTGGTGCTCACCCTGCGCGACGTCACCGAGCAGCGCCAGATGGAGCGCGAGCTCACCCACCGCGCCTTCCACGACTCGCTGACCGGCCTCGCCAACCGCGTCCTGTTCCAGGACCGCGTGGGCCACGCCCTCTCCCGCGGCGAGCGCAGCGGCGCGATCACCGGAGTGCTCTTCATCGACCTGGACGACTTCAAGGTGGTCAACGACACCCAGGGCCACGCGGTCGGCGACGAGCTGCTGGTCTCCGTCTCGCTCCGGGTCTCCACCGCGCTGCGCACCTCCGACACGGCGGCCCGGCTCGGCGGTGACGAGTTCGCGGTGCTGGTGGAGGACGCGATGCGCCCGGCCGACGTCGGCGCCACGGCGGACGCGGTGCTGGCCGCCTTCACGGAGCCGTTCAAGCTGAGCGCGGGCGCGGTCCGGGTGACCGCGAGCATCGGCGTCGCCACCACGGAGGACAGCGTGGACGCGACCGAACTGCTCAGCCACGCCGACCTGGCCCTGTACTCGGCGAAGTCGGCCGGCAAGCGGCAGTGGTGCCACTACCAGCCCGCGTTCCAGGCCGGGCTGGTGGAGCGGCACGAGCTGAACGAGAACCTGGACTCCGCGATCGCCGAGTCCGCGTTCAAGCTGTACTACCAGCCGATCGTCGACCTGCAGACCGGCGACCTAGTCGCCTTCGAAGCACTGGTCCGCTGGCCGCACGACCGGCGCGGCATGGTGCTGCCCGACGAGTTCATCGCGCTCGCCGAGGAGAGCGGCCAGATCGTTCCGCTCGGCGCCTGGGTCCTGGAGCGCGCCGCCCAGGAGGCGGCCGGCTGGCACCGGCTCAGCGCCGAGCACCGCAAGGCCGCCGGCCGCCCACCGCTGCGGGTCAACGTGAACGTGTCCGCCCGACAGTTCCGCGACGCGGGCTTCGTCGACGTGGTCCGCAGCGCGGTGCGCAGCTCCGGGATCGATCCCGGCGCACTGGTGCTGGAGCTGACCGAGTCCGTCCTGATGCGGCGCGACGAGCGGGTGCACACCGACATGCGCACGCTGAGCGAGCTGGGCGTCGGCATCGCGATCGACGACTTCGGCACCGGTTACTCGTCCCTGTCCTACCTGCGCGAGTTCCCGATCTCCATCCTGAAGATCGACAAGTCCTTCATCGACGGTCTCGGCCTCTCCCAGCAGCAGTACGCCCTGGTCGAGGGCATCACCCGGATCGCCGACACCCTCGGCGTCCAGGTCATCGCCGAGGGCATCGAGAACACCGAGCAGCGCGACCTCCTCGCCGCCATGGGCTGCCCCCTCGGCCAGGGCTACCTCTTCGCCCACCCGCTCGCCCCCGACCAGGCCCGCGCCCTGATCCAGGAGTACGCCGACCTCACCGACCTGCACCACGGCGACTGACGCACACCCGCTTCACGCGGCGGAACGCCCACCCTTCGGCCTCTCGTCCGTGGAGCCGTCGCCGTGCGCGGAGAAGACGAACGCGGAGGCGTCACCGTCAAGGTCGATGGTCAGCGCCGCATCCAGGGCCTTGGCCAACCGTGTCAGCAGCGGCAGGGTCGGAAGGGAGTCGCCACCTTCGATGTTGGAGATCTGCGGCTGCGTCATTCCCGCACGCCTGGCCAGCTCGGCCTGCGACAGGCCGAGCGCCGTTCGCCGGTCGTAGACGGCCTGGCCCAGCGCGAACGCATACCCGGCTTCCACGTAGGCAGGGGACTCCGCGACCGGCTCTCCCAGGAGCTTCCTGGTACGGCGGGTCTTCCACCGGGAGTGGTTCACGGGCTCTCCTCCTTGATCCGGTCGTAGTCGTGTTCGGCGGGACCGTGGTCCGCCTCGCATGCCTTCTGCGCCTGCTGGGCACGCTCGACCTCGGCAGCCTCGCGCTGTCTGGTCTTGCGGAACACTGTCAGCAACACAATGCGCCTGTCCGGCGCGAGCCAGTAGGTGATCCGCACGGCGCTGCCGTCCATGGTGAAACGTAGCTCGCGTACTTTGCCGCCCAGGTGGCGAGAGTACGGCTCCGCCAGAGTCGTCGGCTGGGCCGCGAGCATATCGGCTGCCCGCTCTGCCTTGTCGTACTGCGTGTCCGAGAGAAGTTCCAACCACTGCCGAACCTCAGGCTCGATCTCGGTCCGCTATGGACTGCCCACACACGCGACGCCGCGGCGCTCCCCCGGCCGGGCTGCCCACGGTGGGCGGGCGGCCCGGCCGCCGCGTCATTCGGCCGGGTGCGGGTGGCCGAGGTGGGGGAAGGCGGGGAGCAGGTCCGTGTGCGGCGGGATGTGGTCGCTGGTGATCTTGCCCCCGGAGACCATCGCCAGCCGGGCGGACGTCACGTCGTCCACCAGCGTGCGGCCGTTGGGGTAGGCGGCCGGGCGGGAACGGTCGTAGCGGAGGACGTCGGGCAGGACGAGCTTCAGCGTCTCGGTGGCCGCCTCCGTGGTGTAGTCCCCGGTGTGCTGGAGAACGGCCGTCCACGGCTCGCGGTACTTCTCCCAGTCGTCGGCCGGCTCACCCGTGTTGTACGCGTCCTTGACCTCCTCGGCGTTGAAGTAGGCGGTCAGGGACGGGTGGGCGCCCCGGTCGACCGAGACCAGCCGGCCGTTCTCGTGCAGGCTGACCCGCGCCCAGACGCCGATCTCCGGCTCCGGGCCCAGCTCCGCATCGGGCACTTCGAGGGCGATGCCGAACACGTTGGCGTCGGCCATCGCGTCCTTGCCGGTCCAGGTGAAGTCGTTGACGATCCCTTCGAGATCGGCGAAGAAGGGGTCACTGCGCAGCCCGACGGACAGCTTGCAGCCGCCCGCCTCCACGACGTCCGGCGTGTAGCCGAAAGCCACCGGGACTCCGGCGAACAGCACGTCGCCGCCCGCCTCGTGCTTGCGGGCCGCCTCCCCGGTGGCGCGGTGCACGGTGACGGTCTGGCCACCGGTGTCGGAGCCGGAGAAGGTGAAGGAGTAGGCGACGTCCGCCTGGTTGTCGCCGTCGCTGTCGATGTTGATCCGGTAGACCGCGTCCGGGTGGAACTCCGCGGCCTGGGTGGGCGCGTACGGGTTCACGTTCATGATGAGGACGGTCCGGCCGGACGCGCCGGCGGCCGGGAAGGCGAACACGTCGGTGAGGTCGAGCCGGGCGTCGCCCCGGGGCGAGCGGAGGTTCGGACCACTGAGGTGGTGGGACATGGCGCTGCGCTACCTCGTCTCTGCGTACCCCCCTGGCTATCGGCTCTGTGGTACCAGTGGGATCCGTGGCACGGGGGGAGGCCACCCGATCGGGGCCCGGCCGTCCGCCGGATGGCCGACGCCGACCGGCTCCCCCAGCGCACGCGCCGCGCTGCGGGGCTTCCCCGGAGAAGGGGGCGGCCGGGCCGACTCCCTCGCGCGGGTGATGCGGCCCTCCCCACGGTGGATGAGCGGGGGCCGGGACAGCTGCGATCTTCGAAGCAGCCACCCCATTTCGGGGCTTCGGCCCCGGGGCTTCGGACGAGGAGGTCACCCATGACCGCGCGCACCATCCTGCAGAGGCTGCACGGCCGGCCGGCGGAGGACGCACCCCGCTGGGCGGTGCGGACGGCCTACCTCGTCAGCCTGCTCGTGCTGCCCTCCTGCCTCTGGCGGATCGCGGGGGTCGACCTGCGCGTGCCGCTGATGGAGCCCGGCCCCGGCGCCCCCGCCGCTCCCGAGCTCTTCGGCGGCGAGTGGTGGTACGTCATCGGGATGAGCCTGTTCAGCGAGGCCGTGGCGTTCCTCGCGGTCGGCCTGGTCAGCCGGTGGGGCGAGGTGTGGCCGCGCTGGATCCCCCGCCTCGGCGGCCGGCGGGTGCCGACCCTCGCCGCCGTGGTCCCAGCCGGACTCGGCGCGGCAGCACTGATGATCTTCCCTTACGCGCTGGCCATGATGGCCTCCGGCCGCAAGATCGACGGCTCCACCGACGCCGGGCTGATCACCCACGGCTGGCAGACCGTCACCTTCTGGGCCGCCTACCTCCCGCTGGCCGCCTGGGGCCCGCTGCTCGGCATCCTCACCGTCCACTACTACCGCCGGCGCGCGGCCCGCCCTGCCGCCTGAAGGCGGTACGGAACGCAGACTCGCCCTCCTTCTCAAGCAAGGCGGCCGGCTCAGGCTGCCGCGTGGACCAACTCGCCGCCCACGTAGGTGCGTTCGACGCGCGCCTCGGCGATCTCCGCGGCCGGGGCGGCGAAGAGGTCGCGGTCCAGGACCACCAGGTCCGCGAGGTGGCCGGTGCGCAGGCTGCCCGCGTCGTCCAGGCCGTTCACGTGGGCCGAGCCGGCGGTGTAGGCGGCGAGGGCGGTGGCGAGGTCGAGGCGCTGCTCGGGCAGGAAAACCCGCCCGTCCGTCGCCTCGGGCTCCATCCGGTTGACGGCGACATGGAGGCCGGCGAGCGGGTCGGGGCTGCTGACCGGCCAGTCGCTGCCGGCCGCCAGGGTGGCACCGGCCCGCATCAGGTCGCCGAACGGGTACTGCCAGGAGGCTCGTTCAGGGCCGAGGAACGGGATGGTCAGCTCGTCCATCTGCGGCTCGTGGGCGGCCCAGAGCGGCTGGATGTTGGCGATCGCGCCGAGCCGGGCGAAGCGCCCGATGTCGCTGGGGTGGACCACCTGGAGGTGGGCGAGGTGGTGCCGGGTGCCGCGCCGGCCGTTGGCGGCGCGTGCGGCCTCGACGGCGTCGAGCGCCTCACGCACCGCGCGGTCGCCGAGGGCGTGGAAGTGCACCTGGAAGTCGAGCGCGTCCAGTGCGGTGACGTGGTCGCGCAGCGCGGCCGGGTCGACGAAGCTGAGGCCGGTGTTGGCGGTGGCGCAGCCGCAGCCGTCCAGGTAGGGGGCGGTGAGGGCGGCCGTGAAGTTCTCGGCGATCCCGTCCTGCATGATCTTCACCGAGCCGGCCCGGAACCGGCCGGCGTTCAACTTCTCGCGTTGGGCGACGAGTTCGGGAATCTGCTCGGCGCCGCGGGAGCGGTCCCACCAGAGCGCGCCGTTGACCCGGGCGGTGAGGGTGCCGGCCCGGGCGGCGGCGAGGTAGGCGTCGGACGGGTCCGGCTGGCCGTTGAAGACGCCGAGGATGGCGTCCTGCCAGCCGGTGATGCCCAGCGAGTGCAGGAGCTGCTGCGCCCGGAGCAGGCCGGCCAGCCGGTCGGCGGCGGTGCTCGGCGGCACGTGCCGGGAGACCAGCGCCGTCGCCCCCTCCTGGAGCGCCCCGCTCGGGGTGCCGTCCGACTCCCGCTCGATCCGGCCGTCCGCCGGGTCGGGGGTTTCGGCGGTCAGCCCGGCGAGCTCCAGGGCGCAGGTGTTGGCCCAGGCGCCGTGGTGATCGCGGTTGAGCAGGAAGACCGGACGGTCCGGGACGACCGAGTCGAGCAGTTGCCGGGTGGGCAGCCCGCCGTCGAAGCTCTCCATCGACCAACCGCTGCCCGTGATCCACGTCCGCTCGGGGTGGGCTACGGCGAACTCCCCTACCCGGCGCAGGTACTCGCCTGCCTCGGTGGTGCCGGTCAGGTCGCACTCGGCCAGCTCGACGCCGCCGTAGACCGCGTGGATGTGCGCGTCCTGGAAGCCGGGGATCAGCAGCTTCCCGCGGAGGTCCACCACCTCGGTCTTCGGGCCGATCAGCTCGCGGACCTCGTCGTGGCCGACGGCGGTGATCCGCTCGCCGGTGACGGCGAGACCGCTCGCCCGGGTGCGGGCCGGGTCGCCGGTGTGGACGGGACCATTGGTGAAGACCAGGTCGGCCTTGGACATGGGTGCTGCTCCTGGGGGCGTCGGGACCGTGGGGCCCATGAAAGCGCCGCCCTCCTTCGCACGTCAATGGTGTTGTCATAAGCTCCGCCGCGCCGCTGCAGGGCGTGGCCCCAGGTCATCGGGCCGTCCCCGCACGGCGCGGCCCACGGGGCGCGCCGGCCGCCCATGAGTCCTGCCCTCCCTACGACCAAGGGGGAGGGCAGGCCTTCGCCGCCGGTCAGACCGGGGCCGCCGGGGCCGTGGTGCTGCCGGCCGTGGTACCGAGAACGTGCTCGGCCTTGTCGACGGCCGCGCGGTAGTAGAGGGAGGCGAGCTGGGAGGAGCCGTCGTCGCGCTGGAAGAAGCCGTAGGACATGGCGACGGGGCCGAAGCGTTCGACGCCGATGTAGCCGTTGAGCTGGACTCCGGCCAGGGTGCCGTCGAGGCGGACGGCGGGGGCATCCTGGCGGTCGCCGAGGGCTATGGGGGTGACGGTGAAGGTCACGGTCCCGCCGCCGCCGTCGATGAAGGTGAGGCTGTGGCAGGAGGCGAACGCGTCGGTGACGGTGGCGAAGTCGGTGGTGAGCTGGGCGGAGTCCTCGGCGGTGAGCGACTCGGTCACCATCGGGCTGCCATCAGGACCATCGAACTCGACTTCCTGATGCGGGAGTTGCGGTGAGGCCTGGGCCTCGTTCCGGTTCAGCAGGGCGCGCAGTGCGTCGCAGCCGGCGACCGGGGAGGCGCCGCCGCTCGGCGAGGGGCCGGCGCCGGCCGGGGCTTCGGTGAAGGCGGGGCCGAGCTCGGCGGCGGTGAGCAGGGCCGCCTTCAGCTGTTCCGCCGTGGGCAACTGCTCGGCCGGGGCCGCCTGGACGGTGAGGGTTCCCGGCGGGGCGGCGCCGGTGGCGCTGCCGGCCGTGCCGAGGGTGACGGCGATGGCCACGGCCACGGCGGCGAGAGCGAGGAGAGGCCGCGAATGGGACATGCGGGCCCCCGATCAGGAGTCGGGCAGGGACAGGCACCAGTGTCGCACCGGGGCCGCCCCGCCGCCCGCCCGGGCGACAGAACCGCAGGTCAGGACGGGTCAGCGGGCAGCGCGCGAGGGTCGGGCAACGCGGGAGGGCCGGGCAGCGCGGACGGGCCGGGCAGCGCGGCGAGTGTCTCCGTCAGCCACTCCACCCAGAACGCCTCCAGCCCGATCCCGGCCCGCAGCACGGCGTGCTGGAGCCGGTTCTCCCCGGCCGCCTTCTCGGCCGGGAAGTCCCGCCGCTCGATCTCCTCGTAGTCCGCCAACTGCGCACGGTGAAGGGCGAGATGCCGGGCCAGTTCGGCGTCCAGCCCGGCCGTGCCGACCACCGCCGCCGCGCGCAGGCGCAGCAGCAGGGGTTCGCGCACGGTCTTGGGGTCGTCCCCGCCGGCCGTCCACCGTTCGAGTTCGGCGCGGCCGGCGGGCAGGACTTCGTACTCCTTCTTCTGGCCGCGCACCGGGCCGGCCTGCGGGAGGGCCCGGATCAGGCCGGAGGTCTCCAGCCGGCCGAGTTCGCGGTAGATCTGCTGGTGGGTGGCGGACCAGAAGAACCCGATCGACCTGTCGAACCGCCGGGTCAGCTCCAGCCCCGAGGACGGCTTCTCCAGCAGGGCGGTGAGGATGGCGTGCGGCAGCGACATGGGGTCGATCCTAGAGGTCCGCCCCACCGGCGGGCTCAGATCGCGGCGGCCAGCTCGGTGCCCTGCTTGATGGCGCGCTTGGCGTCGAGTTCGGCGGCCACGTCGGCGCCGCCGATCAGGTGCGGGGTGAGGCCGAGTTCGCGCAGGGCCGCGTCGAGGTCGCGGCGCGGCTCCTGGCCGGTGCACAGGACGACGGTGTCGACGGGCAGCAACTGCCGTTCGCCGTCCACGGCGAAGTGCAGGCCGGCGTCGTCGATCAGTTCGTAGCTCGCGCCGGCGACCATGGTGACGCCGCGGTGCTTGAGTTCGGTGCGGTGGATCCAGCCGGTGGTCTTGCCGAGGCCGGCGCCGACCTTGGTGGTCTTGCGCTGGAGCAGGTGGACGCTGCGCGGGGGCTTGGGCCGCTCGGGGCGGGTGAGGCCGCCGCGCTCGCGGTACTCGGGGTCGATGCCCCACTTGCGCTGGAAGACGGGCGGGTTGAGGCTGGCGGCGTCGCCCTGGTCGGTGAGGTACTCGGCGACGTCGAAGCCGATGCCGCCGGCGCCGAGGATGGCGACACGCTCGCCGACGGGGGCGCCGTCGCGCAGCACGTCCAGGTAGCCGACCACGCTCGGGTGGTCGACTCCCGGCAGGTCGGCCGGGGTTCGCGGGGTGACGCCGGTGGCGAGGACGATCTCGTCGAAGCCCTCGGCGGCCAGCTGTCCGGCGTCGACCAGGGCACCGAGGCGCAGCTCGACGGCCAACTCGGCCAGCCGGGTGCGGTAGTAGCGCACGGTCTCGTCGAACTCCTCCTTGCCGGGGATCCGCCGGGCGATGTTCAGCTGCCCGCCGACGGTGTCGGCGGCGTCGAACAGGGTGACGGCGTGGCCGCGTTCGGCGGCGGAGACGGCGAACGCGAGGCCGGCCGGTCCGGCACCGACGACGCCGATCCGCTTGCGCACCTTGGTGGGCGCGAGGACGAGTTCGGTCTCGTGGCAGGCCCGCGGGTTGACCAGGCAGGAGGTGATCTGCCCGCTGAAGGTGTGGTCCAGGCAGGCCTGGTTGCAGCCGATGCAGGTGTTGATGGAGGCGGCGCGGCCGTCCTGGGCCTTGGCGACGAAGTCGGCGTCGGCGAGCAGCGGCCGGGCCAGCGAGACCAGGTCGGCGCAGCCGTCGGCGAGCAGCTCCTCGGCGATCTCAGGGGTGTTGATGCGGTTGACGGCGACGAGCGGCACGGTGACCGAGCCCATCACCTTCTTGGTCACCCATGCGTAGGCGCCGCGCGGGACGGAGGTGGCGATGGTCGGGATGCGGGCCTCGTGCCAGCCGATGCCGGTGTTGATGATGGTGGCGCCGGCCGCCTCGACGGCCTGGGCGAGCTGGACGACCTCGGCGAGGGTGGAGCCGCCGGGGACGAGGTCGAGCATGGAGAGGCGGTAGATCAGGATGAAGTCGGGGCCGACCCGCTCGCGGACGCGGCGGACGATCTCGACCGGGAAGCGCATCCGGTTCTCGTAGGAGCCGCCCCACTCGTCCTCGCGGTGGTTGGTGGCGGCGGCGATGAACTCGTTGATCAGGTAGCCCTCGGAGCCCATGATCTCGACGCCGTCGTACCCGGCGCGCTGGGCGAGGGCCGCGCAGCGGACGAAGTCCTCGATGGTCTGCTCGACCTGCCCGGGGTCGAGCGCGTTCGGCACGTACGGGCTGATCGGGGCCTGGACGGCACTGGGGGCGACCAGGTCAGGGTGGTAGGCGTAGCGGCCGAAGTGCAGGATCTGCATCGCGATCCGGCCGCCGGCGGCATGCACGGCGTCGGTGACGGTGCGGTGCCGGTCGGCCTCCGCCTCGGTGGTGAGCATGGCGCCGCCGCCCCAGGGCCGGCCGGCCTCGTTGGGGGCGATGCCGCCGGTGACGATCAGGCCGACGCCGCCGCGGGCACGCTCGGCGTAGAAGGCGGCCATCCGGTCGAAGCCGCCTGGCGCCTCCTCCAGGCCGACGTGCATCGAGCCCATGAGCACGCGGTTGGGGAGGGTGGTGAAGCCGAGGTCGAGCGGGCTCAGCAGGTGGGGGTAGGGCGGCTGGGCGGTGGTGCTCATCGACGTCTCCTGGCGGCGGGGCGGCTCTTTGTTACCACACGGTAGGCGATGCGTCGGACTCTATGCAACAAGTTGCATAACCGGAATTCCCGTCGCCTCCGCCGAAAATCGCTGACCACCCGTCAGCCCACCGCCGAACGCGCGTATGGTCGTTGCGCGACGGGGGTTCGCAGCGGGCCCCCTGGGGAGGGGGTCGGCAGTGCGGGGTGGGTCGATAGCCGTGGTCGGCGGCAGCATCGCGGGGTGCGCGTTCGCGCGGGCCGCCGCGCGGGGCGGGGCGGAACAGGTGGTGGTCCTCGAACGGAGCCCGGGCCGGCTGGAGGACCGGGGTGTCGGCCTCTGCGTCCTCGACCCCCGCTACGACGAACTGGTCCGGGCCGGACACCTGGACGACGGCATCCGGCACCACCGGCTCAGCCACCGCCACTGGCTCACCCGCGAAGGGGAAGGGGGCGGGGCGGGCAGTAGCGGCGGGGGCGGCCCACGCGGGCGGCTGCTCTGGGCGCAGGAGATGCCGTTCCACTCCTACCACTGGGGCGTGCTCTGGCAGGCACTGCGCGAGCGCACCCCGGACAGCGTGACCTTCCGCCTCGGCGACGCGGTCACCGCGGTGGGCGACGGGGACGGCGGCGAGGGCGGCAACCACGGCGGCGGCAAGGGCGGCAGTCCGGGCGGCGGCAAGGGCCGTGGCGGGCAGGCCTGGGTGGAGAGTGCCGGCGGCGGACGCGAGACGTACGACCTGGTGGTCGGCGCCGACGGCTACCGCTCGGTGGTCCGCGAGGCGGTCTGCCCCGTATCCGCCTTCCCGGAGGCCCGACCCGCCTACGCCGGGTACGTCTGCTGGCGCGGCAGCTTCGACGCCGGACTGCTGGACGGGCTGCCCGGCGGCGCGGCGCTCTGGCCGGACGGCGAGGTGATCACCGTCTGCTACCCCGGCGGCCAGGTGGTGCTCTACCGCATCCCGGGCCTGGAGCCCGGCTCCACCCAGGTCAACTGGGTGTTCTACACCCCCACACCGGCCTGGCTGCGGCCGGACGGCGTGACCAGCGTCCCGGCCGGAACGCTCACCACCGCGCGGTTCGAGGAGCTGGCCGAGCTGGCCGAGCGGCACCTGCCGCCGTACTGGGCCGGGGTGGTCACCCTCACCCCGCGCGAGCGGACCTTCCTGCAGCCGATCTACGACCTGGCCGTCCCGCGCCGGACCGCCGGCCGCCTGCTGCTGACCGGGGACGCGGCCACCGTGGTCCGCCCGCACAACACCAGCGGCGTCGTCAAGGCACTGCAGGACGCCTGCGCCTTCGAGGAGACGTGGCGCACGGCCGACTCCTGGGCCGAACTGCTGCCCGCGTACGACGCCGAACGCGGCGTGGTCGGGCGGGAGACCGTCGAGGTGGGGCGCCGGCTCGGGCAGGCCCAGGTGACCGGGGCGCCCGACTGGTCGGCCATGGACGAGGCGTCGATGGTCGCCTGGTGGCAGCGGCAGGTCGCCGGCACCGGCGGGTTCGGCGGCCACGCCATCGGGCGGCCGCCGACCCTCCGTCAGAATCCACGGGTGGACTAGGAGTTCACCGGCCTACTGCCGGCATCGCCTCAGACGTTGACACCGTAGTCGGTGGCGATGCCGCGCAGGCCGGAGGCGTAACCCTGGCCGATGGCACGGAACTTCCACTCCGCGCCGTTGCGGTACAGCTCGCCGAAGACCATCGCGGTCTCGGTCGAGGCGTCCTCGGTGAGGTCGTACCGGGCGATCTCCTGGCCGTTGGCCTGGTTGACGATCCGGATGAACGCGTTGCGGACCTGCCCGAAGCTCTGCAGGCGGGCGTCGGCGTCGTAGATCGACACCGGGAAGACCACCTTGGCCACATCGACCGGCACCGTGACCAGGTCGACCTTGATCTGCTCGTCGTCGCCGTCGCCGCCACCGGTCAGGTTGTCGCCGCTGTGCTCGACCGAACCCTCGGGGCTGCGCAGGTTGTTGAAGAAGACGAAGTGCTGGTCCGAGACCACCTTGCCGAGCGCGTTGCAGAGCAGCGCGCTCGCGTCCAGGTCGTAGTCGGCCCCGGTGGTGGTGCGCACGTCCCAGCCGAGGCCGACGATGACGGCGGTCAGACCCGGCGCCTCCTTGGTCAGCGAGACGTTGCCACCCTTGGCCAGCGAAACTCCCACGATGCCCTCCTCGATTGCTCTCCCTGCCCAAGAATCTACAACACTGTAGAGATCACGAGAATCCGCTTGCCGCGATGCGCGCCGTGGGGGCCCGGAGAGGTGCGGGGCGCGGGGCCGACGGGGCGTGGGGTGACCGGGTCCGTCCGACCCTCAAGCCGCCAGCAGCTCGGCGACATGCGGCGGCAGCAGGCACGCCTGGCGGGCCAGCAGCTCGACGAAGGCCGCCGTCAGAGGGTCCGGCCGGGTCCGGGTGTACGCGACGAGCGGGCGCCGCACCGGCGGTTCGGGCCGGCGGACCAGGCCGTCGAAACCCGGCGGCACGATGTTGGCGGGCACCAGGGCGGGCCCCAGCCCGGCGGCGGCCAGCAACGGCGCGGCCGCCGTCTGCTCCGTCCGCACCGCGGCCCGCGGCCGGAAACCGGCCTCCGCGCAGGCCCGGTCCAGCAGATCGGCGAGCCCGTTGCCAGGCGCGTAGTGCACCCACTCACGCTCGGACAAGTCGACCAGGTCGATGACTTGACGGTCCCTCACTTCTTCGTCGGCGGGCAGGGCGAGGACGAACTCCTCCACGCCCAGCTCCCGGATCGGCCCCTCCCAGTCCGCCGGCGGGGTGCCGACCGCGACGTCCGCCTGCCCGGCCGCCAGCGCGGCGCGCAGCTCGTCGTTGTGCGCGTACTCCCGCAGCCGGATCCGCACCCGCGGGTGGAGCCGACGCCACGCGCGCAGCACCGGCGGCAGGATGCCGAGGCTGACCGAGTAGACGGTGGCCAGCTCCAGCTCGCCGCCGTCCAGCCCCGCGGTGAGGCGGGCCGCCGTCCGCAGCCGCTCGGCGTCGGCGAGCGCCGCCCGGGCGTGCGGCAGGACCGCCCGCCCCATCGGCGTCAGCCGGACGGCGCGCGGCAGCCGCTCCAGCAGGGTGCCGCCGACGGCCCGCTCCAGCGCCCGCACCTGGTGCGAGAGCGCGGGCTGGGTGACGTGCAGCTGCTCGGCGGCGCGGGTGAAGGAACCGGTGTCGACGACGGTCACCAGGTATTCGAGCTGTCGCAGCGTAGCCATGCACGGAGTTTATGGGCCGGCGAGAAAACAAGCCTTGGACTCATCGGCCGGTCCGGGCGGAAGGTCGGGACGTACCGAAACCCCTCTGACAGGAGCCCCGGCATGACCACCCCCAACCCGCTCGAAGGCCGCCGCATCGTCGTCGTCGGCGCCGGTTCGAACACCGGCCGCGCCCTCGCCCACGCCGCCTCCGCGGCCGGCGCCGAACTGGTCCTGGCCGGCCCCGACCCGCGCAAGCTGGAGTGGACGGCCGGAGAGCTCGCCGGCCCGGCCGAGGTCGTCCCGGTGGATCTCGCCGACGAGGCCTCCATCGCCGCCCTGGCGACCGCCACCGGTCGCTTCGACCATCTGGTCTCCACCGCCGCGATGCCCGCCAACGGTCCGCTCGCCGAGCTCGAACTCGCCGACATCCAGCGGGCGTTCGCCGCGAAGGTATACGGCCCGCTGCTGCTCGCCAAGCACCTCGCCGGCCAGGCCACCACCGGCACCCCCGACGGCGCGTCCTTCACCTTCTTCTCCGGCGTCGCCGCCTGGCGCCCCGCCCCCGCCCGCACCGTGATGGCCACGACCAACGGCGCGCTGGCGTTTCTCGTCCAGGCCCTCGCCGTCGAGATCGCCCCGGTCCGCGTCAACGCGGTCTCCCCCGGCATCGTCGACAGCGGTTCCTGGGACCGCATGGGCACCGACAAGGAGCCCTTCCTCCGCTCGATCGCCGAACGCAACCCCGCCCGCCGCGTCGGCACCGCCGAGGACCTGGTCCGCGCCGTCCTGTTCGCCATGACCAGCCCCTTCGTCACCGGCACCGTCCTCCACGTGGACGGCGGCGGCCGCCTGGCGTAGGCAGCGGGCCGCCCGGGGACGGCGGGTCGCCGGGGTGACGGGTGGCCCGCGTTCTGACGGGGTGGGGGGGGGGGGGCGAAACCCCCCCCGCAAAACCGGGAGAGAAACCAGAGGAGAAAAAAACAAAGAACCCAGTAGGGGAGCGGAGAGAAGGGACGGGCTTCCC
>NZ_JBVJCO010000043.1:31899-78285 GCF_055588525.1 Kitasatospora sp. NPDC041988
GGAGTGTGGGGTTCGTGGGGGGGGGGAGGGGGCCCCCTGGGGGGCGGTGTTTCTGGGGGGGCGTTTGGTCCTCGTTTTGGGGGGGTTGGTCCGGCCCCCCCCCCCCACCCCGTCAGAACGTCGAGGCCCACCGGCCGGAGACCACGACCGGCGCCGTCGCGGGGCCGGACGTAGACTGGCCGTGATTCCACGGGTGTTCCCGGGAGGTCCCATGCGCCGGCGGCACAGCTTCCACCTCGACCGGGGCGACCACTCCGTGACGGTGAACGTCCGGTCCGGCTGGATCACCGAGACCGAGTTGCTGGTGGACGGCAAGGAGCTCGCCTTCCACCGCGTGCACGGGCACGGCGTCTACCCGCTCACCCTCGCCGCCCGGTTGGCCGAGGAGCCACCGGTGCTGCTCGCCGTCCGGCTGGAGCGGACCGGGGCGCCCGAGCGGCCGCTCGTCTGCGTACTGGAGCTGGGCGGCCCCCCCCACCCGATGCCGGAACGCACGGAGCAGTGAGGGCGCCGACAGAGCAGTGAGGGCGCCGGAACCGACCGCCGCCGGACGAGGCGCTCACGCCTGCCCGGCCTCCGCAGCGACCTCCGCCACGATCTCCTCGACGGCCGCCCGGGCGCGGTCGGCGTCCTCCGCCACCAGGCCGATCCTGGTCCGGCGGTGGAGCACGTCGTCGGCGTCCAGCGCGCCCTCGTGCGTGACGGCATAGGCGATCTCGGCGCGGGTGACGTCGATCCCGGGCGCGACGGGCGCCGCGTAGCCGGCACCGAGGGCCGTCCCCTCGGCCAGGACCTCGCGGGCCGCGCCGCCGTACCGGGCGAGCAGTGAGGCGGGCACCTCGCCCTCGGGTGCCGGGCGGCTGTCACGGTGGCCGGGTGCGCCGACCAGGGGCAGGCGGGCCGTCCAGCAGGCACGGGCGGCCAGGCCGCGCAGCCGGGCGGCGGTGTCCACCGCGTCCTCGGCCATCCGCCGGTAGGTGGTGAGCTTGCCGCCGACCACGGTGATCACGCCGGACGGGGACTCCAGCACGGCGTGCCGGCGGGAGAGGTCGGCGGTGGCGCCGCCGCCGGTGTCGATCAGCGGCCGCAGTCCGGCGTAGGCCCCGCGTACGTCCGCCCTGGTCAGCGCGGTCTGCAGGGCGGTGTTGACGGTGTCGAGGAGGAAGGCGAGCTCGCCCTCGGTCGGCTGCGGCTCGTCCGGGATCGGGCCGGGCGCGTCCTCGTCGGTGAGGCCGATCGCGACGCGGCCGAGTTGCTGCGGCAGTGCGAAGACGAACCGGCTGGTGGAGCCCGGCACCGGCACGGTGAGCGCGGCGGCCGGACGGCCGAGGGCGGCCGCGTCGACGATCAGATGGGTGCCGCGACTGGGCCGCAGCCGGATCGACGGGTCGACGTCGCCGGCCCAGACGCCGGTGGCGTTGACCACGGCGCGGGCGGCGAGGGTGAGGGAGCGGCCGGTGAGGGCATCGGTCAGCCGGGCCGAGGTGCCGGTGACGTCCTCCGCCCGCACCCGGGTCAGCACGGTGGCGCCGTACTGCGCGGCCGTCCGGGCCAGCGCCACCACCAGTCGTGCGTCGTCCACCAGTTGGCCGTCGTGCGCGACGATCGCGCCCGCGAGGCCCTCCACCCTTACGCCGGGCACCAGTTGGCGGGCGCGGTCGGCGCCGACGCGGCGCACCCGGGGCAGCAACCCGCCCGGCGTCCCGGCGCTCAGCCGCAGCGCGTCACCCGCGACGAACCCGACGCGAACCAGCGAGGTCTGCCCCCGGCTCATCAACCCCGGTAGCAGTGGCACCAGTTGGGGCATCGGTCGGACCAGGTGCGGGGCGGTGCGGGTCATCAGCACACCGCGTTCGACGGCGCTCTCCCGGGCCACCCCGATCCGCCCGGAGGCGAGGTAGCGCAGGCCGCCGTGGACCAGCTTGGAGCTCCACCGGCTCGTCCCGAAGGCGAGGTCGCGGGCCTCGACCAGGACGGTGCGCAGACCGCGGGCGGCGGCGTCCAGGGCGACCCCGGCGCCGGTGACGCCGCCGCCGATCACCAGCAGGTCGACGGCCGGGCCGCCGGCGAGCGCGTCGAGCTCCAACTCCCTTCGCCTGGCATCGAGTCGGGCGGTTCCGGTGTAGGGCCCGGCGGTGGTGGTCATCTGGTGCCTCCGTTCGTCGCGGCGTTCCGGCCGGCCCCGGTGCTCCGGCGGGTCGCGGTATTCCGGTCGGTCATGGCGTTCCGGCCGGTCGTGTGGCATTCCGGTCGGTCGTGGCATTCCGCCCGGTCATGGCGCCCCGGCCGGTCGTGGCGCGCTCGTGACGGCTCACGGCGCGAGGTATCCGTTCAGGGCCCGGGCCAGCTCGCGCCGCCAGGCCTCCTCGGGCAGCAGCGCGGCCACCATGCGGTGCGACTGCACGGTGGACTGGGCGATCAGCAGCACCATGGCGGCCAGTTCGACCGGCTCGCCGGCCCGGATCGAGCCGTGCGCCTGCCCCTGTTCGATGCCGGCGCGCAGCGCCTCGATCAGGCCGCGCTGGCTGGTGCCGAGCCGTTCCACGACGTACTCGAAGAGCGTGTCGGAGTCGGCCGAGCGCAGCAGGGCGCCGAGTACCGGATGGTCGCGCAGCCGGACGGCGACCTCGACCACCCCGTCGACCAGGGCCTCGCGGTTCTCGCCGGCGAGCGCCACCGTCTCCTGGGTGGCCCGGATCTCGCGGGTGAGCAGCGCCCCGATGACCGCCCGGACGTCCGGCCAGCGCCGGTAGACGGTCGGCCGACTGACCCCGGCACGGCGGGCGATCTCGGCCAACTGGGTCCGTCGCACGCCGAGATGGACGATCAGCTCGGCGGCTGCGTCGAGGATCGCGTCGTCGGTGGAGCGGGGCTCCGGGGCACCGCCCGGTCCGCCGGGGGTGCCTGGAGTGCCAGGGCCGCCGGAGGCGCCTGTGCCGTTGGAACCGCCTGAGCTCGCATTACTACTTGACATGATGTGTGAAACTGTAACGCATGGCACCTGAGACGCAAGCGGGACCGGCCGGCGCCGCGTTGCCGCTCCCCCCGATGAAGTGGGACGCCTGGGGCGACCCGGCCCTCGCCAAGGAGCTGTCCGCCGACATCAAGGCCCTGCTGGCCGCCGCCCTCGGCGTCACCGGCGACGCCGCCCCCGGCCCGGCCGCCGACGAGGTCGTGCTGCACCCCTCGCGGCTGGCCGAGGACGACCTGAAGGCGCTCGCCGCCGTGGTCGGCGAGGCCCACGTGAGCGCCGCCGACGCCGACCGCCTCCCCCGGGCCGGCGGCAAGTCCACCCCCGACCTGCTGCGCCGCCGCAGCCGCGAGCCGCAGGACGCGCCCGACGCCGTCGTGCTGCCCGGCAGCGAGGACGAGATCACCGCGCTGCTCGCGCTCTGTGCGGAGCGCCGGATCGCCGTCGTCCCGTTCGGCGGCGGCACCAGCGTGGTCGGCGGGCTCGACCCGGAGCGCGGTGGGCTCACCGCCGTCGTCTCACTCGACCTGCGCCGCTTCGACCGGCTCCTCGACCTGGACGAGACCTCCGGCGAGGCCGTCCTCGGCGCGGGCCTGACCGGCCCGGCGGCGGAGGCCCTGCTCGCCGAGCGGGGCTTCGAACTCGGCCACTACCCGCAGAGCTTCCGCTTCGCCACCATCGGCGGGTTCGCCGCCACCCGCTCCTCCGGCCAGGACTCCGCCGGGTACGGGCGCTTCGACGAGATGGTGCGCGGCCTGCGCGTCGTCACCCCGGCGGGCGTCCTCGACCTCGGTCGCGCCCCCGCCTCCGCCGCCGGCCCCGATCTGCGCGAGCTGTTCCTCGGCTCGGAGGGCACGCTGGGCGTGATCACCGCCGTCCGGGTGCGGGTGCACGCGGTGCCCGCCGTGAAGGCCTACGAGGCGTGGTCCTTCCCGGACTTCGCGGCCGGCGCGGCCGCCCTGCGCGCGGTCGAGCAGCAGGACACCGGCCCGACCGTCATCCGGCTCTCCGACGAGGCCGAGACCATGGTCAACCTGGCCATGACGGAGAAGATCGGCGGCGAGCCGGCCGTCAGCGGCTGCCTGGCGGTCACCGTCTTCGAGGGCACCGCCGAACAGGTCGCCACCCGCCACCAGCTCACCCGGACCGCCCTGCTGGCCGCCGGCGGCACCTCCCTCGGCGAGGCGCCCGCCCGGGCCTGGGAGCACGGCCGGTTCAACGCCCCGTACCTGCGGGACTCGCTGCTCGCCGCGGGCGCGCTCTGCGAGACGCTGGAGACGGCGACGGACTGGCGCCGTCTCGCCGACCTGCGCTTCGCCGTCACCTCCGCCCTGACCGAGGCCCTCCCCGGCGCACTCGTCCTCTGCCACATCTCGCACGTCTACCCGACCGGCGCCTCGCTCTACTTCACCGTCGTCGCCGCCCTCGGCGAGGACCCGCTCACCCAGTGGGCCGCCGCCAAGCGCGCCGCCGGGGACGCCATCGTCGCGGGCGGCGGCACCATCAGCCACCACCACGCCGTCGGCGCCGACCACCGGCCCTGGATGGCCGACGAGATCGGCGAGTTGGGTGTCCGCATCCTGCGCGCGGTCAAGGCCGAACTCGACCCGGCAGGCATCCTCAACCCCGGCAAGCTGATCCCGTGAGCGGGCCGACCGCCGAGGGGCCCGCGTGGGCCCATGCCCGCGCCGAGCGTCATACCCGCGCCGAGCGTCAAGCCCGCACCGACCGCCATGCCCGCGCCGACCGAAGCGAGGTGGGCGCATGAGCGGCCCGAGAGGCGCCGTCCGCCGCGTCGTCCTCCTCACCAACCCCGCGGCAGCCGCCGGCCACGCCGAGCCGGCGGCCCGCCGCGCCACCGCCCGCCTGCGCGCCCTCAGCGTCGAGGTGGACGAACAGGCGGGCTCCTCGGCGGAGGACTCCCTCCGGCTGGCCCGAGCCGCCGTCTCCGCCGGCATCTGCGACGCACTGGTGGTGGTCGGCGGGGACGGCATGATCAACCTCGGCCTCCAGGCGGTGGCCGGCACCGGCATCCCGCTCGGCGTCGTCCCGGCGGGCACCGGCAACGACCACGCCCGCGCGTACGGACTGCCGCGCGGCGCACCCGAGGCCGCGGCCGACGTCATCGCCGCCGGCCACACCCGCGCCGTGGACCTCGGACGGGTCACGGCTTCTGACGGTACGTCACGCTGGTTCGGCTCCGTCCTCGCCAGCGGCTTCGACTCCCTCGTCAGCGACCGCACCAACCGGCTCCGCTGGCCGCGCGGCCGGATGCGCTACAACCTCGCCATCCTGGTCGAGTTCGCCAACCTGCGCCCGCTGCCCTTCCGCATCACCCTCGCCGACGGCACCGTCATCGAACGGGACCTCACCCTCGCCGCCGTCGGCAACACCACCAGCTACGGCGGCGGCATGCTCATCTGCCCCACCGCCGACCCCACCGACGGCCTGCTCGACCTCACCCTCGTCGCCGCCATGCCCCGTCACCGCATCGCCCGCTTCTTCCCCACCCTCTTCAAGGGCACCCACGTCGACCGCCCGGAGGTGACCACCCACCGCACGGCCTCCCTGCGCATCGAGTCGCCGGGCATCACGGCCTACGCGGACGGCGAGTTCATGGCCGCGCTGCCGATCGACGTCACCATCGCCCCGGGCGCCCTGCACCTGCTCGCCCCGGCCTGACCGGACGACGCCGACGCCCCGGCACAGGAGGTCGGCCCCGCCGGCCTCCTGTGCACGCCGCCGCGCCGCTCAGCGCTCCTGGGCCTGGGGGACGCGCACGGACGCCATGCCGGCGGCGGTCGCGGCCTCGATCCCCAGGTCGGTGTCCTCGAAGACGAGGCAGTCCTGCGGCGGGACCCCGAGTCGCTCGGCCGCGAGGAGGAAGGCCTCGGGGTCGGGCTTCGCCTTCGTGTAGTCGCCGGCGCAGACCAGCAGGTCGAAGCTGTCGAGCAGCCCGAGGGTGCTCAACGACGCCGTGACGGACTCGCGGGTGCTGCCGGAGACCACGGCGCTCGGCAGCCGGCCGTGCGCGTACTCGACGTGCGCCAGGATGCCGGGAACGGCGGTGAGTTGCGGCAGCAGCTCGCCGTAGAGATCCTCCTTCCGGCGCGCGACAGCCTCGACCGGCATGGCCAGCCCCTGCTCCTCGTTGAGCGAGGCGATGATGTCGGCGACGGTCCGGCCGCCCCAGGCGTAGAAGAGTTCCTCGGGGAACACGCAGTGCCACTCGTCGAGCGCCTGCTTCCAGGCCCGGTAGTGGAGGGGCATGGAGTCCGCGACGGTACCGTCACAGTCGAACAGGTAGGCGCTGAAGTGGCCATGAGGCAGCGGAATGATCACCGGGTCAGGCTATAGCCCACCTCCGCCGCTGCCGGCGGCACTGGTCGGCCGACGTCTGCTCCGGCCGGTCGCGCCCCGGCGCTCGAACCAGGGGGCACGGACGGCACGCCGTCCCCGCTCACCAGCCCCGCTGCCGCCCCATCGCGGACTGCAGGCGCCGCACCTCGGCGATCAGGCGTGGGACGTCCTGACGAGCAGCGGCGATGAAGTCGATGTCCGCATCGAGCCGCGGGTCCCTCGGCGGCAGCGCGGCGCCCTCCACGAAGCGGCTGACGTAGATCTCGTCGTCCTGTTCGGACGCGGGCCGCACCTGGATGTAGCTGTCGCCTCCCCTGCCGTCACGCCCCTCCAGCCACGCGCACCACGGCCCCGGGGCGGCCGCCGCCGCACGCCGCTCGATCGCGGTGAGTTCGGACTCGGTCAACGGAGCGTCAGCAGTCATGCGGCGATCCTCCCGTCCCCCGGGCCGGATGTCCATGGGCCCGCGGACGGACGGCCCGCGGACGGGACGCCCACGCGCACCTTCCCGGCAACAACAACACTCCCCCGCCGGAACACCCGCGTCACCGTCCGCCGAGGCCACGGCAACAGCGAACCCCGGGCCGACTCGATCGGCCCGGGGTTCACGGTTTCACCAGCGGGTCAGCTCTTCGGCGAGGCCGAGGGCAGGGCGCCGGACAGCAGGGGCCACTCGCGGTGGAAGGGCGGCAGGGGGAGCTTGCCCTCCACGATCGGGGTGCCGAAGACCTTCAGGTGGGCGGTGAGCGCGCCGTTCAGGTCGACGCCGCCGAGCAGGGCCCAACTGCCCTGGAGCTGCGGCGTTCCGCCCGGGACGTCGACGGACAGCGAGCCGTCCGCCTGGGCCCGCAGGTAGGGGGCGACGGTGGCCTCGACGCCGACCGTGTCGTAGAGGCCGACGCTGACCTCGGCGGCGAGGGCGGCGCGAACGGCGGCCGTGCCGGAGAGGCGGACGTGCACCGGGGAGACCTTGGTGTCAGCCGCGTCGGTGCTGGACGTCCAGCCGCGCCCGCCGGTGTAGTCGGCGTGGACGGCCCAGGTGCCGGTGATCTCCTGTTCGGCCTCGACGTGGATCTTGCCGTCGGCGCCGATCTCCAGGTAGCAGGTCAGCCCGAGGTTGACCACGACCGGCAGGCCGGCCACCGTGACGACCGGGCTGGCCTGGAGCTTGGCGAACGGCAGGCGGATCGGCGCGGAGCCGGTGCTGCGGGCGAGGTCGCCGCTGACCTTCCACTGGGCGTGGGCGCCCAGGTCGAAGCCGATCGAGGCGGTCCGCGGGCTGCCGATGCCGGCGCCGTGGTAGGCGAAGTGCAGGGCCGGGTGGAGCTGGAGCGAGGCGGAGGCGTCGGCGCTCAGGCCGTCGGGCAGCGGGATCGGCGCCTTGACGTCGACCTCCAGGGTGCCGGAGGCGTCGGCCTTGGTGGTGCCGTTCTCCCGGGCCACGGTCGCCTTGAGGTCCTTGACCAGCGGCGTCACCTTGATCGCGTTCGGGTCGACGGGGACCTTGCCGTCCGCCTCGGCGTTGCCGAGCAGCTCGGAGAGGGTGGCCGGCCGGGTGGACACCGTGACGGAGCCGCCACCGGCGGACTTCACCGCGGTGACCGCGACCAGCGCCCCCTGCGGCGCGGCGTCGGTCGGCGGGCTGGCGAGGAGCTGGCCCGGCTTGACGGCCTCGACCGGCGTCGGCGCCGCGGACGGGGCCGACGACGGGCTCGCGGCCGGGCTCCCCGACGACGGGCTGGCGGCCGGGCTCCCCGACGTGCTCGCGGACGGGCCGACCGAGGGTCCGCCCGCAGCCGACAGGACTGCCGTGCCGGCGGCCGGGTCGTACGCGGTGAGCTGGAGGCTCTTCGCCTCCGGGGCGACGGCCGCGCCGTCCTTCCCGGGTGCGCCGATGGCCGCCTGCCGGACGCCCGGCTGGGCGGCCGTCACCGGCAGGCTGCCGGCCGCCGGGCGGCTGGAGCTCGGCGCGGCGGCGGCCGGGCTGGACGCGCGGGCGTGCGGCGCACCGGACGGCCGCACCGCCGCCGGGCTCGCCGGGGAGGACGTGGTGGCCGGGGCGGCGGCGCCGACGGCCTCAAGGTTGGCAGGGGAGGCCTGCTGCGCGCCCGACGTCGGGCCGCACGCAGCGACACCGAGCAGCAACAGCGAAACGAGGGCAGGGCGGACCGCCGTGCCGAGGGGACTCTTCAACGAAGCTCTTTCGAAGTGGCGGACGCGCACACGGGCGCCCGGGACCAGTGGCTTCAGCAGCGGCTCGAACAGCCGCGCACGCGCCATGTTACTGACGAGGAATAAGATTGTCGAAGACATGCAAACTGTGAACGAACAGTCAAGGCCCCATCAACTCTCGTCAGTTTCACTTGAGTTGGGAGATCCGGGCCCACCGCACCCGACCTTCGGCGGGTGTCCGCACCGCGTCATTCCGCCGACCGGCGGGGTGGCCACCCCGCCGGTCGACCGGGCCATTCCCCGCCGGGAATTGTCGCCCTCACGTACCCCTCGCAGGATGGGTGTCGCCCGGACACACCGCCGACACAACGCGAGGAGCACGCCATGACCACCGCCACCGCGCAGGAGATCGCCGACCGCTACATCGCCCTCTGGACCGAGCCCGACCCGGCCCTGCGCCGCAAGGCGATCGAGCTGGTCTGGGCGGAGGGCGGCGTCCACGTCCTCCAGCCGCCGGCGGAGATCCGCGATCGGGCCGCCGAGCTGGGATTCGAGGACACCGCGCTGGAGGCGTCGGGGTACGACGCGATCGAGACCCGGGTCTCCCGCAGCTACCGGGAGTTCGTCGCCCCCGGGGAGTTCACCTTCCGGGCCCGGGACACCGCCGTCCGGCTCCGCGACTGCCTCAGGTTCACCTGGGAGATGGTCCCCGTCGGCGGCGGCGAGGCGGTCGGGAGCGGGCTCGAAGTCCTGCTGCTCGACGACGAGGACCGGGTCACCACCGACTACATGTTTCCCGGCGCCTGAGTGCCGCTCTCGGCCCGCAGCGCGGCCGCCGTCGCCTCGTCCGCCGGGAGGAAGGCCTCCAGCTTCAGCTCGGCGAGCGTGATGTCGACGGCGGTCGCGAAGGTGGTGACCGTCGTCATCAGATGGAGGTCACCGCGCGAGGTGCGCAGGTGGAGCGGCACGGCGAAGCCCAGGTGGTCGGCGCCGACAGCCTCCAAATCCGGTACATAAGACGCCAGTTCGGCATGGAGTTCACCGAGGTGAGCCGTCCGCTCGACGATGTGGCGGGCCCAGGCGGCGAAGTTGAGGATGCGCGGGGCCAGGCCTTCGGGGTGGAGGGCGAGGCGGTAGGCGTTGGTGCCGGGGCCGACCAGTTCGGGGGCCGCGCCCTCGGTGATCAGGTCGACGGCGGCGTTGGCGGCGACGACATCGCCCTGCCGGTCCACCACCAGGGCGGGATAGGGCAGATGGCCGGTGAGGATGTGCTCGATGGCGGTCCGGACGGGGGCGAGGTCGGGGCTGTCGAGCGGGCTCTCGGGGTAGGCAGGGGCGTAACCGGCCGACAACAGCAGCTCATTGCGTTCGCGCAGCGGCAGATCGAGGGACTCGGCGAGCCGGACGACCATGCCCCGGCCGGGGACCGAGCGGCCGGACTCGATGAAGCTGAGGTGCCGCTGGGTGGTGCCCGCGCGAGTGGCGAGGTCGAGCTGGCTGATGCGGCTGCGGGTGCGGCGCTCGCGGAGCGTCTGGGAAAAGTCCACCTGCCAGTTGTAACCGGAGCGACGGAGTACTGGCCATTCCCTCAAGGGAATTGTGGCGGCACCGGCCACCGGCGACGATCGGAGGCATGGACATCGGCGTACTTCTCCCGACCGGCAAGGCCCAGTGGGGCACCGACGGCGACCCGCGCGAGCTGATCGCCTTCGCCCGAGAGGCCGAGGAGTCGGGCTACTCCTCGCTCTTCGCCAACGACTCGCTGCTCAGCCCGCGTATCGAGACGCTCACGATGCTGGCCGCCCTCGCCCCGGTGACCGAGCGGGTGACCCTCGGCACCGGCGCGCTGCTGCCGTTCCTGCGCCGGCCGATCCAGGCCGCGCAGGCGCTCGCCTCGATCGACCTGCTCTCCGGCGGCCGGCTGGCCGTGGCGGTCGGGGCGGGCTTCCCCGGGCGGTTCGGGCAGCCGCTGTACGAGCTGTCGGAGGTGCCGTGGGCGCGCAGGTTCGCCCGACTGGACGAGACGGTGGCGCTCTGGCGGGCCCTGTGGAGCGGGGCCGGCTCGTTCCACGGCGAGTTCCACGACTTCGCCGCGATCCCGGCCGCGACCGCCCCCTTCCGCCCCGGCGGTCCGCCGGTCTGGCTCGGCGGCGCGACCCCGGCCGCGCTCGCCCGCACCGGGCGGCTGTACGACGGCTGGCTGCCGTACCCGCCGGACCCGGCCGACTACCGCTCGGGGCTGGCGGACGTCCACAAGGCGGCGGCCGACGCCGGGCGTCCGGCGTCGGACATCACCCCGGCGCTGTTCGTCTCCGTCCGCGTGGACACGAGCGTGGCGAGCGGCCGCGAGGCGCTGGACGCCTATGCGCACGCCAACTACGGGATGCCGCTCGTGGAGTTGGAGAAGATCCAGGCGGTGGTCACCGGCACCCCGGAGGACGTCGCGGCCGGACTCGCCCGCTACCGGGACGCGGGCGCGCGCCATGTCGTCGCCCGGCTCGGCGCGCTCGACCTGCCGTCCCAGCGCGAGCAGCTCCGGCGGCTCGCCGAGCTCCTGCCGGAGCTTGCCTGAACTCCCGTCGGAGCTTTCCCCGGGCTGACGGTGACTTCCCGTCAGATGTCGCGTCAGATGTCGCGCTGGGCCGCCAGCCTGCCGTCCGCGATGGCAGCCAGCAGCTCGGCATGGTCGGCCTCCGTCCGGTCGGCGTACTGGACGGCGAAGTCGGCGATCGCCTCCGGGAAGGTGTCGGCGGTGCCGAGGTAGCCGGCGATGGCGAGGCGGTCGCCGGAGCGGGCGTGGGCCCGGGCCAGGGCGCGGCCGCAGAGGTCGGCGTAGAAGCGCAGGGCGGACGGCGTCATGTCGGCGACGTCCGCCGAGCCCTTCATGTCGCGCAGTTGGCGGCCGTAGAAGTGGCGCCCGGCCGGGCCGGTGGTCCAGCCGAGGAAGATGTCGCTGGCGGCCTGCATCAGGCGCTGGCCGGTGACGACACGGTGACCGCCGTGGGCGATCGGCGCCTCGGCGTGCGGGCGGGTGGAGGGCAGGTGCTCCTCCAGGACGGACCGGCCGGCCTCCTTGATCTGGAGGAAGAGCGGGTCCTGCGCGTCGCGCCCCTCCAGCAGGACGATGAAGCTGCGGGTGCCGACACTGCCGACGCCGACCACCTTGCGGGCCACGTCGACGAAGTGGAAGCGGTCGAGCAGGACGCCGCGGTCCTCGGCCAGGGTGGCACGGTAGTCACTGAAGATCTTGCCCACGCGGCGGAGTTCGTTCCTGGGCAGCGGCTCGATCAGCGGCGGGTCGCTGATGATCCGGCGCCGGCCGTCCTCCGTGGCCTCGGTGAGCTTGCCGAAGGCCTGCAGGCTGGTACGGCGGCGGGCGTGGTCCAGCCCGGCCTCGAGCTGCTTGCGGCGCTTTGGCTTGCGGACCAGCGGGAGCAGGTCCTCGGCGTCGATCCGGGCGTACCAGACGTCGAGTTCGCCCATCGCCGCCAGCCGCCGCATCGCGGTCGCGTAGCCGTGCGCGGCGGTGAGCGCGGCCCGGCGGGCGCGGTCCTCGTCGTGGCCGTTGTCGCGGGCGGCGACGGCGACGCTGGCGGCGAGCCGTTTGACGTCCCACTCGAACGGGCCGGGGTAGGTCTCGTCGAAGTCGTTGAGGTCGAAGAGCAGTGCGCGCTCCGGCGAGGCGAAGACACCGAAGTTCAACAGGTGGGCGTCGCCGCAGAGCTGGACGGTGATGCCGGTGTCGGGGGCGGCCGCGAGGTCGGCCGCCATGACGGCGGCGGAGCCGCGCAGGAAGGCGAAGGCGGAGTCGGCCATCCGGCCGTAGCGGATCGGCAGCAGCTCGGGGAGCCGGTCGGCGCCCTGCTGTTCCAGCACGACGATCGGGTCGGGGCGGTCGGCGGCGGGGATCCAGCGGCCGTGGGCGGAGCGCGAGACCTGGTCGCGGGCGGCCCGGCCACGCCGGCGGCGTTCGGCGGGAGTGGTCATGCGCGGCTCCTCGGTCGGCTCTGCCGGCAGGTGGCGTCCAAGTCGGCAGGTGTCATCTCCTTCGCGACGCTAGGTCACCCGCCGCGGCCCGGCATGTCGAAGCGCGGGCGGGGCGTACGGCACGCCCGCCAGCGCTCGGCCGAACAGGTGAAGCCGTCGAGAACGAGGCTCCTCGGGAAGCCCCGGGCTCAATCGACCACGAAGTCCGCCATCATCGCCATGTCCTCGTGCTCCAGGTTGTGGCAGTGCAGCATGTACGCCCCCGGGTAGTCCGTGAAGCGGACCAGCACCTCCACCGACTCCGCCGGCCGGAGGTCGACGGTGTCCTTCCACCCGGTGTCGTACGGGCCCGGGTCCGCACGGTTGCGGGAGAGCACCTGGAACGGGTCCAGGTGGAGGTGGACGGGGTGGTGGACGTCGGTGAAGAAGCGCCATCTCTCGGTCGTGCCGAGGGCGGGCCGGGCGAGGGCACGGCCCGGCCGGTAGGGCTGGCCGTTGATCGTCCAGCCGTCGTTGCGGCTGCGGCGGAACCCGAAGGTGCGGGTGGTGACGGCGGCCGCCGGGTCGAGCCGTTCGAAGTCGGAGAGCCGCTCGGGCACGGCCGAGTCGTCCGAGACGGTACGGGAGGAGACGTCGAACCGCATCACCTCGGTGGTCCGCTCGCTGCCGAACCGGTTCATCAGGCGGACGGCCGTCCCCGGCGGGTAGCGGGAGAAGTCGACCACGATGTCGAAGCGCTCGGCCGGGGCGATCTCGATGGCGTCGTGCGCGAGCGGGGCCTCCAGCAGGCCGCCGTCGCCGCCGATCTGGACCAGCGCGTCGCCGCCGGAGGGCTGCGGGTCGAGCTCCAGCCGGTAGAGGCGGGCGTTGGAGGCGTTGAGCAGGCGCAGCCGGTAGCGGACGCGGTCCACGTCCAGCCGGGGCCAGGGGGCGCCGTTGACCAGGATGACGTCGCCGAGGACGCCGTTCATGTAGTCGTCGGTGACGCCGGGGACGGCGAGCGCGGGGTCGACGGCGGGGTAGCGGAAGGAGCCGTCCTCGGCGAAGGCGCGGTCGGCGAGCATCAGCGGGAGGTCGCGGTCGCCGCGCGGCAGCGGCAGGGCGTCCTCCTCGTCGTCGTGGACGAGGTGGAAGCCGGACAGGCCGCGCCAGATGCCGGGGGCGGTGAAGCCCATCCGGTGGTCGTGGTACCAGAGCGTGGCCGCGCGCTGGTTGCCGGGATAGGTGTAGGTGCGGTCGCCGTCGGCGATCCGGCCGAGCGGGGCGTCGGCCTGGTGGTCCGTCCCCGGCATGCCCGCCATCCCGGCCATCCCCTCCATCCCGGGCATGCCGGCCATGCCCTGCGCGGGATGGGACCCGTTGGACCCGACGGGCAGGAGGAGGTCGATCGGGTAGCCGTCGCTGTCCGCCGGGGTGTGCCCGCCGTGCAGGTGGACCACCGACGGCACCGGCAGCTCGTTGCGGTGACGCACCACCGTCTGTCGGCCGGACCGGACGGCCAGCGTCGGGCCGGGGTAGCTGCCGCCGTACGTCCACGCCTCGGTGCGCAGGCCGGGCAGGATCTCCAGCCGGGCCACCTGCTGAGTGATCTCGTAGTGGTCGGTGCTGCCGTCGCTCTTCACCGGCCGCAGGACCGGCGGCAGCGGCAGCGGCACCTGGAACGCCTCCGGCAGCTTCACCGTGCTGCTCATCAGCAGGCCCGGGCGGCCCTCGGTCAGCAGACGGGCGGCCGCCGGGACGGCGAACGCCCCCAGCGTGCCCGCGCCGACCGCGGCCGCGCCGATGCCCAGGAACCGGCGGCGGTTCACTGGGCCAGCTCCACATGGCCGCCCGGCCGGGGCAGCAGGCCGGCGCCGTCCGGGCCCTCGGGGCCGTCCGGTCCGGCGGGGGCGGCCGGGCGGGCCGGCAGCGGCTGCCGCCAGGCGCCGGCCAGGGCGAACAGGGTGCCGCTGACCAGCAGTACCCCGAGCACCACGTGCAGGCCCAGCGCCCGGTCGTAGCCGAGGCCGATCTGCAGCATCACCGCGGCCGTCAGCAGCGCCGCGACGCCGAGCGGCCAGCGCGGGCCGCGGCCGGGCCACACGATCAGCGCCCCGGACACCAGTTGGCAGACCACCGCGACGGCCAGCGCCGTCGCACCCGCCGCGTGCATCGACAGCGCCTCGTAGTGGCCGTTGAGGAAGCTGCCGGCCAGCACGGTCTGCAGGAGGGCCAGGACGGCCGGCGCGGTGGCGCTCGCCCGCAGCAGGATCAGCGGCCAACGGGGCGCGGGGGCCACGGGAGGACTGCTCATGGGAGGCTTCTCTCTGCTCGGCCGGGGTAGCGGCGGGACGGGCACGGGGACGGGCACGCGGAGCGGGCACGGGAACGGGCGCAGGGAACGGGAAACGCCCCCGGAGGCGGCTCGGGCCCCGGACGGCGCGGCGGCGAGCGTAGCTGATCGGACATCACGATCAGTGCACCCCAGGGGTGTTGTCCTCGGCGTCCACCCCATTGCGCCGGCCCGGAGCCGGTTTCTCACCCGAACGGGCGGTACGCCGTGATCGCGCACCGCCCGTTCGTCCGTGAACCCTCGGCGGCCTGCCACCGCCCCGGGTACCCGCTACTGCTTGCCGCCGCTCGCCGCCACCGGGCGGGACCGGAGCAGTGCCCGCGCCGGCAGACCGGTCGCGCCGAGGCAGAGCAGCACGGCCCCGGCGGCCAGCGGCAGGGCGGTGCCGGCCGGGATGTGCGGGGCGGCGCCGGCGATGCCCCGGGTGATCGGGACCAGCGTGATCCAGGCGATCACCCCGCCCACCGCCAGGCCGGTCGCGGCGACCAGCAGCGCCTCCCAGCGCATCATGCCGCGCACCTGCCGCCGGGTGGTCCCGGCCAGGCGCAGCAGCGCCACCTCGCGGCGCCGGTCCAGCACCGTCATCACCAGGGTGTTGGCGGCGGTGACGGCCGCGAAGCCGCCCAGCACGCCGGCCATCACGGTGTTCGCCCAGGCGCCGATCTCCTGGGCCTGGTCGGCCTGCGCCGCGTAACCGGCCCGGTCCGTGACCGCGGCCGGGCCGGTACCGGCGAGCCCGGCCAGCCCGGCGGCGACGGCGGCGTGGTCGGCACCGGGCGCGTCCGCGACCAGCACCTGACTGTCGTACCCGGCGGTGACGTGCGCCGCGACGGCCGCCCGCGGCAGCAGCACCTGGCCGAAGCCGAGGCCGCGCTCGTAGGTGGCGACCACCGTGGGCCTGACCGGGGTGCCGTCGCCGAGCCAGAGCGGGGCGCGGTCGCCGGCCTTGACGCCGAGGGCGTCGGCGAGCGCCGCGTCCAGGGCGACGGTGTCGGCCGAGCGGCCGAGGTCCGCGAGCGAACCGCTCTTCACCCCGAGGTCGAGGACGCGGGGCAGCTTCGCCGGGTCGCCGTTGATGCCGAGTGCGGTGGCGGTGGCGAGCATGTCGCCGTCGCGGTAGACGGCGCCGGTGCGGAGCACGCCGACGGCGGCGTCCACGCCGGGCACCTTGGCCGCCTGGTCGGCGGTGGCCGCGGGCAGGCCCGGGCCGGTGGGGCCGACCACGTGGTCGGCGGTGACGCCGCTGCGCACCTGTTCGCCGGTGACGTGGCGGATGGTGCCCTGCATGAAGAGCAGGGTGCCGCAGAAGGCGGTGACCATGACGATCGGCGTGATCGCGGAGGCCAGCCGGCGGGCGTTGGCCCGGGTGTTGTCGGCGGCCAGCGAGCCGGGCGCGCCGGCGGCGGCCCGCAGCGGGGCGCCGAGCACCCCGGCGGCGGCCCGGGCCACCCAGGGGCCGAGCAGTCCGACGGCCACCAGGAAGCACATCACCACGCCGAGCGCGGTGTTGGCGGCGTTGGTCCCGTCCAGGCCGGCGGCGACACCGGCCAGCGCCACGGCCCCGGCGGTGAAGACCACTCCGATGACGGTCCGCACCTTGCCCGGCCGGCCGGGCTCGACGGCGGCCGCGCCCAGGGCCTGGCTGGGCCGCAGCCGGGCCGGACGGCGGGCGGCGAAGAAACCGGCGGTCAGTGCGGCGAGCGTGCAGGTGGCGACGGCGGCGAGCATCGGCACCGGGCCGACGTCCAGCGAGACGGCCCGGGGCACGGCGCCGCGGGACGCCATCTCGTCGAACCACCAGCGGGCCAGGGCCAGTCCGGGCAGGATGCCGAGCGCGCCGGCGACCGGTGCGACGAGCATCGCCTCGGTGGCGATGGTGCGGCGGATCTGGCGCGGGGTCGCGCCGATCGCGCGGAGCAGGGCGAACTCGCGGGCGCGCTGGCCGGTGGCCAGGGCGACGGTGCTCATCACGACGAAGACCGCGGTCATGGTGGCGATACCGCCGAAGGAGCTGCCGAGGGCGGTCAGCATGGTCCGGCTCTCGGCGAGCGAGGGCAGCTCGACGGCGCCGCGGGCGTCGCCGGTGAGCACCTTCGCCTCGCCACCGACGGCCTGGCGGACCTGCGCGGCGAGCGCCCTGCCGTCCACGCCGTCGCGCGGCTGGACGGCGATCGCGTCCACCGTGCCGGGGTGGCCGGAGAGGCGGTCGGCGACGGGGTCGGCGAACCAGGCCTGCTGTGCGCTGCCGCCCGGCGACGCCGCGAGGCCGGAGATCCGGTACGTGCCGCTGCCGCCGGGCGCGGTGAGCGTCACGGTGGCGCCCGGGGCGAGGCGGGCGGCGCGGGCGGTGTCCGTGTCGAGGACGACCTCGCCGGTGCCGGGGGCACGGCCCTCGGCCAGCTTCTCGCCCGGGCCGGCGATGCCGAGGGAGGCGAAGCCGCGGCCGGTCAGGCCGGGCAGGCCGGCGGCGCCCGCGGGGACCGGGAAGGCGGTGTCGGGGCGGGCCGCGGCGACACCCGGCTGCGCGGCGATCCGCCCGGCCAGTGCCGCGTCCACCCGGGCCCGCTCGGGGACGGCCTGCTTCTGGGTCTCGGTGTCGTCGGCGACCTTGCGGGTGATCGAGACGGCCGGGTCGGCCGCGACCACCACCGGCGTCTGCGCGTACCGCACCGGCGGCACGCTCGCGGTGAGGCCGGTCTGCAGCAGGGTGCCGCAGGCCATGATGACGGCCGCGCCGAACAGCAGGGCGATGAAGGTGCCCGCGAACGAGGCGGGTCGGAAGCGCACCGAGGCGCGCGCGAGCCCGTTGCTCATGCCGCCGCCCCCACCGGGCGCGCGGCCAGCCGGACCATCCGGTCGGCGACGGCCTGCGGGTCCGGGTGGTGCAGCTCGCCCGCGAGCGCGCCGTCGGCCAGGAAGAGCGCGCGGTCGGTGAAGGAGGCGGCCACCGGGTCGTGGGTCACCATGACGACGGTCGCGCCCATGGTGTCCACGGCGCGCCGCAGCAGGCCGAGCACCTCGTGCGCGGTCCGGGTGTCCAGCGCGCCGGTCGGCTCGTCGGCGAAGACCACGTCCGGGCCGGTGATCAGCGCGCGGGCGATCGCCACCCGCTGCTGCTGGCCGCCGGAGAGCTGCCCGGGCCGCCGCCCGGTGTGCTCGCCGAGGCCGACCTGGGCCAGCAACTCCTTGGCCCGGGCCCGGTCCTGGCGCTCGCCGGCCAGCCGCTGCGGCAGCAGCACGTTCTGCATCACCGTCAGCGACGGCAGCAGGTTGAAGGACTGGAAGACGAAGCCGATCCGGCTGCGGCGCAGCATGGTGAGCCGGTTCTCGCTCAGCCGGGTGATCTCCTCGCCGCCCAGGTAGACCTCGCCGCCGTCCGGGCGGTCCAGGCCCGCCGCGCACTGCAGGAAGGTGCTCTTGCCGGAGCCGGAAGGCCCCATGACCGCGGTGAACGTGCCGCGCTCCAGCACCAGGTCGATGCCGCGCAGGGCGTGCACGGTCTCGGCGCCGCGCCCGTAGCTGCGCCGGACCGCCCGCAGCTCGATCGCGGCGTGGGCGGGGCGCCCGTACTGCTCGGTCTGCCCGTGCTGCTCGGTCGGGCGGCGGTCGCGGCGGGGTGCCATGGTGGGCCTTCCTTCGGGAATCATCGCTGGTCATCGACGTGTTCCAGACTAGGAAGGCCGGACGGCCCCGACCATGGAGGCCGCTGGCGGACGAGGGGTGGGGTTATCCCCACCTCGGCCCTCTCCTTCGACTCAGACCTCGTCGCCCTCGATTCGCTCGTACGCGGCGCGCAGGGCGGCGACGGCGGGGTGGGCCGGGTCGAAGGCGGTGCCGTCGACCGCCGCGATCGGGCGGACGCCGACGCCCGCGTTGAGCGCGAACGCGGCCTCGAAGCGGCCCAGGCCGGCGGTGGTGACGGGCTCGCGCCGCTGCGCGCCCGGGTGGGCGTGGGCGAGCAGGGCGGCGGTGACGCCGGGCAGCGCCTCGCCCTCCGGCCAGACCAGTTGCCGGCCGTCGTGGAAGCCGAGGTTCCAGGTGGCGCCCTCGGTGATCCGGCCCTCCTGGTCGACGAGCAACGCGTCGTCGTAGCCGTCGAGTTGGGCCAGCCGGCGCTGCCGGACCAGGCCGAACAGCCCGACGTGCTTCACCTCGGGCAGCTCGCGCCGGTACACGGCGGTGCGGACCTTCAGCGGCGCGGGGGCCACCGCCGGGGCCGGACGGGTGGTCACCAGCAGACGGGGCGCGGCAGGGGCGCCGGGACGCTCCAGGCCCAGCGCCGGGTCGAACACCGTGACCCGGACGATCACCGCCCGCCCGTCCGGCGGCAGCACACCGCGGATCCGCTGCCGCAGCACCTCCCGGTCCAGCCCGGCGCCGAACACCGCCCGGCAGTCCCGCACCAGCCGGTCCAGGTGCAGCGCCAGGCCGCGCACCCGGCCGGCCTCGACGCGCAGGGTGGTGAAGTGCCCGTAGTTCAGCAGTCCCAGCGCCGCGACCTGCCCGGCACCGGCCGGCACGCCGTCGATCTCGATCTCAGCCATCCCCCGAGTCTCCCAGCCCCGCGCCGGGGTCCTCGGCCGCGGTGCCCCGGACGGCGACGGGCCGGCCGGCGGTGCGGGCGAGCTGCTCGAAATGCTCGATCCTGTACGCCAGCCCCTCCGGTTCGCCGATGTCCGCCCAGCGCCAGGCCTCGGCCCACCACTGCGGGCCGCGGACCAGGGGCCGGCCGGCGAGGGCCAGATGGAGGGCGAGGGTCGAGCGGGCGAAGTCGTGGACCCAGCCGTCGGCCTGCCGGTACGCGGCCGTCTCGTCCAGCCGGAGCCAGCGGCCCTCGCGCCCGGCGGCGAGCAGCGGCACCCAGCCGTGCGGGCCGTCGGCGACCAGCAGGACCAGCCGGCCGTCCTCCTCCGTCACCCGGTAGGGCGGGAGTTGGGGCATCCGGGCGAGGCCGAGGGCGTGCTTCCAGGAGACCACCCAGAGGCCGCGCCGCAGGTAGTAGCGGACGGCCTGCCGCCAGGTCCAGTGCGCCTCCAGCCGGTAGCCGGGCAGGCCTTCGGCGGTGGCCGCCCGGTAGACCTCGTCGAGCGCGCCGGCGGCGAGCCCGCGGCCGCGCGCCGAGGGGCGCAGGTAGACGGAGGAGACGGCCAACTGGCCTGGCCCCTTCGTCCAGTTGTCGACCGCCACGGTGCCGACGGGCGCGCCGCCGCTCTCGTCCAGCACCCAGTAGCGGCGCCGGTACAGCTCGCCGTCCGGCCACTCCCGGCCGCTCTCGCCGAGCCGTTCGCGCAGCTTCCGCTCGTCGTCCTCCCCCAGCGCCCCTGGGTCGACCCGTTCCGCCAGCTCCCCTTCGGCCCGGGACGCGAGGTCCCAGAGTGCGAACTGCCGCCCGTCCCCCTCCTCCACCGCCCGTAGCCGGGGTGCCGCCCCCAGCCGCTCCTGCGCCCGCTCGACCGCCGCATCCCAGGACCTCACCACGGAGTCCACGATATCGGGCTGCGGATACCGAACGTGACTCGATCACCACCGAACGTCAGCACGAAGGCGATGATGGTAGGGGAAACCCGACCCCAGGTCTCGACCTGGCCGTCATGACCTCGCCGGGCTGCGCCGCTGCAATGGAAGGGTGCTGATCCACCGAGCCCACAGCGGGCCCACCGCCCGACACCTCACTTATCCCGCAGGCCTGTTCGGCCGACGAGCCGGGTGGTGCGCCGGCTGGCTCGCGGCAGCCGTCTGGGCGGGCGCGTTCCCACTCGTCTCCGGGCTCGCGCCGCACCGCAGTTGGGGCGCCGTCGCGGCGGCCGGCTATCTGGCGGCGGCCGCTGCCACGCTCGTGCTGCCGTGGCGGCGGGCCCGGCCGGTCTCGGTGGCGGTCGCGACGGCCGGCGCCGTCGTCGTACCGCTGCTCGGGCTGGCGCTCACCGGCCAGGGGCAGAGCGAGGTCGCCGTGATCGAACGGTCGGCCGCGCTGCTCCTGGAACACGGCTCGCCGTACCTGGCCGAGCCGCAGAGCGTGGCCGACTACACGCCCTACCTGCCGGCCATGGCGCTGCTGGGCCTGCCGCGTGCCCTGATCGGGGCGGACGGGTGGCCGGCCCGGCTGATCGGCGACGCCCGGCTCTGGTGTGCCGTGGTGTTCCTCGGCTGCCTCTGGGCCGCGGGCCGCCGGCACCGGCGCGGGCTAGCCCTGCTGACCGTCTCGCCGCCGATCGCGCTGCCGCTCTGCGTCAGCGGGGTGGACCTGCCGATGACCGGTCTCTGCTGCCTGGCCCTCGCCCTCGCCGCCAGGGCCCGTCCGGGCGGCGCCGGGCTCGCGCTCGCCCTGGCCTGCTCGCTCAAGTGGACGGCCTGGCCGGCGGTCGCGGTCGCCGCCGCGCTGCTGGCCGCCACCGCCGGCCGGCGGGCGGCGCTGCGTGGGACGGCCGTCGCCGTGGCGGGCACGGCCGCTCTGGTGCTGCCGGTGGCACTGCGCTCGCCCGGTCCGCTGCTCCGGCAGGTGTTCGCCTTCCCCACCGGGCGCGGCGAGCTGCCCACACCGGCCGGCAGCCCGCTGCCCGGGCGGCTGCTCGCGGACCTCGGCCCGGCCGGCTGGTACGCCGCCGCCGGACTGCTGCTGCTCGCCGGCCTGGCAGTCGCCGGCTCACTGGCGCTGCGCCCGCCGCGGGATGCCGCCGGCGCCGCCGACCGGCTGGCGCTCGGGCTCTGCCTGGCCTTCCTCCTGGCACCCGCCGGGCGGTTCGGCTACCTGGCGCTGCCGCTCGTGCTCGTCGTCTGGGCCCGGCTGCCCGCCGGCCCCCGGCTCTCTCCCCTGTACTCCACCGTTCCCCGAACCGAGGTTGCACCGACCCCATGGCCACCACACTCGTCGTCACCAATGATTTCCCGCCCCGGCAGGGCGGCATAGAGACCTTCGTCCACGCCCTGGCCGGCCGCCTGCCCGCCGGCGAGGTCGTCGTCTACACCTCGGCCGAACCCGGCGCGGCCGCGTACGACGCCGCCCTTCCCTTCCCGGTGGTCCGCGACCGGGTCCGGACGCTGCTGCCCACCCCGCGGGTCACCCGGAGGGCCGCCGAGATCGCCCGGGCGAACGGCTGCGACCGGGTCTGGTTCGGTGCCGCCGCCCCGCTCGCCGCGATGGCACCCGGGCTGCGGCGTCAGGCCCCCGGGGTCCGGCGGACGGTCGCCACCACGCACGGCCACGAGATCTGGTGGGCGCGCACCCCCGGCGCCCGCCGGCTGCTACGGCAGATCGGCGACAGCGTGGACGTGGTCACCTACCTGGGCGAGTACACCCGGGCCCGGATCACCCCGGCGCTCGGGCCGCGGGCCCGGCTGGAGCGGCTGGTGCCCGGCGTCGACACCGACCTGTTCCGCCCGGGTGACGACAGTGCGCGCACCGACGGGCCGGTGGTCCTCTGCGTCGCCCGGCTGGTGCGGCGCAAGGGCCAGGACACCCTGATCCGCGCGCTCCCGCTGATCCGGCGGGCCGCGCCCGGCGCCGTCCTGGTGCTGGTCGGACAGGGCCCGGACGAGCGGCGGCTGCGCGCGCTGGCCCGGCGGCACACCGAGCCGGGGTCGGTGGTCTTCGCCGGCGGCCACGAGCACGCCACGACGCCCGCCCACTACGCGGCGGCGGACGTCTTCGCGATGCCGTGCCGCACCCGGCGAGCCGGGCTGGAGGCCGAGGGGCTGGGGATCGTCTTCCTGGAGGCCGCGGCCGCCGGGCTGCCCGTGGTCGCGGGCCGCTCGGGTGGCGCGCCCGACGCGGTGCTCGACGGCGTCACCGGCACGGTCGTCGACGGCCGCAGCCCCGCCGCGGTCGCCTCGGCGGTCGGCAGTCTGCTGCTGGCGCCGGCCGCCGAGCGGGCCCGGACGGGGGCGGCCGGACGGCGCTGGGTGCAGGAGGAGTGGTCCTGGGAGGCGTCCGCGCGCCGGCTGGCCGAACTGCTCGACCCGGAACACGCGGACGCGGGCCGGGGGCCTACTCCCCGCGCAGGTGAGCCAGGACGGCCAGTACCCGCCGGTTGCCCTCGGCCGGGTCGAGGTCCAGCTTCATGAAGATGTTGCCGCAGTGCTTGACCACCGAGGCCTCCGTGATGCTCAGCCGCGCGCCGATGGCCTGGTTGTTCAGCCCCTCCGCCAGCAGCCCGAGCACCTCCCGCTCGCGCGGGGTCAGCCGGTCCGGCGGCCGCTCCGCGGACTGCTGCCGGAGCAGCACCCGGACCACCTCCGGGTCGATCACGGTCTGCCCGGCGGCCACCCGCCGGAGCGCGTCCAGGAAGTCGGCGACCTCGCCGACCCGGTCCTTGAGCAGGTAGCCGAGACCGGCCGGCTGCTCACCGGCCGCGCCGAGCAGCCGGGTGGCGTACGGGGTGGCCACGTACTGGGAGAGCACCAGGACGGGCAGCCCCGGGTGCCGGTCGCGCAGTTCGAGGGCGGCGCGCAGTCCCTCGTCGTGGAAGGCGGGCGGCATCCGGACGTCGGTGATGACGACGTCCGGCCGGTCCGCGTCCACCGCGTCGGCCAGCGCGGTCGCGTCGCCGACGGCGGCGACCACCTGGTGCCCGCCGCGGGTGAGCAGTTCGACCAGCCCGGCCCGGAGCAGCACGGCGTCCTCGGCGATGACTATCCGGAGCACGGCACCTCCACCCGGAGCCTGGTCGGCCCGCCGATCGGACTGGTCACCATCAGCCTTCCCCTCAGGATCGCCACCCGGTCGGCCAGCCCCTGCAGCCCGGCCCCGGCGGCCGGGTCGGCCCCGCCGCGGCCGTCGTCCGTCACCTGGACCACCAGCCGGCCGTCCTCGACCCGGCCGTGGACGGTGATCGCGCCGGCCCCGCTGTGCTTGGCGGCGTTGGTGAGCGCCTCGGTGACGGTGAAGTAGGCCGTCGTCTCGACCGGGCCGGGCAGCCTCGCCTGCAGGTCGATGTCGACCGCGACCGGGATCGGGTGGCGCAGCGCGATCTCGGTGACGGCGGCGGCCAGCCCGTGGTCGGTGAGCACCTGGGGGTGGATGCCCCGGACCAGGCCGCGCAGCTGCTCCAGCGCCTGCCGGGCCTCGCCGCGCGCCCGCTCGACCAGCGCGGCGGCCGGGTCGTCGCCGCCACCGTCAGCGCGCCCGCCCAGCTCGTACGCGGCCAGGCCGAGGGTCATGCTGAGCGCGACGAGCTGCTGCTGGGCGCCGTCGTGCAGGTCGCGTTCGATGCGGCGGCGCTCGGCCTCGAAGGCGTCGACGAGGCGGGCCCGGGAGCGGGTCAGTTCGAGGACCTGCCGGCCGGGGTCCTCGTCCCGCGGGCCGAGCAGGAACCGGACCAGCCGGACCCGGCCGATGGTCAGCAGCGTCCCCGCGTAGGCGCAGAACACCAGACCGGCCAGACCGACGGCGGTCGCGGGCAGGGCCTCCACCGGGCCACGGATCGCCTGTCCGGGGATCAGCATCACCGTCTCCGGGGCCAGCGCCCAGACCACGACCGGGGTGGAGACCAGCATCCCGGAGAAGACCAGGAGAACGGTGAGGCCGAGGTCGGCGGCGGCCAGCGGCAGCGCGAACAGGGCGGTGTAGCCGAGCTCGCGCCAGGTGGCCCGCTCGCGCAGCCGGGTACGGAGCCGGGCCCGGCGGCCGGCCCCGGGCAGCGGGCGGTGCGGGTCGGGCACGGGCACCGGCTCGACCAGCCGCAGCCGACGGCGCTCCAGGGCCCCGACCGGCAGGCCGGCGAGGGCGACGGCCGGCAGGACCAGCAGGCCGACGCCGACCACGGACAGCGCGAGGCCGGCCAGCAACAGCACGGCCAGGACGACGAGCAGCAGCAGGCCGAGCACCGCGCCGCTGAGCACGTGCGCCCAGCAGCGCAGCGGGGCGGGCGACCGGAGGAACCGCAGCGGCCGCGCACGCAGGGCCGCCCGGACGGCGACAGGCTGCTGCCCCTCGTCCACCCCGTCCTCACCCATCCGGCCAGCCTAACCGACCGGCTGACGGGCCTTCGGCGCCGCCGCGGGCGCGGCCGGCCGACGGGTCAGCGCGACGGCGGCGACCACGGCGACGCCGCCGAGGAGGGCGTTCCAGCCGACGGGTTCGGCGAGCAGGAGGGCGCCGAGGGCGGTCGACCAGAGCGGCGTGACGTAGGTGACGGCGGCGGCGACGGCCGTCCCGGCGGTGCGGACCAGGGTGAGGCTGAGGATGTAGGCGACGCCGGTGCCGAGCGCGCCGAGGACGAGCAGGGCGGCGGCCGGGCCCGCGCCGGGCCAGTGCGGGGCGCCGGCGGCGAGCGGGGCGGCCACGGCCAACTCGACGGCCCCACAGGAGATCTGGACGGCGGAGAGGGCGGTGGCGGAATGCGGGCGGGCGGAGAGGTGGCGGCGCAGGTAGGCGAAGCCGGCGCCGTAGCAGCAGGCGGCGGCCAGGCAGGCGAGGCCGCCGGCCGCCGCGCCCGGTCCGAGACCGTGCCACCCGCCGAGGACGGTCAGCACCCCGGCGAAGCCGAGGCCGAGCCCGGCGAGCCGGCGCGGGCCCGGGTGGCGCTCCTCGGGCACGGTGGCGAGCGAGAAGAGCAGCGTGAACAGCGGGGTGGTCGCGTTCAGCACCCCGGCCAGCACCGAGCTGACGCGGGTCTCGCCGTAGCAGAAGAGGGTGAACGGCACGGCGTTGAGCAGCAGCGCGGCCACCGCCGAGTGGCCCCAGGCGGCGAGGTCGCGCGGGGCGGGTTCGCGGCGCAGCACGAGGATCGCCCAGAGCGCCGCCGCCCCGAGGACGCAGCGCCAGCACGCCACCCACAGCGGCGGCACCCCCGCGTCGACGGCCACCTTGATCAGCGCGAAGCTCGCGCCCCAGATCGCCGACAGTGCCACGAACCCCGGCCACCAGCGCCGCACCCCGACCACCCGCCCTCTCGTACCGTCACGCACCTTCGTGCTCGTGCTCGTGCTCGTGCTTGCACTCGTGCTCGCACTTGTACTCGTGGACAGAGGGTGGCGCGGGGTCGGATCATGAGTCCAACAAGTGGTCATGCCGGACGGATGAGGAAGTCTCATGGCATCGGAGGTCAATCTCGCCCAGCTCAGGGCGCTGATCGCGGTCGCCGACGCGGGCGGGTTCGGCGCGGCCGCGGTCGAACTGGGCATCAGCCAGTCCGCCGTCTCGCACGCGGTGGCCGCGCTGGAGCGCACCCTCGGCGCGCCCGTCCTGCACCGCACCGCCCCGGCCCGGCCGACCCCGCTGGGCGAGCAGATCCTCCCGCACGCCCGGACGGCGGTGGCCTCCGCGGCGGCCGTCCGCACCATCGCCACCCGCCACTCGGGCGGCCTCACCGGCACCGTCCGGCTGGCCGCGCCGACCACCGTCTGCCAAGGGCTGCTGCCGGCACTCCTCCAGGACTGGCGGGCGGCGCACCCCCGGCTGACCGTCCGGGTCTTCGAGGGCGAGGACGACGAGCTGGCCGTCTGGCTGGAGGCGGGCACCGTGGACGCCGCCGTACTGGTGGACGCCGATCCGGTGCCGCCCGGGGCGGTGGCACTCGGCGCGGACTCGATGCACGCGCTGCTCCGCCGTGACCACCCGCTGGCCGGGGAGGCGGCCGTCGACGTGGCCGAGCTGGAGGACGACGACTTCCTGCTCTCCGAGGGCGGCTGCGAGCGCCACATCCGCGAGGCCTACCGGCGGGCCGGCGTCCGGTTCGCGCCCCGGCACCGGATCCGCGACCTCAACACCCTGATCGGCATGGTGCACGCGGGCGTCGGGGTCTCGGTGATGCCCGCCCTGGCACAGCCGATGTTGCCGGCCGACTGCGTCCTCGTCCCGATCCGCCCGGCCGTCCACCGGACCCTGACGCTCACCGGGCCGGGCGGGCGGCCGTGGTCCCCGGCGGTGAGCGGCCTGCTGGCGGCCGTCCGCGCGGCGGGCGGCGGGGGCTGACGACCGCTCCGGGCGTGGGGGTCCGGCGGGACCGCGGACTTCCAGACCGTGCTCGACTTCGCGCTCGCGCACAAGCTGGCCCGGTACACGTACTGGTCGGTCAACCGGGACCGCCAGTGCCCGGGCCCGGTCGATCCGGGGCTCTCCGGGTCGTGCTCCAGCGTGGCGCAGAACGACTGGGACTTCGACGGTCCCTGCTGACCGAGGGCGGGCCCGCCGTCCGCGCGTCGGGCCCGCCTCCGGCCGCAGGGGTGTTGCCGCAGCTGGCTCCGCTCGTTGTTCCCGGTATGAGCTCAGACTTCCGGGCGAGCGGCAGCGCCCTCGACGAAACGTTTCTGCATGAAACGGTCCTGCGCGAATCCCCGATCTTCGCCCACCTCGCCCTGCTCTGGCGCAACGCCGGACGGATGGTGCCCGGCCGCCCCGACCAGGAGTGGTGCCACCTGACCGAACCCCCGCAGCTCTTCCGCCCCGGGCGCGGCACCACCACCCCGCACCCCGGGGAGGAGGCGTGACCTGCCCGGAGACCCCGCGCGTCCCCTCCCAGCGCACACCCGCCGGGCTCTGCGCCATGCCGCTGGAGCTCCAGGCCGTCGTCTGCCCCGGCCTCACCGTCCCGGTCGCCGCCTGCCTGCGCTACGACGCCGCCGAGCCGTACGCGGTGTACCTGGACAACCACACCGACCTCGACGAACCGATCACCTGGATGTTCGCCCGCGACCTCCTGGCCGACGGCGTGGACGCCTGGGCCGGCATCGGCGACGTGTCCGTCTACCCGGGCACGGGCGCCGGTTCGGAGACCCTCTTCATCGCGCTCGGCGGCGTGAACGGCACGGTCGTCCTCCGGGCGAAGGCCGCACCGGTCAGAACCTTCCTCGCCGCCACCGGGCGCATGGTGCCGTTCGGCACGGAACGGCACCACCTCGACCTGGACGGGCTGCTCCACCGGCTCCTGGACGAACAGCCGCCGGACCCGGGCCGTTGAGCACCGGCCCCGGAGCCTCCCGCCCGAACGGGCACCCGTGCACCGGCGGCGCCCTGCTCCGCCGCTACCGGCCGGACGCGGGCGACGCCCGCACCCTGCTCACCGTCGCCGTGTTCGCCCTCCCGGTCCTCTGCACGGTCCGCTACCCCGGGATCGCCCGCACCCGTCATGCGGCACCGCGCGAGGGGATCGCCCGGTGAGGCCCGCCGCCTTCCGGCCGAGGGCCGGCCGCGGGCCCGGTGCGGCCTCGGCCCGGGAACCGTCACCCGCCGGTCAGCGGTCGACGACGGCACCCGCCTCGAACGGGTCCTGCCGGCCGAGGCAGACTGGGCCGAACACTCGACACACCGGAGGCTGGTTCTGATGGCTGACCGACCCTTGACGCTGATGGCGGTGCACGCCCACCCCGACGACGAAGCCACCGGAACGGGGGGTGTGCTCGCGCGGTACGCGGCGGAGGGCGTTCGCACGGTCCTCGTCACGTGTACCGACGGTGCTTGCGGTGACGGTCCGGGAGGCGTCAAGCCGGGCGAGCCCGGGCACGACCCGGCGGCCGTCGCCGCGATGCGTCGCCGGGAACTCGAAGCGAGCTGTGAGGTCCTGAAGGTCGGTCATCTCGAACTGCTCGCGTACGCCGACTCCGGGATGATGGGCTGGCCGGCCAACGACGCGCCCGGGTCGTTCTGGCGGACGCCGGTGGACGAGGCGGCCGCCCGCCTCGCCGAACTGCTGCTGCGGTACCGGCCCGACGTGGTCGTGACCTACGACGAGAACGGGTTCTACGGCCACCCCGACCACATCCAGGCGAACCGGATCACGACGGCGGCGCTGGCGCTGACCGGGATGACGCCGAAGGTGTACTGGACGACGGCACCGCATTCGACGATGAAGCGATTCGGCGAGGTCATGCGCGAGTTCGGCGCGGACTGGGAGGAGCCGGATCCGGCGGAGGCCGACGCCATGCCCGAGATCGGACTTCCCGACGAGGAGATCACCACCTGGGTGGACACCACCGAGTTCGGCGGCCAGAAGTTCGATGCGCTGGCCGCACACGCCAGTCAGAGCGAGAACATCTTCTTCCTGAAGATGGGCAAGGAGAGGTTCACGCAGCTGATGGGTGTCGAGACCTTCGTACGGGTCGACGACACCACCGGGGCGGCCCTGCCCGAGAACGACCTCTTCGCCGGACTGCGCTGAGCCGCAGCGGCGCCCTGGCCCTCCCGCCCCCTCACCCCGAAGCGGGCGGACCCCACCCCGGTGAGGTCCGCCCACTCCGCATCGACGCACGTCGGCCCGCATCGACGCACGTCGGCCCGCATCGACGGACGTCAGCCCGCTGAGGGGCGGCGGTCGGCCCGCAGGCGCTCGGCCCCGCCCGAGCCCGGGTCCTGGAGCGTGTCGTCGGTGCCCATGACCTCGGGCACCGCGACCAGGAGCTCGTAGAGGAAGTCGTGGAAGCCCTCCGGCGTCGGCGCCGTGTGGTTCAGCGGGTAGACCCCGAACTGCAGGTAGTGCAGGGTCTTGCGCATCATCTGGGCCGGCGAGCAGACCGAGACGAGCGTGCCGAAGCCACCGTCCCTGAAGTACGAGGCGGCGACGAAGCACTCGTCCGCCGAGCCGTAGACGCCGGCGTCGCCCTTGTACCGCTCGTTGAGGTCGTCGCCGTGGACCGCCGAGGGCGGCACGCCGAGCTTCTCCAGGAAGTCCCCGCCGGCCCGGCTGAGGCTGTTCTCGTCCTCCACCCCGAGGTGCCGGTGGCGACTGCCGGGCACGTAGATCTCCACCGGGCGTCCGGCCTCCAGGTACCCCTGGAAGAGCTCGTGGCCGCGCCGCAGCCGGGCCGCGAACTCCTCGCCGGGCGTGGCACCGTCGACCAGCGGGTGCTGGGCCGCCACCTCGATCAGCACACGTGGCAGGTGGCGCCGCGCCCGCATGAAGTCCTGGGCCGCAGAGTACCGGTCGCGCCAGCGTTCCGTCGCGGCAGAGGAGAGGGCCGCCGTGTCGCGCAAGTCCATCGCAGATCGCCTCACGAGATCGTCTTCAGTTCGCCGCGCTCCTCGACGATGGCCCAGGTCCGGTCGAAGTGCTTCCAGCAGGCGTCGATCAGACTGAACTCCCGAGTCCCGCGGAGTTCCAGGGACGGGGTCTCCGGGGCCCTCGCCGGCGGCAGGGTCAGCGTGACCCATCCCCAGGTCCGGTCGCACAGAATCATCGTGGACCGCAGGTGCGTGGTGAAGAACCCGATCTCGACCGATCCGGCGATCGTGCTGCGTGCCCGGGCCTCACGGACGATCGCCCGCAGCCGCGATTCCACCTCGCGCACCTCGGCCGCGATCGGCGAGCGCTGGTCCCACAGCGACTCGGACTCGTCGACGTCGGCAAGGAACTGCCCGTCGGGCGTCGGCACCAGGACGCGGATCCGGGCCCCGGCCGCGAGTGCCTTCGTCAGGTAGGGCGTCTGGATCTCGATCAGCCGCTTTCCGCTGGTGGACATGATCCCGATCGACGAGGCCTTCCCCAGGTTCTCACTCAGGGCGTTGCCGGCCTGCCCGTCCACGCTGATCCGGGCCACACCGATCTGCGTTCCCGGGGCCACCAGGTTCTGCCACTCGGCGGAGAAGGTGTGGGCGGTCGAGTTGCCCTTGACCCAGCCGGGCTGGGGATTGTGCCTGACCGCCAGCCGCAGCGACCTGGTGACGTCGTTGCGCAGGTCGGCGGTGGTGCGCCAGGACCTCCAGAGCCGCTCGCTCCGCACCTTCTCCCGGAAGACGGCGAGCCGCTCCGCCTCGCCCGGCGTCGGCTGCCAGCTGTCCGTGTGCAGCTCGACGGGATCGGCGTGGACGAACACCAGGATGGGCTTGCCCAGCGAGCGGGCGTAGTCGTACTCCCGCTCCGTGAAGCTGACGGTGTCCCCGTTGACGTCCCCGTACCGCGCTCCGAGGATGAGGACGAGGTAGTCGCAGTCGTTGATCACCCGCTCGACGACCTCCCAGGCGCCCTCCGACCGCGCGTCGAACAGTTCCATGCCAGAGGGGATGTACCCCTCCTTGACGAGCTCGTCGATGACGGCCTCGCGGTGCAGTTTCAGGTCAAGGCTGGTCGAGCTCACGAACACCTGGTAGCGGCGCTCGTCAGGGGCCGCAGCCACCGGCGGGGCCGTGCCCGCCGGCACCGGGGCTCCGGCGCGGGGGTCGGGATCCCCCGTCCCGTAGTAGTTGAAGTTGTTCGTCACCGAGCTGCGCGGGCCGATGGCGTTGCCGGCGACGTCGGAGCCGGCGCCGACCCCGCCGCCCTGCACCGCCACGTGCTCGGCCGACCGCTCGGGTTCGGCCGGGTCGTGCGGCCCGCGCCGCCGGAAGCGCGACCCGGGCATCAGCCGGCCACCTCGCCGCCCTCGCCCAGCGCGTTCCCTGCGACATCACCCCCGGCGGCCACCGCCCCCTCGCCCTCGGCGGACACGGCCCGCCCCGGCCCGGACAGGCCGCGCGGGGCCCGGACCGTCCCCGTGACCCTGCTGTCGGCGCCGATCGCGTTGCCGGTCACACTCCCCCCGGCAGCGACCGCACCGCGTCCACCGGCTCGGACGGCGCCACCCCCGTCCTGCCCGCTCCCCCGCAGGGCGTACACCGAGGCGATGAGCCCGGCGAGGCCGACGATCGCCCCTACGACGGCACTCGCACGCTCGGCCCCGGCGGCGTCCCCGAGGACCGCCCACAGAGCCAGCGCGACCGCAACACCAGTACAAGTAAAGGCCGTTGACCAAAACAGCAGGCGCATGTGCGACGTCCCCCCATCACAGCGACAACTCGGCAGAACGTTAGTACCCGGCCCCCGCAAGCACCACGCTCCGGACGTTCCGCATTGTCAGTGCCCCCTCCTACTGTGGAAGCAACGTTGGAGGGGACGCCGGAAGAGCGTCGAAAGAGCGTTGGAAAAGGGGTAGAACCATGGCTGCGAACAGGATCAAGCACAAGGTCAACCACGTCTCGCTCGTGGTCGACAACTCCGGCTCGATGCGCAAGCACGAGGCGCAGCTCGTCCGTGTGGTGGACGAGTTCGTGAAGGGCCTCCAGGAGGAGTCCGACCGGCTCGGCCACGAGACCCGCATCAGCCTCTACGCTTTCGATCACGAGGTGCAGAACCTCGTCTGGGACATGGACGTCAAGCACCTGCCGTCCCTGCGGGGCCTTTACCAGGTCAACAACGGTGCGACGGCGCTGATCGAGGCGGCCGTGAAGTCCATCGACGACCTGAAGAACATCTGGGAGGGGTACGGGGAGCACTCCTTCCTTCAGGTCGTCGTCACCGACGGCGAGGAGAACGCCTCGGGTTTCTCGGAGACCGGCCAGATGCACACCCGCATGGGCGGCAGCCGGGGCAGCGCCGTCCTGGGCAAGTGGCTGGGCCGCATCCAGACTGCCATGGACAACCTTCCTGACCACTGGACTTCGGCGATCCTGGTCCCGAACTCCCTCGCCAAGCGCACCGCTCAGGAATACGGCTTCCCGGCAGGCAACATCGCGATCTGGGACGCGGACTCCAGCAAGGGCGTCGAGGAGGCCATCGGCACCGTCAAGTCGGCTGCCACGAGCTTCCTGCGGGGCCGCGAGCAGGGCGTGCGCGGTACCAAGAACCTCTTCACCATGGGCCAGGACTTGAACACCGCCGAGGTGAAGGCCAACCTCGATGCCCTGGACACCGGCAAGTACATCCTGATCCCGGTCGACCAGCAGACGCCGATCCGCGACTTCGTCACCAGCGCCGGGCACCAGTACAAGACCGGCTGCGCCTTCTACGAGTTGTCCAAGCGGGAGAAGATCCAGGGCAACAAGCAGCTCGCCGTGGCGGAGAAGGACCCGGCCACCGGCCGGATGACCGGCAGGGTGTTCTCGGGCCCGGCGGCCCGCCAGCTCCTCGGCCTGCCGCAGTCGGAGGCCACGGTGAAGCCGGGCGACAACCCGTCGTACACCGTGTTCGTCCAATCGACGTCCGTCAACCGGAAGTTGGTTACGGGCACCAAGCTGCTTGTCATCCTGTAGCCGAGAACTGCGATCCGGTCACGGATGCGGCGGGGGTACCGAACTCTTCTCCCAGCCGTTTCGTGCCTGCCACTCCGACGCCCACCCACGTCCCGGCACCGGGGAACGGCACGACCCACGGTTCCGCGTCCAGCCAGCGCCGTTGGCGGGGTGGGCGATCGCCCGGCGACTGGTCTGCACTCTGCACGGCCTACCGGTCGCGTCCACGCTGACCGGGGCCAAAGCCGATGGGCGCGAGACGTCGCTTGACCTGCTCGCGTCGAGCCGCAGCTCACCACCGGGGGGCCGGCCCGCGTCTTCTCCGTGCGGCATCGTCACTCCCCCGGTGACTCGCAGGCGCAGCCCGCTCGCGCCCGTCCGGGCGGACGGCGATGATGGGTGGATGCGACGAGATCTCGTTGTGGTGGGCGCGCCGACCAGTGCGGGCAGCTACGCACCCGGCCAGGAGGCCGCACCAAGCGTGTTGCGCGAGCTGGGCCTGATCGATCGCCTGAGGGCGGCGGGCCGCCGGGTACGGGATGCAGGAGACGGGCCGCTGCACGTGTGGGCCCCCGACCCGCAGCACCCGCGGGCCCAGAACCTCGCGGCAGTGGTCCAAGCCGTCAGAGCGGTCGCCGACCAAGTCGCCGGAGCGTTGGAGGAGGACTCGGACGTTCTGGTTATCGGCGGCAACTGCACCGTCGCACTGGGCGTGATGGCAGCTCTCACGGAACGCGACCCGGACGCCGGCCTGCTCTACATCGACCGGCACTTCGACCTCAACACACCCGCGAGCACCCACGAGGGCGCCCTCGACTGGATGGGGCTCGCCCACGGACTGGACCTGCCCGGAGCCGCGGAGCCGCTGGCGGCCGCCTTCGCCCACCGCCCGCTGCTCGCCCCGGACCGGCTCCACCTCCTCGGCATCGACCCCGAGGCCGCCACCTCCTGGGAACGCGAGCAGGCAAGAGGCTTGGGCCTGCGATGGGGCTCGCACATCGATCTCGCCACCACGCCGGGAGCCGAGGTGACACGGGCCCTCAGTACGCTCCCGTCCGGTCCCCTGGCCGTGCACCTCGACGTCGACGTCCTGGACTTCACCGACGCGCCGCTCGCCGAAAGCACGGACGGCCGCAACAGCGGCCCCACACTCGACGCCCTCTCCGAGGCACTGGACACCGCCTGCCGGGACCCGCGCTTCCGAGCACTCTCGATCTGCGAGCTCAACCCTTCCCGCGCCGCCGGACACCCCGCCGTGCTCCACCGGTTCATTGCAAGCCTTCAACACGCCCTGCGCGCAACCCCGTGAACTGCGGCCGGGACACCGGGTACCTCCTCCGAACCCTCGCCGCCCCTCCGGAAATGGGCTGACCACCGGCCGAGCCTGTAGACGGACAGGCTCGCGTCGTCTGGCTCGGGCGTCGGCCACGTCGCACTTCTGACGGTCAGCATCGTGTCGCCGTGATGTCGAAAGCCTTCTTCACTTACTCAAGGGCGGCGCACAGCGCCGCCGGTCGCCCCCGGCAGACCGGCCGGGCATGCGGCCCGGCGGCCGGTCCCGGCCGGTCCGGTCCGGTCCGGTCCAGGCCGTAAGCCGGCTCGCCGGTAGGGCAATGCCTCGCACGGGCGTCCTGTACCCGGCCGTGCCGGTCCGCCTCCGGAAGACCTCGGCGCCGTAAGGTCCACTCCGAGGAGACGAGGCCGAGCGGTCGCCCGGACCGGGGCGTCGGAAGGCGTCGGGCCACGGGAAGAACGAGACGAAGGGCTGGCACGACACATGCAACAGCGCAGTCTGCGGGACCTCCAGGTGTCGGCCATCGGCCTCGGCTGCATGGGGATGTCCGCCTTCTACGGCACGGCCGACCAGGACGAGGGCGTCGCGACCATCCGGCGCGCCCTGGCCCTCGGCATCACCTTCCTCGACACGGCGCAGGTCTACGGACCGCTCACCAACGAGTCCCTGGTCGGCGAGGCCATCCGGGGGCACCGTGACGAGTACGTGATCGCCACGAAGTTCAACTACCGCATGGACAGCGCCGTTCCGGGCGACATGTCGACCGTGGGCCGCCAGGACGGCTCGGCCGAGCACGTCCGCAGTTCCGTCCACGGTTCACTCGCGCGGCTCCGCACCGACCGCATCGATCTGTACTACCAGCACCGGGTCGACCCGACCGTGCCCATCGAGGAGACCGTCGGCGCGCTCGGCGAACTGGTCGCCGAGGGAAAGGTGCGGTACATCGGGCTGAGCGAGGCGAGCGGCGAGACCATCCGACGTGCCCACGCCGTCCACCCGGTCACCGCCGTCCAGAGCGAGTACTCGCTCTGGACACGGGACGTGGAGGCCGAGGTGCTCCCCACGTGCCGGGAGCTCGGAATCGGCTTCGTGCCGTACTCCCCGCTCGGCCGCGGCTTCCTCGCGGGCCGCTTCAGCTCCCCGGACGAGCTCGACAAGGACGACTTCCGCCGCACCAACCCGCGCTTCGCCGAGGCCAATCTGGCGGCCAACCTCCGGCTCGCCGACAAGGTGAAGGAGATCGCCGCGGAGAAGCACGTCACCCCGGCCCAACTGGCGATCGCCTGGGTACTGGCCCGTGGCGAGGACCTCGTGCCGATCCCGGGCACCAAGCGCCGCACCTACCTGGAGCAGAACGCGGGCGCGGTCGACGTCGAGTTGACCGATGAGGACCTGGCCCGCATCGAGGCCGAGTTGCCCAAGGTGGAGGGCGAGCGCTACGACGAGGACGGAATGCGCGCGGTGAACCGCTGAACGACCGCCGCTGACCGGACGGGTGGCAGCCGTAGCAGCAGGCGGGCCCCTACCGGATCGTGCTGAACACGGACATGCGTCTGCCGCGCGACGTCCCGGTCGGCGGACGGTATGGATTGGCCGGGACCCGCTCCGGTGGCCCCGCCGCACACCTCTCAAGGCGTTCGTTGGTGCGCTCGATGCCCTTGGGGGAATGCGAGTTGGCCGACCGCAGCGGCGAACACCTCGTCCAGGCAGCCGAGGACGCATGACCGCGCCTGAGAAGGTGGCGGTGAACGAGATGTTCGCGCTCTGCGCGTAGCCGCCTCGCTCGCCGGGGTGTTGCGGCCGTCGTCCCGTTCGTGGGGCGGTGGCCGCTGTTGCGCCCCGGCAGCCGGCCCCGGGCGTCCGTGTCCGGGCGTGGTCGGCCTCACCGCTGGGTTGACCGTCCTGCCCGGCGGCTGGGTCGCGGTCGGCAGCTTCCCCACCACGGACGGCACCTCCGCCACCGCCCAGGGAGTGGACATGGTCGTGCTGCGTGCTCGCTCTCGTGGACGTTCGGTGCGGTGTCCTGGCTGCGGAGCGTGGTCCGGTCTAATTCCCGCCCTGCGCCGGGGCGAACGATGCACGGTGGTCGGATCACGAAGGATCCAGCAAGCCGGTAGAGCCGGGCCCCAGCGCGATCTCGTCGATCGCCCCCCACACAGGCACGGTCCGCTGCCAGACTGGTCGGATGAGCACTGACGGCGCGCCGCTGGAGCTGGCGCACTACTACCCTGGCTGGATTTGGGACGCCGCCTCCGTGGGGCGGATGAAGAGCCTGCTGCTCTACTTCGACGGCTTCGCCCTGTTGCTGCCCGACAACCACTTCGAGACGGTGGTGGCCCGCGAGGAACAGCTGGCCGGCCCGCTGCGCGCCGCCGGGCTGCTGCACAACCTGGAGCCCGACACCTGGCTGGACGCGGAGAACGCTCGCCGAATCCAGGAGAGCGCAAATCGGAGTCTTCCACCCTCCCTCGTTCTCCCCGAGGACGAACCCGAGTTGAGAGCAGAGCTTCTGTACGAACTCGGGGTACCGAGCTTTCTCACCGATCCCCACTGCGGCCCCGGGGATTTGAGGGCCGCGCTCGTGGACGAGATGCTGGAGACTGGTGCGGTGATCCGTCGCCGCCCCGATCTGGGTCCGGACATGATCGAGATGCCGCCCGCGGCACACGCCGCCATCCTCATGGGCCTGGGCCTCGCCGCGCAGCGACGCATCACCGACCACCGCCTCCACCTGGTCGGTGACATACCCAGGCCCGGCGATACCACCGCCGCGTTCACCCTGCACCGCGACCTGACGGACATCGGCCTCGACCTCTCACCGGTACCGCTCGACGAGATCCTCGACTTCCGCCGCGAGCACGGCAGCGAATACCGGGCCTACGCCCGTGAGCTGCGGAAGTTCGTCAGGATGCTCGAAGACTTCGATCACCCTGCTGAGCGCGAGCGGCTGTTGCGCGACCGCTCCGAGGAGATCACCGAGCTTGCCGCCACCCTCCGCCGACACCGGTGGGCGTGGGGCCGCCCGTTGGCCTCGCTGGCCCTGGGCGGCGCGGGCGCCTTGTGGACTCTGCGCCAGACCGACCTTGTGGGATCGCTCATCGCCTTCTCCGGAGCTGTGGCCGGATTCACGGCCCCGGCCAAGCGCCACGACTCCTTCACCTACCTCCTTGAGGCACGCCGACTGAGTTCCTGATCAGTACGGACAGCGGTCGGCCCCCCGCCGTCAAGGTGGATCTTGGAGGTGAGACCGCCCCGTGAACGGCCGAGGCCTTCGTCGGGGCGGTGCTGCCTCAACGGCCCAGCGGCGCTGCTGCATCGCCGTCAGCCGGTGGACGACCACGATCGCCGCGACGGCCGCCACCAACCGCAGCGTCGAGCCGGCCGCCTCCGCCAGAGCGGCGCCGCGCAGGTTGTTCAAGCCGTTGTACATCGACATGTCGACGGACCTCGTCATGGAGCCGGCAATCCGGCCGACTACCAGCGAGCCGATCCAGGTGGACCACCACAGGGACCAGCACCTTCTGCGACAGCGCGCGCCGCCGCCCGTCGGCGCCGAGCGGGGCGCTCGCCTGCCAGCAGTCCGCCATCACCTGCCAGGGGAACCAGAGGAGGCCGACCGGGGTGAACCAGGACCCGATGGCCCAGCCGCGCCCGAGGCGGTGTCCGTTCGGTACCAGCAGATCCGCGTTCTCTCGGACGCGGTAGAACCACACGATGAACACCACGGCGGTGGCCAGCATCATCGGGATGGAGATCCCGTTCAGCGCCTGCGCCCAGGTGTCCAGGGCGTCGATCTCGTCGTCGCCGACGCTGCCCGACCCGTCCAGCACCCGGCCGTAGAGGGAGTCTCCGTAGTCCCCGGCGCCGGCCAGGGCAACGGGCTCCACCGCGGCGGGCCGATCAGAAGCGTCGTCGAAAGATGGGGCTTTTTCGTGAAAGTGTTCTCCTGTTCATCCACCTGACCGGAGACCTCTGTGACGATCCGCCGCACCACCCTGACCACCGCTGCCGCGCTGCTCGCCCTGTCCGCCGTGGCTGCCTGCAACGACGGCGACGCACAGTCCGCCCCGCCGGCCGGCGGTACCTCGGCGACGACCGGTGCCACCGTGAGCGCGAGTGCGCCGCCGACCGCGACCGCGTCGGAGCCAACGCCCAGCCCCGCCGCGACCACCACGCCGACTGCGACCGCGGGTGCCACGGGCGCCCCGGTCGACGCCTCCGGAGCGTTCGATCCCGCGGTGGCACTGGCCCAGTCCGACCGGACACCGTACTCCGCGACGCTGGCCATGAAGACGACCGCGACGGCCGACGGCCAGGGGTCCGTGATCACCGCGACCGGCCGGGTCAACGTGAACACTCCCACCTATGAGGCCCGGACCGAGACGAAGATGATGCTCGGCGACGGCGACGAGCCGACGCTCTGGATGGAGTCGCTCGCCACCGGCAAGGGCACCTTCGTGCGTGACAAGACCAAGGCGGGCAGCGCCTGGAGCCTGAGCAGCAGCGACGCTTCCTCGCCCCAGGACACCGGCACCCTATACGCCAAGGCGCTCGTTGAGGCCGGCCCCGGCGCCCGCAAGGGCATGGAGCAGAAGAACGGGGTCGCGGCGTACCACCTCGGCGCTCGCCTGACGGTCGACCAGATCAAGGCCATCGACCCCAAGGAGTTCCAGAAGATGTCCGATCAGGGCGTCAGCGGGAAGGACTACGACGTCTGGATCGACCGGGCCGGCCGCATCCTGGCACAGAACCAGTCCATGAAGGTCCCCCGCGGCTCCACGACCGTCACGTCCGTCATCACCGTGACCTACACGGACTTCGGGCCCCGCGAGCAGTTCACCGCCCCGGCCACCACCAGCTGACCCACCTCGCCCCCCGGCAGTACCCGACTCCCGGGCGGGGCGCCTCATCACGTGTGGGGCTGGAGGTCGAGGTTCGGCTCGTTTCCGGCCCCGGGAAGTACCTCGTGCGGGACAGCGGTCAGGTCATCGCCCCCCGAGGAAGCCGACGCCCTCTCCGGGGGCGCTGACCCCGCTTCGACGGTGATTCCCGTTGCGGTTCACCGGTGTTCGGGGTTCTCGAAGTCGAAGCGGCAGCCCGCGTCCCACTCGGAGCGCTGGTTGCCGTGGGCGGGGATGCCGCCGGCGTCCTTGAGGAGGCCGGCGAGGTGGAGCAGGTTCCAGGTCATGAAGGTCGCGTTGCGGTTGGTGAAGTCGTTCTCCGGCCCGCCGGAGCCCTCGTCCAGGTAGGACGGTCCGGGGCCGGCCTCGCCGACCCAGCCGGCGTCGGCCTGCGGCGGGATGGTGTAGCCCAGGTGCTGGAGGCTGTAGAGGACGTTCATCGCGCAGTGCTTGGCGCCGTCCTCGTTGCCGGTGATCAGGCAGCCGCCGACCCTGCCGTAGTAGGCGTACTGGCCTTGGGCGTTGAGGACCGACGAGCAGGCGTACAGACGCTCGATCACCGTCTTCATCACGGAGGAGTTGTCGCCGAGCCAGATCGGGCCGGCGAGGACGAGGATGTCGGCGGCCATCACCTGGCTGTAGAGGATCGGCCAGTCGTCGGTCTCCCAGCCGTGCTCGGTCATGTCGGGCCAGACGCCGGTGGCGATGTCGTGGTCGACCGCGCGGAGCACGTCGACCTGGACGCCCTGGTGCTGCATGATGCCGGTACTGACATCGATCAGGCCCTGGGTGTGGCTGCGTTCGGGTGAGCGCTTGAGCGTGCAGTTGAGGACCAGCGCGCGCAGGTCGTCGTAGCGGCGGGGCGGGGCGGACACCGGCTGGGACATCGGCGGGGCCTTTCGGGGGCCTTGCAGGGGGCCTTCCCTCTCGGGGGCCTTGCGGCGGGGCGGTCGCCCACCAGTCCAACCGGCCCGCCCCGCCGCCGCCCGCCGGACTGGGCCGACCGCCTGACCCCGGCGGGCGGGCCAGGAGAGAGGAGGGAGCCCGTCAGGCGGCGTCGTCGGGCTGGTCGACCGGGGGCAGCACGGGGGTGAGGAGCATCCGGCCGGCCAGGGCGACGCCCGCGGTGACGGTGGTGAGGGTGGCGTCGTAGAGCGGTCGCAGGTTGCGCTGGTGCCAGAGGGTCTGGGTGGTGGCCCAGGCCGCGTCGCGGGCGCGGGCGACGGAGAAGCTGGCGACGATGTGCTTCAGCGGTTCGACGGCTCCGGTGGTGACCTTGACGATCTGCGCCTCGAAGGAGGCCCGGACCTCCGCCTCGACCTGGGTGAGCAGCTCGTTCACCTTGAGGTAGTCGGCGTGCACGGGCGGGGTGTCCGGGGTGGTGCGGCGTTCGATGCAGGTGGCCACCACGGCGAGCGGGAGGTCGTGGTTGATATGGGCGTTCATCCCGGCGAAGCCGAACTGGATCGGCCAGACCACCCGGTTGTCCCTCGCCTCGAAGAGCGGCTGCCAGGAGGCGTTCACCGGGCGGCCCGCCTCGGCCGCGTCCACCGCGTCGAAGTAGAGGTTGGCGAAGACCACGTCCAGCCGCTCGATGAACGCCTGGTCCTGGAAGTAGCCGGCCACCAGTCGCTCACCGACCAGTTCGGTGACCCGCAGGTACATCCGGTTGAAGCAGGCGACGCCGTCCCGCGGGTCCAGCCGGGCCTCGATCGCCCGCATCCGCTCGATGACCTCTTCGACGCTCTGTGCGGCCCTGGTCTTCGACCGGGTCATGGTGTCCCCTTCCGAGGCGTTGGGTGGTGCCGTTCGGTCCGACTGCCACGACACACCGGCTGTCGCCGCCACGCCCGCCGTCGTCCCGGACACACCGCCCCCGTTCACCCGAACCGCCCCGTCCCCCTCCCCGGGGCTACCCCACCGGCCACCCGTCCAGCGTGGTGATGCTGCGGTGGTACGGCCCGTCCGGCCCGGTGCTGCGGTAGTCCTCCGCCGAGCCGCCGGTGCGGACGGTGGTGTCGCCGTCGTGCCGGTGGGCGGTCGGGCGCAGCGTGTGGTCGACGGTGGAGCGCTCGGTGGTCCGGGCTCCGACGGCGGTGGTGGCCTCGCGGTGGTAGCCGAGCTCCATGGCCGTCCGCTGGTCGCTGTTGCCGGCCGCGTCGTGGGTGACCTTGTAGGTGACGTCCAGCGGCTCGCCCTCGTGGACGGTGGTGGTGCGGTGCGGGCCGGCGCCCCAGGTGGCGGTGGTCCGGGTGAGGTCGGTGCGGTTGTGCAAGGTCAGGTCGTTGCCGCTGTCGCGCAGTTGCTGGGCCGAGCGGAACGCGAGGTCGTCGCGGACCTCGGTGGTGATGCGCCCGTGCGAGGTCTGCACCCAGCCGCGCGCCAGGTCGTGCCGGTCCGCCGTCACGGCCCAGTCCCCGCTGCCGCCGCCGTGGTCCGCGAGGACCGTCCCGGCCGACGCCTCGGGGGCCACCCGGTACTCGGTGAGCTGCCCGGAGGTGCGGGCGGCGCCGTGGTCGGTCTCGGCGAAGAGGTTGACCTGGCCGCTCCAGAGGTCGTTGGCCTGGGCCTCGGCCGCGTTGACGGTGATGCCGACGCTGTGCGGGCGGCCGTCCAGGAGCAGGCCGACGTACGGGGTGAGGTCGAGGCGGTAGGCCGGCAGGTCGAACGCGAAGATGCCGGGTGTGGGCCGCCAGAGCAGCGGGTCCCACCCGCCGGTGTAGATCACCGGGTACGGCCAGACCGCACCGGCCGTCCGTCCGTCGATGCTGAGCCGCAGTTCACGGAACGGTCCCTTGCCGCAGGCCCCGCTCCCCGGGTTGGCACGCGCGAACTCGTCCGGCGCGGAGGCGTACGCGAACTCCTCGCAGGCTCCCCCGCCCCGCGCGTACACCTCGGCGGTCAGCCGCTCCAGGTTCTGCGGGAAGGTGAGCTCGCGAGCCGCCGTCGGGGCGGCCTGGGTGAGCCCGAACGCCCCGGTGGTCAGTATCCGGTCGGCGGTGCGGGCTGCGGGCCACCGCGCGGAGGTGGTGTAGAAGGTGAAGCTCGCCGAGATCCGGAACACGCCGGTGTACGTGCCGTCGGTGACATTGGCCAGGTCGAAGGAGAACGGCTGCGCCCCTCCCGCGAGCAGCGGCGCATACCGGGTGACGTCCCGCTCGACCGCCCACTCGATCCCGTCCTTGGACGGTTCGGGCGTGGACGAGAGCAGCACCTGCACCCCGCCGACCCGCACGCTGAACAGCCGGTCGAACTGCCGCCCCGCCACCTGCCCGTGCAGGTCCATGACCACGGCCGACCACGGCCCCGCACACCCGGCGGGCGGCGCCACGGTGGCGCTGTACGGCGTGTCCGGCGGATTGCCGTACCCGTCCCGGAACGGCTGGTCGTGCATCACCTCGACCGTGCAGGAGCGGGTGTCCGGTCTGGTGAGCGGCTTGGCCGCGCTGACCGGGTCGTGATAGTCGCTCCCGAAGTCGGCCTGCGCGGGTCCGGCGGCGGCCAGCGCCCCGGTGAGGGCGAGCACGGCCGCCCCCAGCAGGCGGCCGGCTCGGCGAATCAGCGGACGAACAGCCATCGGTGTCCCTCTCCTCGGCCCGGACGGACGACCCCGGCATCCTCCCGACACTGGCATGCCACCGTCAATAGCAAGGGTGGCCCTCGCCTCCGGGGCGGGCCCGGCGCAACGGCCGGGCCGGCACCCGCGCCATGCAGGAAGGCCGCCCCCGCCGGAAGCGGGAGCGGCCTTCGGGCCTGCGCGGGATCAGGACCGGGATCGAAACCCCGGGATCAGACCGCCGGGGCGGGGAAGGTCGGGTACTCGACGCCGGAGACGTGCTGGACGACCCGGATGACCTGGCAGGAGTAGCCGAACTCGTTGTCGTACCACAGGTAGAGGATCGCGTTGTCGCCCTCGACCTTGGTGGCGCCGGCGTCGACGATCGAGGCGTGGCGCGAACCGATGAAGTCGTTCGACACCGCGTCGGGCGCGGTGGTGAAGTCGATCTGGCGCTTCAGCGGCGAGGTCAGCGAGATGTCGCGGAGGTACTCGAGGACGTCCTCGCGCGTGGTCTCGCGGGCCAGCTGCAGGTTGAGGATGGCGATCGAGACGTCCGGCACCGGCACGCGGATCGAGCTGCCGGTGATCTTCGCTTTGAGGTCCGGCAGCGCCTTGGCGACGGCCGAGGCGGCCCCCGTCTCGGTGATCACCATGTTGAGCGGTGCCGAGCGGCCGCGGCGGTCGGCCTTGTGGTAGTTGTCCAGCAGGTTCTGGTCGTTGGTGAACGAGTGGACGGTCTCCACGTGGCCGCGCAGCACACCGTACTGGTCGTCCATCGCCTTCAGCGGCGGGACGATCGCGTTGGTGGTGCACGAGGCGCAGGACAGGATCTGCTCGTCCGGCTTGATCGTGTCGTGGTTGACGCCGTGCACGATGTTCGGGACGTCGCCCTTGCCCGGGGCGGTCAGGACGACCTTGTCGACGCCGGGGCGGAGGTGCTTCGACAGACCCTCGCGGTCGCGCCACTTCCCGGTGTTGTCGATCAGGATGGCGTCGTTGATCCCGTACGCCGTGTAGTCGACCTCGGACGGGTCGTTGGCGTAGATGACCTTGATCGCGTTGCCGTTGGCGATGATCGTGCTGTTCGCCTCGTCAACGGTGATGGTGCCCTGGAACTGCCCGTGGATGGAGTCGCGGCGCAGCAGCGAGGCGCGCTTCACGATGTCCTGGTCGCCGCCCTGGCGGACGACGATGGCCCGCAGCCGCAGGCCGTTGTCGGAGGCCTTCTCGATCAGCAGGCGGGCGACGAGACGGCCGATGCGGCCGAAGCCGTAGAGCACGACGTCACGCGAGCCGGAGCGCTCGATCTTGTTGGCACCCGTCGCACCGGCCACCGCGCGGGCGGTGAACTCCTCCACCGACAGGCCGTGGTCGTCGGCACCGTAGGTGGCGGCGAGCATGCCGATGTCGATCTGCGAGGGACCGAGGTCCAGCGTGGTGAGCGCCTGAAGGAACGGCAGCGTCTCGGTGACCGAGAGCTCCTCCCCGGCTATCTGGCGGGCGAACCGGTGGGTCTTCAGGATGCTGACCACCGACTTGTTCACCAGGGAGCGGCTGTGAACCAGGACTGTGACGTCCCTCTCCCGGTGCAGTCGGCCGATGATCGGAATCATCGACTCCGCGATCTCCTCGCGGTTCTTCCAGTCCGTGAACACGTCGTCGTTGACAGTCACAAGTCCATCTTTCGAGCTAGGAGGGTGCCCTCATGCTACCTTCCGGTCCCTCCGGCCCGGCGGGCGGACCCCCGCTGAGCATGGGCTTCCCCCGCCACACCGCCGTTTCCGGCCGTCCGCCGCCGCCCCGGGCCGCCCGTCGGGCGGGTCCGGGGCGGCCACAGCCAGCCACCGGCGGCGGCCATGCCGGGTGCGCCGGCAACGCGTGCGGCCCGGGGGCCGGCGGTGCTCCTGCGGCAGGCGTCACAAGGCTGGATAGGCTCGCGGAAGCGTTCACGAACCTCCGGGGAGAGCCAAATGGTCCTGCGTATGTCCCAGTTGATGCTCAAGACACTGCGGGACGACCCGGCCGACGCCGAAACGACCAGCCACAAGCTGCTGGTCCGGGCCGGGTACGTCCGCCGCTCCGCCGCCGGCGTGTGGATCTGGCTGCCGCTCGGCAAGCGGGTCCTGGAGAACGTCTCCCGGATCGTCCGCGAGGAGATGGACGCGATCGGCGGCCAGGAGGTCCTGCTGCCCGCGCTGCTCCCGCGCGAGAACTACGAGACGACCGGCCGCGCCGACGAGTACGGCGACCTGCTCTTCCAGCTCAAGGACCGCAAGGGCGCGGCCTACGTACTCGGGCCCACGCACGAGGAGATCTTCACCCAGGTCGTCAAGGACCAGTGCACGTCCTACAAGGACCTGCCGGTGATCCTCTACCAGATCCAGACCAAGTACCGCGACGAGGCCCGGCCCCGCTCCGGTGTGCTGCGCGGCCGCGAGTTCCAGATGAAGGACTCGTACTCCTTCGACGTCACCGACGAGGGACTGGGCGAGGCCTACCGGCTGCACCGCGAGGCCTACATCAGGATCTTCACGCGGCTGGGCTTCGACTTCAGGGTCGTCTCCGCCGTCTCCGGCGCGATGGGCGGCTCGGCCTCCGAGGAGTTCCTCGCCCCCGCCGCGGCCGGCGAGGACACCTTCGCGGACTGCCCCGCGTGCGACTTCGCGGCCAACACCGAGGCCGTCACCACGGTCGCACCCGCGGTCGAGGGGGCCGCGCACCCCCCGCTGGAGGAGATCCCCACCCCCGACACCCCGACCATCGAGTCGCTGGCCGCGCACCTCGGCGTCCCGGCGTCCGCGACGCTGAAGAACCTGCTGGTCAAGGTCGACGGCGAGATCACGGCCGTCGGCATCCCCGGCAACCGCGAGCTGGACCTCGGCAAGCTCGCCGAACACCTCGCCCCGGCCGAGGTCGAGCTCGTCACCGCCGAGGACTTCGCCGGCCGGCCCGACCTGGTCCGCGGCTACGTCGGGCCGCAGGGGCTGACCGGGGTGCGCTACCTCGCGGACCCGCGGATCGCCCCGGGAACGGCCTGGATCACCGGCGCCAACAAGCAGGACACGCACGCCCGCAACGTGGTCTGCGGCCGCGACTTCGAGGTCGAGCAGTATCTCGACGTGGTCGTCGTCGAGCCGGGCGACCCCTGCCCGCGCTGCGGCACCGGCCTGCGGCTGGACCGGGCGATCGAGATCGGCCACATCTTCCAGCTGGGCCGCAAGTACGCCGACGCCTTCGAGCTCGACGTCCTAGGCCCGGAGGGTAAGCCGGTCCGGGTCACCATGGGCTCGTACGGCATCGGCGTCTCGCGCGCCGTCGCCGCGCTGGCCGAGCAGACCGCCGACGAGCAGGGCCTCTGCTGGCCCCGCGAGGTCGCGCCTGCGGACGTCCACGTCGTGGCGGCCGGCAAGGCCGTCCAGACGGAGCTGGCGCTGGAACTCGCCGAGAAGCTGGCGGCGGCCGGGGTGCGGGTCATCGTCGACGACCGCGCCGGGGTCTCCCCCGGGGTCAAGTTCACCGACTCCGAGCTGCTCGGCGTGCCGACGGTGCTGGTGGTCGGCCGACGGGCCGGCGAGGGCGTCGTCGAGGTCAAGGACCGGCGCACCGGGGAACGCGAGGAGCTGACCGTCGAGGACGCGCTGACGCGGCTCTCCGCATAGCACCACCGAGAACGCTGAGAACGCCCCTGCCCGCCGCCCGTTGACGCTTCCCCGGTTCCCCGGGCGCGTCGGCGGGCGGCGTGCGTGTGGGGCCGCAGCAGAAATGCAAATAGGCCCCATCCGTTCCCGGATGGGGCCTATTTGTGAATGATTGTTCGGCGGCGTCCTACTCTCCCACAGGGTCCCCCCTGCAGTACCATCGGCGCTGTGAGGCTTAGCTTCCGGGTTCGGAATGTA
>NZ_JBVJCO010000044.1:0-31769 GCF_055588525.1 Kitasatospora sp. NPDC041988
ACGACACCGCCGGGCAGGACGAGGCGGGCACCGGACAGGGCGGTGCCCCGCGGCGGCGCCGCTGATTGAATCCGCGCGGTCACGCGGTCACCTCCGGGAAACGTGCCGGCCGGGCGGCCATCGGTGGGGGCGGCCGCCGGCGAGCATCTGCTCAGAATCGCTCGATACTGGTCAATGCAATCAGATTCAGTCAACCCACCCGGCGCCGGGACAGTGGCCCGTCGAGGTGCAGACCGCTCCGGTCCTGCGCGGCTCTGCTGCCCGGAGCCGGGCCGCCGGCCGAGTGCTCGAAACTGCGATCTTGGTGATCATGGTTGCACATGCCTGGAAGAACGAGCTATAAATCACTCAGATTTGAGCATCGAGACTCAACCTTGCGCAGGAGGACGTCATGGCCTACGTCGACGCCGAGATTGCCAGCCAGCCGGAGTGCTGGCAGCGCGCCCTTGAGCTGACCCCCAAGGGACTTCCCGAACCCGGAGAGCGCGTCGCGATCGTCGGCTGCGGCACCTCGCTCTACATCGCGCAGGCCTACGCGGCGCTGCGCGAGTCGCTGGGGCAGGGGGAGACCGACGCGTTCGCGGCCTCCGAGTTCCCGGCCCAGCGCCGGTACGACCGGGTCGTCGCCCTCACCCGCTCCGGAACCACCACCGAGGTGCTGGACGCGCTGGCCCGCACCCGCAACGGCGCGACCGTCGCGATCACCGGGGACCTGTCGACGCCGGTGGTCGACGCCGCGCAGAACGTGGTCGCCCTGGAGTTCGCCGACGAGCAGTCCGTCGTGCAGACCCGGTTCGCCACCACCGCCCTCGTCCTGCTCCGGGCGCACCTCGGCGCGGCCCCGGCGGACCTGCCCGCACAGGCGCAGCAGGCCCTGGATGCCGCGCTGCCCGAACGGGCCCTCGCCTCGAAGCAGTTCACCTTCCTGGGCACCGGCTGGACCTGCGGCATCGCCCACGAGGCGGCGCTCAAGGTCCGCGAGGCGTCGTCCTCCTGGACGGAGTCCTACCCCGCCATGGAGTACCGTCACGGCCCGATCAGCGTCAGCAGCTCCGAGAGCACCGTCTGGTTCTTCGGCGAGCCGCCGGCGGGCCTGCTCGACCAGATCGCGCTGACCGGCGCCCCTGCCGTGGTCTCGACGCGGGACCCGCTGGCGGAGCTGGTCCGCGCCCAGCGCCTCGCCGTCGAGCTGGCCAAGGCCCGCGGGCTGGACCCCGACCGCCCGCGCAACCTCACCCGCTCCATCGTGCTGGACCAGCCGTGACCGTGATCCACCGGCCGGGGCGGGGCCGGAAGGCGGGCGGCCGGTGAGCGTCATCGCGCTGGACGTCGGTGGCACCCACATCAAGGGCGCGATCGTCGAGGACGGCCGGCTCCTCGGCTCGGCCCAGTGGCACACCCGCGCCGACCGCGGACCGGACGCCGTGACCGAGACCGTCCTCGCCTGCGCCGACGAGCTGATGACCCGCGCCCTCCGGCACGGCGGCAGGCCGGAGGCCGCCGGGATCGTGGTGCCCGGCCTGGTGGACGAGGAGACGGGCACCGCCGTCCTCGCCGCCAACCTCGGCTGGCGCGGCACCCCCGTGCGCGGCCGGCTCGCCGAACACCTCGACCTCCCGGTGGCGTTCGGGCACGACGTCCGGGCCGGCGGGGTCGCGGAAGGCCGGCTCGGCGCCGGCCGCTCCTGCCCCGACTTCGCCTTCGTCCCCGTCGGCACCGGCATCGCCGCCGCGCTGATGATCGACGGCCGGCCCTTCGGCGGTGACCGCGGCTTCGCCGGGGAGCTCGGCCACCTGGTCGTCCGCCCCGGCGGGGACCGGTGCGCCTGCGGCAACCGAGGCTGCGTGGAGACCCTGGCGTCCGCCTCCGCCATCGCCCGCCGCTACGCCCGGGCCTCCGGCGAGACCGCCGTCAGCGCCAAGGACGTCAGGCGGCTGGCCGAGGCCGGGGACCGCTCCGCCGCGCGGATCTGGACGGAGGCTGTGGAGGCGCTGGCCGACGGCCTGGCGGCGCTGACCGTGGTGCTCGACTTCGGGCGGATCGTCATCGGCGGCGGCCTCGCCGAGGCCGGCGAGCCGTTCCTCGGCCCGCTGCGGGACGCCCTCGCCGAGCGCCTCACCTTCCGCGGGCCGCCGCAGCTCGTCGCGGCCGAACTGGGCCACCGTGCGGGGAGCCTGGGGGCGGCGCTGCTCGCGCAGGACCTGCTGGACGGGGGCGGCCGGTGATCCTCACCGTCACCCTCAACACCGCTCTCGACGTCACCTACCGGCTCCCCGAGGTCCGCAGGCACGGCAGCAACCGCGTGCGCGAGGTCACCCAGCAGGCCGGCGGCAAGGGCGTCAACGTCGCCCGCGTCCTGGCCGCGCTCGGCCACGTCCCGGTCGTCACCGGTCTGACCGGCGGGGCGATCGGCCGGGCGGTTCGCGAGGACCTCGCCGCGGCGGGGCTGCACGACGAACTGGTCGAGGCGGCGGGGGAGACCCGCCGCACCGTCGCCGTCGCCGAGGAGCGCGACGGTGACACCACCATCTACCTGGAGCCCGGTCCGGTGGTCTCCCCGGCGGAGTGGCAGGCCTTCCTGGCCCACTACGAGCGCCTGCTGTCCGGAGCGGCCGTCGTGGTGCTCTCGGGCAGCCTGCCGCGCGGCGTTCCGGTGGACGCCTACCGGCAGCTCGTCGAGCGGGCAGGGGCGCACGGCATCCCGGCGCTGCTGGACGCCGAGGGCCCCGCACTGTTGCACGGGCTCCCGGCCGGCCCCGCCGTGGTCAAGCCGAACCTGCGCGAGCTGGCCGAGGCCACCGGCGCCCACGACCCGCTGGAGGGTGCCGAGTTGCTCCGCGCGGCCGGTGCGGGGGCGGTGGTCGCCTCGCTCGGGCCGGACGGGCTGCTGGCCTGCACCGCCGAAGGCCGCTGGCAGGCGCGCCCGCCCGGCCGGTTCCCCGGCAACCCGACCGGCGCGGGCGATTCGGCGGTGGCCGCGCTCGCGCTCGGCCTGGCCGCCGGCGCCGCCTGGCCCGACCGGCTCCGGCACGCGGTGGCGCTGTCCGCCGCCACCGTCCTCGCGCCGCAGGCCGGCCGCTTCGACGCCGGTGCCCACCACCGCCTGCTCAGCCTCGTCCGGGTCGAGGAGATCGAGCCGGCGCACCCTCAAGGAGAGCCATGCCCCTGACCGGAACCGGCGAGATCACCGCCCCCGCCCGCCACGGCGGCCACGGCGTCGGCGCGTTCAACGTCATCCAGCTGGAGCACGCCGAGGCCATCGTCGCCGGCGCCGAGAGCGCCGGCGCCCCGGTGATCCTGCAGATCAGCGAGAACGCCGTCCGCTACCACGGCGGCCTGGCCCCGATCGGCACCGCCACGCTGGCCGTGGCCCGGGCCGCGGGCGTGCCGGTGGCCGTCCACCTCGACCACGCGACCGACCGGTCACTGGTCCGCGAGGCGGTCGAACTCGGTTTCACCTCGGTGATGTTCGACGCCTCCGTGCTCGACTACGAGGAGAACGTACGGGCCACCGCCGAGGTGGCGGCCTTCTGCCACGACGCGGGCGTCTGGGTGGAGGCGGAGCTGGGCGAGGTCGGCGGCAAGGACGGCGTCCACGCGCCCGGCGCCCGGACCGACCCGGGCGAGGGCGCGGCGTTCACCGAGCGCACCGGCGTGGACGCGCTGGCCGTCGCCGTCGGCACCTCGCACGCCATGCTCACCCGGGACGCCGTGCTGGACCTGGAGCTGATAGCCGCGCTGCGGGCCACCGTGCCCGTGCCGCTGGTGCTGCACGGCTCCTCCGGGGTCGCGGACGAGAACCTCGCCGCGGCCGTCGCCCACGGCATGACGAAGATCAACATCGCCACCCACCTCAACAAGGCCTTCACCGCCGCCGTCCGCCGCCGCCTGGCCGCCGACTCCGCCCTCGTCGACACCCGGGCCTACCTGGGTGACGGCCGGTCAGCGGTCGCCCGGGAGGTGGCGCGCCTGCTCGGCGTCCTGACCGCGCCGGCGGCCGTCGCCCGGTGAAGCCGCGGCCCGCGCGGCCTGGCGGCGGCCCCGGGCTCGGTGCTGACGGAGTCCCGGGGCCGCCGCCGTGTGCGAGGCCGCCCGGCAGGCGGGCCATCGATTAGGCTCGGGCCGAATCCAGTGGGCGACGGCCGGGAGGCGGCGGCGCATGCAGTCGGGACTGAGTTTCTCCGCGGCGGACCTGGCGCAGACCCGGTTCGCCGTCTCCCCGATGTGGGAGGTCGTCACCAGCTTCCGGCTGCTCCGGGGTGACGCCGAGCCGCCGCTGCACCGGCGCTGGGCCGAGCAGGTGCGGCCCCGGCTGGCCCACGCCGGGCTCGACCGCGGCTGGCTGGCCGACCTCGTCCCCGCCGGCGGCTACCTCGCGGACTTCCTCAACCCCACCCCCGCCACCCCGTTCCCCGTCCTCGGCACCGAACTGGAGGCGATCCGGCGCACCGCGCCCGCCCGGGTGCGGACCGAGCTGGAGATGCTCGGCGTCGAGCGCGGCACCGGCCCGTCCGCGCGGCTCAGGCTTCTGCACGAGGCCCCCGAGGAGGCGCTGGAGAAGATCACCGCGGAGATCGAGGCGTACTGGGAGCTCGCCCTCGCGCCCTACTGGGCCAGGATCCGGCGGCTCCTCGAAGCCGACGTCTTCCACCGGGCCCGGCAGGTCGCCGAGCACGGCTCCGCCCACGTCCTCAACGAACTGCACGAGACCGTGCGGTGGGACGACGGCACGCTGCGGCTGGTCCACCGGCACTGCGCGCTGACCCGGGACCAGGCCGGCTCCGGCCTGCTCCTGGTGCCCTCGGCGTTCGCGTGGCCGCGGGTGCTGACCCGTTCGGTGTCGCCGGATCCGCCCCAACTCGCCTATCCGGCACGGGGAATCGGCAACCTGTGGGAGCCGCGGGCGACCGCCTCGCCCGACGCCGTCGCCGCCGTCCTGGGCCGCTCCCGCGCGCTGTTGCTGACCGAACTCGACACACCGTCCTCGACCACCCGGCTGGCCGAGCACTCAGGCCTGTCCGCGGCCGGGGTCTCCCAGCACCTGACGGCCCTGCGGAACGCGGGCCTGGTCACGGCCCACCGCACCGGGCGGTTCGTCCTCTACGCCCGCACGGCCCTCGCCGACGCCCTCCTGACTCCCGCCGGGTACTGACCGCGCGGGCGGAGGTCAGACGCCGGCGTCGATCCAGTCCATCAGGCGGGCCCCCTCGCGGGTCATGATCTCCGGGTTGCGCAGGGCGTTGGAGAGCAGGGACATGCCCTGGTAGCCGGCGACGAGGGTGACGGCGAGGCCCTCCGGGTCGGCTGCGCCCAGCTGCCGGTACTGCTCCTCGACCCACTGCAGCAGGCGGCGGATGACCTGGCCCACCGCGATGTCGAGGCCGCCGTCGTCGCGCTTGTCGAGTTCGACGGCGAGGGTGCCGGTGGGGCAGCCGTAGCGGGCGGCGGTGTCACGCCGGCCGACCCATGCGGTCACCAGGCCCTTGAGGCGTTCGCGCGGGTCGGCGAGGCGGTCGAGCTCGGCGGTGAGGGTCTCCAGGTGGCCGGTGTGCTCGGTGAGGGCGGCCCTGACCAGGTCGTCCTTGGTCTTGAAGTAGTAGTACACGTTGCCGGTCGGCACGTCGGCAGCGTGGGCGATGTCGGCGATGGTGGTGCGCTCGACGCCCTGCTCGTGCAGGACCCGCGCTGCGGCGGCCGTCAGCCGCTGCCGCTTGCCGGCGGCTTTCGGGGCGGCGGCCTTCCCGGTGGCGGCCTTGTCGCCGGCCCTCTCGCCGGCCCTCTCGCCGTCGGTCCTGTTGTCGGCAGCCTTCGCCGGGGAGCGCCGGGAGCTCATTGAGTCAGTCACCCGACTAACTGTAGACCGATGCCGGTCGGGGCTGCTACGGTTTCGGCTCGACGGAATTAGTCAGGCAACTAACTCACTTATCGACCGGGGAGATCGACATGATCGTGGTGACAGGTGCGACCGGGAACGTGGGGCGGGCACTGGTGCGGCTGCTGACCGAGGCGGAGGTGCCGGTGACCGCCGTCGCCCGGCACATCACCGACGCCGACGTGCCGCCGGGCGTGCGGGCGGCGGCAGGCGACCTCGCCGAGCCGGCCGGCCTGCGGGCCGCGTTCGACGGGGCGCGGGCGCTGTTCCTGCTGGTGGCGGGGGAGGACCCGGACGGCATCGTGGACATCGCGAAGAGCGCCGGGATCCGCAGGGTGGTGCTGCTCTCCTCGCAGGGAGCGGGGACCCGCCCGGAGGTGTACCGGCACCCGGTCCGGTTCGAGGCGGCCGTCCGGGAATCCGGGCTCGGCTGGACGATCCTGCGGTCGGGCGGGATGGCCGCCAACGCCCTCGCTTGGGCCGAGTCGGTCCGCACCCGGCGGGCGGTCGAGGCGCCGTTCGGCGACGTCGGCCTGCCGTTCGTCGATCCCGAGGACGTGGCCGCCGTGGCCGCCGCCGCCCTGCGCGAGGATGCCCACCTGGGCGCCACCTACACCCTGACCGGCCCCGCGCCGACCACCCCGCGCGAGCGGGCCGCGGCGATCGCGGCCGCGCTGGGCGAACCGGTGCACTTCACCGAGCAGACCCGCGAGCAGGCCCACGCACTGATGGCGCGGTTCATGCCGCTGCCCGTCGTCGCCGGCACCCTGGCGATCCTCGGCGAACCGACCGAGGAGGAGCAGCGCGTCGGCCCCGACGTCGAACACGTCCTGGGCCGCCCGCCCACGGCCTTCGCCGCCTGGGCCGCCCGCAACGCCGCCGCCTTCCGCTGAGCGCGCCTGCCGCCTGCTGTCTGTCGCCTGTCGTCTGCCGCCCTCACCCTCCATCAGCTCTCGTCGAAGGACAGCACCATGCCCGTTCAGCACATCCTCGGTTCGACCATGCACCACCGGGAGTCCGGCGCCGGGACGCCGATTGTCTTCCTGCACGGCAACCCGACCTCCTCCCACCTCTGGCGGCACGTCATGCCCGCGGTGGGGAACGGCCGGCTGCTCGCCCCCGACCTGATCGGCATGGGCGAGTCCGGCAAGCCTGCCATCGACTACACCTTCGCCGACCACGCCCGGTACCTGGACGCCTGGTTCGACGTGCTCGGGCTCGATGACGTGATCCTGGTCGGCCACGACTGGGGCGGCGCCCTGGCCTTCGACTGGGCCGCCCGCCACCCCGGCCGGGTGCGCGGCATCGCGTTCACCGAGACCATCGTCAAGCCGATGAGCTGGGAGGAGTTCCCCGAAGGCGGCCGGGACCTCTTCCGGGCGATCAAGACGGACGGCATCGGCGAGGCCATGATCCTCGACGACAACGTCTTCCTCGAGAAGGGCCTGCCCGGCACCGTCGCCACCGCGCTCGCCCCGGGCGACCTCGACGTCTACCTCAAGCCGTACCCCACCCGCGAGAGCCGCCTCCCGCTCCTGCAGTGGCCGCGCTCGATGCCGCTGGGCGGCGAGCCCGCCGACGTCGTCGCCCGGATCGAGGCGTACGACCGGTGGCTCGGAGCCAGCCCCGCCGTGCCCAAGCTCATGATCACCTTCGCCCCCGGGCCGGGCACGATGGTGCACGAGGACACCATCGCGTGGTGCGAGGCGAGTATCGCCGGCCTGACGGTCGAACACTTCGACGCCGTCGCCGGCCACCACACACCGGAGGACCACCCGCTGCTGATCGCCGGCGCCATCGCGGCCTGGGCGGACGGACACGGCCTTCGCGCCCGGTAGCGCAGGGCCGCGGGAGAAGCGGCGTCGGCCCCGGTCGCGGTCGCGGGAGACGTGGCGTCAGCCCCGGCCACGGGAGATTCGGGCGCCGGCCCCGGCCCGGGCCCGCACCCCTGGTGCTTCGCAGACCGCGAATCCGGGGAGAAGCGGATCGGCGGTTGACGGTCAACGGCGGGAAGGTGACGTCACACATGGCGCAGAACCGGAGCCGGTCGCGGTGGGACGGGGGAGGCGCGTCACGGGGCGGCCGGGAGGTGCTGGTCGTCGGCGCCTACTTCGCCGATCTGGTCTTCCGGGGGCTGGCCAGGCCCGTCCGGCCCGGGACGGAGGTGTTCGCCGAGGCGGTCGACCTGCTGCCCGGCGGGGCGTTCACCCCGGCGATGGCGATGCACCGACTGGGCCATGACGTGGTCTGGGCAACCGACTTCGGAATCGACCTGTTCAGCGGGCAGGTGCTGGCCGCCGCCCGCGCCGAAGGGCTGGACGAGACCGGCTTCCGCCACCACCCGGGCCCACTGCGCAGCGTCACGGTGGCTCTGTCGTCCCCCGGTGACCGGGCCATGGTCAGCTATCAGGACCCGGTTGACGCCCGGCCGCTCGCCGCGCTGCTGCGCGAGCACCGCCCGGCGATGCTGATCTTGCCGCAACTCCAGTACGGAGAAGAGGTGTTGGCCGCGCTGCGAGTCGCCCGTCAGCTCGGGACAGAGGTGTTCATGGACTGCCAGGACATGCCCGGCACGCTCGACACGCCTCTCGTGCGCGAGGTGCTCGCCGAAGTGGACGTGTTCGCCCCCAACGCCGACGAGACGCTGCGGCTGACCGGCACCGGCACGGTCGACGACGCCCTGGGTGTGCTCTCCGGGCTGGTCCGCACCGTGGTCGTCAAGCGCGGGGGCGAAGGGGCGTGCGCCGTCCGCGACGGGAAGCGGTACGACGTCGCCGCCGTCCCGGTCGACGTCGTGGACACCACCGGGGCGGGCGACTGCTTCAACGCCGGCTTCGTGCACGCCCACCTCGCGGGCCGGGAGCTTCCCGACTGCCTCGCCGCCGCCGTCGCCTGCGGCGCCGCGGCGACCACCGGCCCGGGCTCCAGCCGGGCCCCCGACGCCGCCGCTCTGAGGGAATGGCTCGCCCGCGTTCCTCACCACTGACCCGTCCCCACCACCGACTTGCGCCAACGCAGGCCGCGCCGCCGCCGCACGCCCTGGCGCGCCGCCTGCCAGACGGCGCACCACCGGCTCGTGATCAGGAGTGTCGCCCACCGTGTCACGCCCGATTCACCCGGTGATGGCTTCGTGTTAGCGTCCGGTGATCCTGATCTGAGCTGCGCCCCGGTCCGACGGCCGGGGCGCAGCTCCACGTGGCGATCGGCGAGGGGGAACCACCATGGCAGCACCGGAGACGACCGGGCATGGGGCCGCGCATACGACCGGGCATGCGGACGGGCGGGCGAGTGCCGCACTGCGCCAATTCGGTCACCCTGCAAGGATCCTGGTCACCGACCTGGACGGCACCCTGCTCGGCGGCGACCGGGCCGACCGCCGCCGGCTGCATGCCGCGCTGGCCCGTCACCCGGAGGTGGCCGTGGTCTTCGCGACCGGTCGGGGGCTCTCCTCGGTGCTCAAAGCCCTGCGGGACCCGCTGGTGCCCAGACCGCGCTGGATCATCGCCGACGTGGGGGCGAGCGTCATCGACGGCACCGACCGGACCCCGGTCGCGGACCTGCAATGCAGGCTGCGCAGCGGCTGGCCCGGGGCCGAACGCGTGCGGGCCGCGTTACGCCGCTTCCCGGGGCTGGTCTACCAACACGGGGTGGTCCAGGACGGCCGCTGCTCGTTCCATCTGCGCCCTGCGGATCTGACGCAGGAACTCACCGACGCCGTCCGGGCGTTGGGCTGCACCTGGCTGTACTCGGCGGACCGCTACTTCGACGTGCTCCCGCCCGGTGCGAGCAAGGGCGGCGCCCTGGCGGCGCTGGCCGCCGAACAGCGCTGGCCGATGGACTCCGTCCTCGTGGCCGGTGACTCGCTCAACGACCTGTCGCTGTACGGGCTCGGCGCGCACGGCGTGATCGTCGGCAACGCCGAACCCGCCCTGCGCGCGGCCGTCCCCGAGGGCGGCGCCGTCCACCGGCCCGACCGACCGGGCGCCGCCGGAATCCTGGCGGCCCTCCAGGAGCTCGGCTGGGTGGAACGCGACTACCCGCTCGTGGTCGGCTACCACCGCCCGCCGGTCCACCCGACCCCCGGCGGCTGGCGGCCGCCTGCCAGTCCCAACGGCATCCTTCCCACCCTGCGCAGCCTGTTCGAGGCCAACCCACAGGCCGTCTGGGCCACCGCCGAAGTTCTCGGCCCGCACGCCCGCCCGGGCCGGCTGGACGGGCACGACACCGGGCTGCCGCTCTCCTTCGTGCCGCTGAGCGCCGACGACTGGGCCGCCTACTTCCACCGGGCCTGCAAGGAGACGCTCTGGCCGGTCCTGATGTCGCAGCCCCGGCGGCTGCGGTTCGACCCGGACGCCTGGGCCCGTTACCGCGAGGTGAACGCGCGCTTCGCCGACCACATCGCCGCCCGCGCCGCGCCGGGCGCCACCGTCTGGCTGCACGACTACAACCTCTGGCTCGTCCCCGGGCGACTCCGCCCGCTCCGCCCCGACCTGCGGATCGGCCTCTTCCATCACACCCCGTTCCCGGCGCCGGAGGTCTTCGCGGCCCTGCCCACCGCCGCCGAGATCCGTACCTCGCTGAGCTGCCTGGACTGGGCCGGGTTCCACACCGAGACCTTCGCCGAGCAGTTCCGCAGAACCCTCGCGGGAGCACCGGATATGCCCCGGGTGGGTGTGCATCCACTCGGCATCGACCGCGACGCCATCGCCTCGGCGGCCCGCTCCCGTCTCCGTGGGCGCGCGCGGCCGCCCCGGGGCGGAGCGGCCGGCGGTCCGCTGGTGCTCTCCGTCGAACGCCTCGACTACACCAAGGCCCCCGTGCAGAAGGTCGAGGCGGTGGCGGCCGTGCTGGCCCGTCGCCCCGAGTTGCGCGGACGGTTGCGGTTCCGGCTGGTCTGTCCGCCCCCGGAACCCGGCATCACCTCGTACGACGTGACCCGGAAGACGCTGGAGCGCCGGATCGCCGAGGTCAACGACAGGTGGGGCACGGTCGGTTGGCAGCCCGTCGAGTACCTGCCGCAGAGCCTGCCCTTCACCGAGGTGATCGACCACTACCTGGAGGCGGACGTGTTCTGGGTGGCCTCCCTCCAGGACGGGATGAACCTCACCGCGAAGGAGTTCATCGCCGCCCAGCACGCCGTCGGCGGCTCCGGCGTCCTGGTGCTCTCCCGCCACGCCGGCGCCGCCGCCCAGCTCGGCAGCGCGGCCCTGCTCACCGACCCGCGCTCACCCGCCGACCTGGTCGACACCCTCCACCGGGCGCTGACCCTCGGGCCGGAGGAGCGCCGCCTCCGGTTGGAACGCCTCGCAGACCTGCTCGGCGACCACCACCCCGCCGACTGGGCCGCCGAGATCACCGCGGCCATCCGCGGGGGCGACTCCCCGGGCGCGTCCTCGGGCGCCTCCCGGGAGGGCTCCGAGACCACGGCCGTCGGCGCCCGGTGACGGCCGGCGCGGTGACGGCGGGCCGGGCTCAGCGCCGGCCGGGCCCGGCGGCCGCCAGCGCCGCGGCGACGATCTCCGCGATCCGCTGCGGCTCCTCGTTGGGGAGGAAGTAGCTGGTGCCGGGGATCGTGACCACGGTGGCGTGCGGACAGGCCTCCAGCGTGCGCCGCTCGTCGGTGGTGAGCCCGCCGTCGCCCTTCTCGGCGTGGACGACCCAGACCGGCACCCCCGCACCGCAGAGGCGCGCGGCCGGTTTGTCGTGCGCGCCGAGGTGGTCGAGGTAGCCGCGGAGGATCCCACGCATCACGTGCGGATCGTTGCGGCGGAGGTCGGCGAGCAGCTCCGCGCGGCGTTCGGGCGGCACGCGCATGCTCTTGGAGGCCGGGCCCATGAGCTTCAGCAGGGCGGCGGACGGCAGCGGGCCGAGGACGCCGCCGAGGCGGCAGATGGCGCGGAAGAAGAGGGGCTCGTCCCGGGGCGACAGGCTGATCCCCAGCAGCACCGCGGGCCCGGTGAACGCGCCGGTCGCCAGCATCTCCAGCGCGACGTTCGCCCCCATGCTGAACCCCACGACCACGTCGCAGGCCTGTTCCTCGGCCAGTCGGCCGGCGTGCCGGGCCAGGGTGCCGATGGCGAAGTCCTCGGGAGGCGCCGTCCCGCTGTGCCCCGGCAGCGTCACGGCGACCAGCCGGGTGCCGGAGAGCGCGGGTTCGGCCATCAGCTCGGCGTACGACCGGGCGGCGTTCAACCCGCCGGGGAGGAGCAGCGCGGTCAGCGGCGCGTCGGCCGGCCCCGAGACGAGATGGTCCCACGCTTCGTCCATCGGGTGTCCTCCCTCCGCGTGCCGGGCGGACGTCCGGACCGGGGCCCGGACGGGGCGGGGCCCGCAGCGCTACCGGAACGGGGGCGTCCCCTTCATCTTGACCGCGGGGACGCCCCCCGGCCACCCGGTCACCCGGTCACCCGGTCACCCGGTCACCCGGCGTTCTCGTCGCCGTGCCCCACCGGGTCCGGTACGGCGTCCAGCAGCGCCGCCCCGTTGTTGCGGACGCTGTTGACGGTGGTGGAGACCGCCCGCACCGCGAGCTCGCCGCCGGCCGGGGTGTGCAGCAGCTGCCGGAGCCCGGCCGGGTCGGTGTGCTCGGGGTCGAGCCAGGCGTCCAGGTCGGCCGGCGCGACGGTGAGCGGCATCCGGTCGTGGACGTGGCCCGCGGCGTCGGTGGCGTCGGTGGTGATGATGGTCGCGGTGGTGAGCCAGGCCGCCGGGTCGTCCTCGGGGCGCTCGCGGTCGCGCCAGAACTCGTAGAGCCCGGCCATCACCAGCGGCCCGCCCTCGCGGGGGTGGAGGAAGTACGGCTGCTTGAACGCCTTGCGGCCGTCCCCGGCGGGCACCGGGACCCACTCGTAGTAACCGTCCGCCGGGATCACGCAGCGGCGCTTGGCGAACGCCGACCGGAAGGCCGGCTTCTCGTGCACCGTCTCGGCCCTGGCGTTGATCAGCCGCGCCCCGCCACCCGGGTCCTTCGCCCAGGAGGGGACGAGCCCCCAGCGCACCGGGCGGAGCCCGCGGGCGAGTTCACCCGTCTCGCGGTCCACCCGCTCCAGCACCGTCCACACCGTGTCCGTGGGCGCCACGTTCCAACTCGGCGCCAGGGACTCGACCGGGGTCCACCTGGTCACCCCGAACAGTTCGACGAGGTCCTGGGGGGTCGAGGTGGAGACGAATCGGCCGCACATACCCGCAACTCTGCCACCGTCCGGCCGCCGTGGCGGGCCATTTCAGCCGGGACACCGTGTCGCGACCGGCGCGGACCCGGGCTTGCGGCCGTCCGGGGCGGCCCGGGGAACGGGCGAACCGGGCAGTCACGGTGGCCGCATTCGTTCACTCCCCGGCCGTGAGGAGTCGGAGTAGCGTGTCCGGTCATGGACGCCGGATTGCTCTGGACGGCCGGGGGAACGCTCGCCGGATGCGTCGCGTTGGGGCTCACCACTTGGCAGTTGCGACTCCAGATACGCCAGCACCGGCCGGACCGGCCCGACCGGACGTCGGAGGAGCCTGCCCGGCAGGCCGTCTCCGGCCCGGCGACGGTGCCGGTACTGGCGCCGGTGCGGAGCCTGCCGGCGGAGATCCGTGGCCGGCAGGAGCACCTCCGGGAACTCGTCGCCCTGGCCGGGAAGCCGACCGGCCGGGTGGTCGTCCTCGCCGGCCTGGGCGGGATCGGCAAGTCCACGATCGCGGCGGCCCTGGCCGAGCGGGTCCAGGCGGGGATCCGCCGCCATGTGTGGTGGGTGTCCGCGGCCGAGCCGGGGAGCCTGCTCGCCGGGATGCCGGCGGTCGCCAGGATCCTGGGCGCCTCGGTGACCGAGCAGGAGGCCATCGCCTCGGGCACACCCCAGGCGCCGGACGCCCTGTGGGCCGTCCTGGAGCGGGAGAAGCACCGCTGGCTGCTCGTCATCGACAACGCCGACGCTCCGCAGGCCCTCGCCGTGCCGGGCGCCCCGGCCGGCTCGACGAGCGTCGCCGACGGGACGGGCTGGCTGAGGGTGCCGCGCTCCGGCCTGGTCGTCGTGACCACGCGTCAGGCGGACGCCGCGACCTGGGGCAGGGATGTCCTGGTCCGCAGGGTCGAACGGCTGAGCCCGGCCGACTCGGGGCGGATCCTGCGTGACCTCGCCCCGCAGGGCGGGACGGAGGAGGACGCGGGGAGGCTGGGCGAACGGCTCGGCGGCCTTCCGCTCGCCCTGCACCTCGCCGGCAGCTACCTGGGCTCCGACTTCGCCCTGACCAGGAAGTTCGCCGACTACCAGCAGGCGCTGGACAGTTCGCCGCAGTCCATGGACCTGCTGACACCGGATCCCGACCTCGGCGGCGACGCCAGATCCACCGTCATGTACACCTGGGAGACGTCCCTCGACGCCCTCGGCCGCTACGGCGTGCCCCAGGCCCGTACGCTCCTTCGGCTGCTCTCCTGTTTCGGCGCGGCGACACCGATCCCCGACGACCTGCTGCAGGTGGGGCTCCTCACCCGGCTGCTCCCGGCGGAGGAGGCAACACCGACCGAGCAGGCCGTCTGGCTCGAACAGGGAATGCGCGGGCTCATCCGCCTCGGCCTGGTGAGCCGCCTCCCGGCATCCTCGGAGAACGGCGACGACCGCGCCCTGATCCTGCACCCCGTGGTCGCCGACGTCAGCCGCGCGCACCTGGCGGCCGACCGCCGGGCCGGCCGCCCGGTGGCCGAGGCGATCGGCTCCACCGCCGCCGATCTGATCACCGAAGCGCTGGCGAGGCTGGAGCCGGACCGGCCGTCGGACTGGCCGGCCTTCCGCCTCCTCGCGCCGCACTTCCGGGCCTTGCTGAACACCACGGCGAGCAGCCTCGACCCGTGCGACCTCACCCGGATCGCCCGGTCCGCGAGCACCCTGGCCGACTACTACGAATGGAGCGGACCGGCCGCCCTGGGCGAAGAGGTCAGCGTTGCCGCCCTCGCCGCCGTGAGCCGGCTCCCGGCCGGCGACCGCGAGGCTCTCGGGGTCCGCTACTGGCTGGGCCGGAGCCTCGCCCTGCAAGGCCGCTGGCGGGAGGCCGACACCGGCCTGCGCCTGCTGCACACCGCCCAGGTGGAGCACCTCGGCGCCGAGGCGCGGGAAACGCTGCGGACCGAGGGCGAACTCGCCCGGATCGTGGCCGATCTCGGGAGCTACGCGGAGGCCGCGGCCGCCCTCCGCTCCGTCCTGGCCGCCCAGGTGACCGCCCTCGGAGCCCGGCACCCGGACACGCTGGACACCTACCACGCCCTCGGCCGGGTGGCCGCGCGTGAGAAGCGCTGGGAGGAGGCCGAGTCGATGTTCCGCACCGCCTGCGACGGACGGGCCGCCGTGTTCGGCATCGACCACCCGGCCACGCTGGCCAGCCGCAACCGCCTGGCCTGGACGGTCGGGCAGTTGGGCAGGCTCCAGGAGGCGGAGACCGAACTGCGGAGGATTCTCGGGATCCGTCGCGGACTGTTCGGGGACGAGCACCACGACACCCTCGCCACCCGTGAACGGCTGGGCTGGATCGTCGCCCTGCGCGGGCGGCTGGCGGAGGCCGAGGAGGAGCTCGGCGCCGTCGTCAGCGCCAGGACGCGGCTGCTCGGCCCGGACTACCTCGGTACCTTGAACTCCACCGTCCTGCTGGCCCAGGTCATCGCCCGGCGCGGGCGCCCCGCGGAGGCCAGGGCCATGCTCGACAGTGTCCACCGGCGGCAGGTACGCCTCTTCGGGGCGGACCACCCGCACACCCGGGAGACGCACGAGCTCATCGCGGGCCTGGGCTGAGGCCCACCGGGCGTAGGCGTGGGCGGTGCGGGCGGTGACCCGCGTGTCTGCGGCCCGGGCGGCCCCGATCGGAGATCGTGGTGGCATGACCGAGCAGCGCGACGTGTGGGCGGCGGGGGACGCCTACGAGCGGTACATGGGCCGGTGGAGTCGTCCGGTCGCGGAGGGATTCGTGGCGTGGCTCGCGTGGGAGGACGGCGCGACGTGGCTGGATGTGGGCTGCGGCACCGGGGCATTGACCGCCGCGGTGGCCGCGCGTTGCCGGCCCCGGACGGTGGTGGGCATCGACCGGTCCGCCGGGTTCGTCGCCTCGGCAGTAGCCGCCGCTCCCAGGGCGGCGCACTTCGTGGTGGCCGACGCGCCGGCGCTGCCGGTGCGTGACGCGGGGTGCGATGTGGTCGTCAGCGGACTGGCGCTCAACTTCCTTCCTGCGCCGGACGAGGCGGTGGCCGAGTGGGTCCGCGTGGTGCGGCCGGGCGGGCTGGTCGCGGCGTACGTGTGGGACTACGCCGAGGGCATGAAGCTCCTGCGGTACTTCTGGCACGCCGCCGCCGCGGTGGATCCGTCGGCCGCCGCCCTGGACGAGGGCCGCCGCTTCCCGGTGTGCCGCCCGGACGCGCTACGCGCCCTGTGGGACGGGGCGGGACTGGCCGAGGTGGTGGTCGCCCCGATCGAGGTGCCCACCGTATTCGTCGACTTCGCGGATCTGTGGGAGCCGTTCCTGTCCGGGCAGGGGCCCGCTCCGGGTTACGTCGCCGCCCTCGCCCCGGCGGCCCGAGGCCGGTTGCGTGACGCGCTCGGTGAGGCCGTGCCCACGCGGCGCGACGGCTCCATCGCGTTGACCGCCCGCGCATGGGCGGTCCGGGGCCGGCGGCCGGCCCGTGCTGGGGCGGACTGGGTGTCGGGGTGAGCGTCGCCCTGGCGGCGCCTGTCGGCGAGCAGTTCGGGCAGTGACCCGTCGAAGTCGGGCAGGCGCTCGGCCAGTCGGGGCAGTCCGGACGCGCGATCAGCGCCCGCCGCTGGTCGCGTCCGAACGGCCGGTGGTCGTGCGCGGCGGCCAGGGCGGGCCGCACGTCCGCCCGACGGGCCGGGCGGAAGTACGGGCCCGCCAACTCCTCGGCCGCGGCGGCGATGCGGTCGGCGCCGCCCAGCTCCGCGAGCGCCGGGCCGCGCAGGTGGGGCGGCAGCAGTGACGCCATCTACCCGAGCAGTGTCACCGCCTGCGCGGCCCGCCGGCTCGCGAGCCTGTCGTTCGACCACCAGGTCGCCATTTACGCCCCCGTGATGCTGCTTCGGACCGACCCCCTGGCCCGGCGCGCCCGCTCTGCCACGAGCCGCCCCGGACCGGGCCGGGCCCACTGTGCCACGGCCGGCCGGCAGGGTGGCAACCGGCTGCAGGGACCGCTGTCGCAGTGCGGGAGTGGTGCGGGAGTGGCTCGCCCCGCGTGCCGGGCCGGAGGGTGCGTCAGCGCGTGACGTCCCAGGAGAGGGCGTCGGTGAGCGAGCGCCGCAGCTCCGGGTCGGTGACGGCGGAGGTCGGGTCCGTCGCGACGGCGGTGAGCCGGTGCCGCAGGTGCTTGGGGCCGGTGAGGCGGAGGTCGGAGACGGCGATCGCCGCGTGGTCGCGCAGGGCCGTGACCTCGCGGCCGTCGAGGTACCAGCGCAGGCGGGTGCCGGGGGCGGGGAGGTCGACGGTGAGCCGGTCGGCCGGGTTGAGGAGCGTGGTGGTCGGGGTTGGGCTGGAGAGGGTGGTGGCGTAGCGGTAGAAGCCGGCGATCATGGCTTCGCGGCCGGGGAGGTTGAACTCGCGGCCGAGCGATCGCATGATCGAGTTCTCGGTGGGCCGGTAGAGGCCGGCGGGGTAGTAGCCGCCGCCCTCGTACGCGCCGACGGTGCCGCCGTCGGGCGAGGCCTGGCCGAGCCAGCGGTACCACTTGGTGCGGTCGCGGCGCAGCTGATCGGCGGTGAGCGTGGTGATGTTGGACTCGGCGGGCTCCTCGCCCTGGTAGGTGCCCTGGCCGTCGTAGGAGTACTCGTCGGCCAGCTTCCCGAGGGAGTGGCCGGTCTCGTGCACGGCGACCTGCCCGGAGCGTTCGTTTCCGCCGGCGACGGTGGCTATACCGGAGTAGCCGAGCGGGGAGACGACGTCGTTGTAGCCGGCGCCGCCGTACTTGGCGCTGTTGGCGACGACGAGGACGAGGTCCGCCTGCGGGGCCTTGGCGGCGTAGCGGTCGACGGCGTCGGTGTCGACGCAGAGCAGCCGCTCGACGCCGTCGCACCAGAAGTAGGAGCCGAGGGCGGTCTGCCGGACGGTGGTGCGGTCCGGGTCGCCGGAGACGCCCGACTCGGCGGAGACCGCCTGTACGGCCCAGACGTTGAAGAGCGCGCGGTAGGTCGTGTAGGGCTGGACGGCGGTGATCTCCCGCCACTTCTCCGCGGCGTCCGCGAGGAACTTCTCCTGCTCGGCGGCCGTGTAGCCGTCACCGATCACCACCACGTCCAGCTTGGTGTCGGTGCCTCCGTTGCGGACGATCTGGCTGACGGTGCCGTCGCCCGCGGCGGGCCCGGCCAGGGACTGCGGGGCGGTGTACGGGGAGGTGGCCGGCACCTGGGCGCGGCTGATGCGGCCGTCCTCGGCGAAGACCTCGACCTGGTGGCCGTCGCCCGGATGTGCCGGGCCGGCGGCGAGGGGGCGGGTGGGGGTGGCCTCGTCGGCCGTCGAGGCCAGGGCGGGGAGGGACCAGGAGCAGATAGCTGCCAGGGTCATGACACCTGTGAGGGCGGTGCTGGTGAGTCTGCCGGGACGCACGGGGGGACCTCCGGGGGGGGGTGATGGGGCGTAAGGTGCGGGCAGGGGAGATAAGTCGATGGTTAATCAGACTTAATCGATGAGTTAATCTAGGACACCACCGCGTCCACCACAATGGGCCGGGCGGGAACAGTGGGGATCCGACAGGAGGGAGCGGCCATGACCGCGGAGAGCGAACCGGACGGACTCGGGCCGCGCATCCAACGGCTGCGCCGCGAACGGCGGCTGACCCAGCGCGCGCTCGCCGAGCCGGCCTACACCGCCGCCTACGTCTCCACCGTCGAATCCGGCCGGGTCCAGCCCTCCGAGACCGCCCTGCGCCACCTCGCCGAACGCCTCGGCGTCACCTTCGACGAGCTCGCCACCGGCCGGCCGGCCCACCTGGTGCCCGAACTGAAACTCGCACTCACGGAAGCCCAGAGCACACTGGCGGAAGGCGACACCACCGAGGCCGCCCGACACTTCACCGCCGTCCTGGACCGCGCCGCCCGGCACGACATCGACTCCGTCCGGCCCGCCGCCCTGCTCGGCCTCGGCGACTGCGCGCTGGAGACCGGGCGCCTCGACGAGGCCCGGGAGCACTTCGAGGAGGCGGAACGCCTCCTGGCCGGCGAACCACTGCCCCGCCGCGCCGCCGCGATCCGCGGCCGGGCCGTGGCCCACCTGCTGGCCGGCGAACTGAGGTACGCCTGCTACCTGCTGGAGACGGCCATCGACCAGCTCAACCGGAGCGGACTGCACGACCCCGACGCGCTGCTCCTGCTGTACTCCGCCGCCATCGGGCCGTACATGGACATGGGCGCGCACGCCCGCGCCGCCCAGGCCGCCGAACTGGCCCTCGCCCTGGCCCCCGGCGCCACCGACCCCGCACTGGTCGCCGGGCTCCACCGCAACGTGGCCCGCACCCTGATCGCCGACGGCCGGGCCGCCGAAGCCGAAGCCTCCCTCGCCAAGGCCCAGGAGCTCTACCAGCGCCTACGCCTCACCTCCGACCTCGCCAAGTGCCACTGGATGCGCGGCTACGTCCACGCCCAGGCCGGCGACCTCCCGGGAGCGGAACGCGAACTGCACACCGCCCGCGCCATGCTGGCCGCCCGGCACGCGGAGCTCTTCATCCACCAGGTGGACGTCGAACTCGCCGACGTCCTGCGCCGTCGCGGCCGGCACGAGCAGGCCGAGGAACTGCTGCGCAGCCTCCTCGACCGGATCGGCCCGGAGCGCGGGGCCGTCCACACCGCCGGGGCGCACCGCCTGCTCGGACTCATCGCCGAGGACCGGGACGAACCGGAGGCCGCGGAGGAGCACTACGTCACCGCCCTCGCCGTGCTCGAACGGGCCGGAGCGGCGGGCGACCTCGCGGACCTCTGCCGCCTCCTCGGCGACCTGCTTCGCCGCACCGGCCGCGTCGAACAGGCCCTGGACGTCTACCGGACCGGCCTCGGCCACCGCGCAGCCCCGGGCACCACCACCCTGGGCCCCGCACCCGCCGGCCCGCCGATCCCGGCGCCGGCCCGGCTCGCGCGGGAGCGGTAGACCGGAGGCCCCGTAGACCCCGGAAGGCGGTCTACCCCGGAGGGCCGTCTACCCCGGGGGGCCGCCCACCCCGGGGGGAGGCGTGGGGGCCGGCGGGGCGCGCAGCGGCACCGGGCCCAACGTGCGGTGGGTCCCCCCGGCTCAGGTCCGGCCGGCTGCGAGGACCAGGCGGGCGAGTGCCACCAGATCCGCGATGGCCGGGTGCCCCGGGCCCTCGCGCCAGGCGAGGACGACGGGAACGGCCGGCGCGTCCGCGAGCGGGCGGTAGACCAGCGACGGGTGCGTGTGGTTGCCCGGGGTGGCCGAGGTGGAGACCCCTACGGCGCGGCCCGCGGCGATGGCGATGAGCCACTCGTCGGTGTTGGCCACCTCGATGGTCGCGACGGGCCGGGCCGTCGGCGGCCAGAGGTCCGCCGTCGTGGTGCCGGAGACTGTGTTGAGGGCGACCGGGTGCGCCGCGAGGTCCGCCAGGGTGACCCGGGGCAGAGCGGCCAGCGGGCTGCCGGCCGGCATGACCACCACCCGCTCCTCCGTCAGCAGCAGTTCGGTGCGGAGCCCGGGCGAGGTGACGGCGCCGCGCAGCAGGGCCGCGTCGACCCTGCCCCGGGTGAGGCCGGCCGTACGGTCGTCGATGCGGAGCAGTTCCAGCGGAACGGCGGGGTACGGCTCGTCCCAGCGGCGCAGCAACGGGACGGTGTGGACGCCGAGCGCCGCCCAGGTGTGGCCCAGGCGCAGCGGCCAACTCCTCAGGCCCCCGGGGTCGAGGGCGGTCTCCACGGCGGCGACGGCGGCGCGGGCCTTGTCGCGGAAGGCGAGGCCCTCGGCGGTCAGCTCCAGGTGGTGGGTGGAGCGGTCGACGAGGCGGGCGCCCAGGTGCTCCTCCAGCCGGCGCAGTGTGCGGGAGAGCGCGGGCTGGCTCAGGTGGAGGCGGGCGGCGGCGCGGGTGACGTTGCCCTCCTCCGCGATGGCCAGGAAGGCGCGCAGGTGCCGCAGCTCGATGGTCATGCGTCAGGAGCATAACCGCGGCGGATACGGCATTTCACACGGCGTGGCGGGATTCCTAGCGTGAAGGGCATGACCTCCTCCACACTGGGCACCTCCTCCACGCCGGGCACCTCCTCCACACTGGGCACCTCCTCCACGCCACGACCCTCCTCCACTCCAACCGCCGCGCCCTTTGCCGTCCTTCGTCACGCCGCAGGGCGCGGCAGCCTCGGCGGCGTCGGCTTGATGCTGGCCGGGGCGGTCTCCGTCCAGTCCGGGTCGGCCTTCGCCGCGCTGCTGTTCCCCCGGGCCGGGGCGCTCGGCGCGGTCGCGCTGCGGGCGACCTTCGCCGCCTTGCTGCTGCTGGTCGTCGCCCGGCCCCGGCTGCGCGGCCATTCGCGCGCCGACTGGGCGGTGGTGGGCGGGTTCGGCCTGGCGCTCGGCGGTATGAACATCCTCTTCTACCAGGCGATCGACCGGATCCCGCTGGGGGCGGCGGTCAGCTTCGAGGTGCTCGGCCCGCTGCTGCTCTCGGTGGCCGTCTCGCGCCGCGCCGCCGGCCTGCTCTGGGCCGGCCTCGCGCTGGCCGGGGTCTGCCTGCTGGGCCGCGGCGGCTTCGGCGGACTCGGCCTCGCGGGTCCGGCCTTCGCCCTGGGCGCCGGGGCGATGTGGGCCGCGTACATCGTGTTCAACGTCCGTGCGGGCGCCCGCTTTCCGCGGCTGGACGGTCTGGCGATCGCGATGGCCGTCGCCGCGCTGGTCAGCCTGCCGCTCGGGATCGGGGCATCGGGCCGGACGCTGCTGGATCCCGAGGTGCTCGGCCTCGGCCTGGTGATCGCGGTGATGAGCTCGGGCGTTCCCTACTCCCTGGAACTGCTCGCCCTGCGACGGCTGCCCGCGGCAACCTTCGCCGTGCTGACCAGCCTGTCGCCGGCCCTGGCCGCGCTGGCGGGCTATCTGGTGCTGGACCAGGGGATGTCGCTGCCCCAGTGCGCCGCGATCGTCCTGGTGGTCACGGCGAGCGCGGGCGCGATCCGCACGGGAAGGCGCTGAGCCGAGGCTCCGCGGCGGCCCGGCCACCTTTGCTGCCGCGCCGGGCCGACCTACCATCGGAGCTCGCGCCCCGGGGAGGATGCCATGCGTCGGATCGCCGTCGTAGGAGCGGGCCAGGCCGGCCTGCAGCTCGCGCTCGGACTGCTCGCCGCCGGATACCGGGTGACCCTGGTGGCCGAGCGGACGCCGGACCAGCTGCGCGGCGGCCCGGTGCTGTCGACGCAGGCGATGTTCGGCCCGGCGCTGCGGATCGAACGGTCGGCCGGGCTGGACTTCTGGTCCGGGGAGGCGCCGGCGGTCAGGTCGGTCGCCTCGGTACTCGCGGTGCCGCCCGGCGTCCGGGCCCTCGACTTCACGATGACGTTGGACGAGCCGGCCCAGTCGGTGGACCAGCGGCTGAAGACGGCGCACTGGCTGGAGCTGTTCACGGAGCGCGGCGGCCGGGTGGAGTACCGCTCGCTGGACGGCGCCGGCCTGCAACGGCTCGCCGAGCGGCACGAGTTGACGGTGGTGGCGGCCGGGCGGGGCCCGCTCGCCGCCATCTTCGAACGGGACGCGGCCCGCTCGCGCCACGACACACCGCAGCGGTCGCTGTCCTGCCTCTACGTCCACGGGGTCGGCTCGCCGGACCCGGCAGCCGAACCGCGGGCGCGGATGCACGCACTCCCCGGGGCGGGCGAGCTGTACCTGCAGCCGGCGCTGACCCTCTCGGGCCCGTGCGCGATCCTGCTCTGGGAGGCGCTGCCCGGCGGCCCGCTGGACCGGTTCACCGACCGCCCCGGCCCTGCCGAGCAACTGGAGCGCATCCGCGGCCTCCTGCGCGCCCACCTCCCCTGGGAGGCCGAGCTGTGGACCGGCGCCGAGCCGACCGACGCGGGCGCCGGCCTCTTCGGCGCGGTGACACCGACCGTCCGCCGGCCCGTCGCCCGGCTCGGCGGCGGCGCGGAGGAGGTCCACGTCCTCGGCCTCGGCGACGCGCTGGTGGTGAACGACCCGATCACCGGCCAGGGTGCGAACAGCGCCGCCCGGGCCGCCGACGCCTACCTGCGCGCGATCACCGCACACGGCGAGGACCCGTTCACACCCGGCTGGATGCGCGACACCTTCGAGCGGTTCTGGCATCAACACGCGCGCCACACCGTCGACTTCACCACCACGATGCTCGCCGTGCCGGACCACCTGCAGACGGTCTTCGGCGCCGCCGCCCAGCACGACGCCGTCGCCCGCCGCCTCGCCAACACCTACGCCGAGCCGAGCGACTACGCCGTCTGGCTCGCCACCCCCGAGCTGACGTCGGCCTACCTCGGCACGGTCGACTGAGCGCGCCCCCTGCGCATAGGCGGCCACGCCACGTCCGGCACACCACCCATCGGCTAAGATCACGCAGCCCATTCGGGCGTGCAACGCTGGGGGACAGGGGTGGGGACGAGCAGATGACCGACGATTCCGTGGTGGCCGATTCCGGGGTGGCCGAATCCGTGGTGCCCGACAAGGACACGAAGGGCGCGGCCGGTCAGGTGGTGACGGCGCTGCTGCTGATCGGGGGGACCCTCGGCGGCATGTGGGGGCTGGGCATCCTCGGCAACGCCACGCCGCGCAGCGACAAGCCGGCCGTGTGCAACGCACCCAAGGAGACCGACGCGCCCGAGTATCCGGCGCTGTGCGCCGCGCTCAACCGCCCCGATCTGCCGACCCTGCTCGGCATGCCGACCGAGCGCGTCACGGTCGCGCAGTCCGGCGGCGGACCGTTCAGCTTCCCGGACGGGACGAAGAAGTACTACGCCTCGGCGCAGGTGCAACTCGGCCCCGTCTGCGTGCGCATCACGGACAACCAGGACCTCTCGCTCAGGGACATCACCGCCTTCGCGAGCCCGCCGGCCCTGCCGACCTCGGTCCTCGGCCACCCCTCGGCGACCTACGCGGACCACACGATGGCGATCACCCTCCGCTTGAACGGCAAGTCCAGCAGCGGGCCCGGCGGCATCGCCCGCCACCTCGTCGTCGCGAAGGCGCCCAAGTCCGGCGGTGGGTCCTTCGAACTCACCATCTGGCGCCAGGACAGCACGCCCCCGGACGAGACGGCCATGTTCCGGATCGCCGAGCAGGTCCTGCCGACCCTGCAGAACTGGGTCGCGGAACCGTAGGCTCCAGCGCTCCTCGGTGACGGGTGGGGAACATCCCCCGTCGGCGCGGCCGTTCGCGCCTCGGCCCGCCGTTCGTGCTTCGGCCTGGCCGTTCGTGGTCCGGCGCGGCGCGGCTCGGCTCGGCGCGACTCGGCGCGGCCGTGCCGTACCGGTCGCCGCCGCCGCCCGTGCCCGCCGCCGCCGGGACGGTGAGCCGGTACCCCGGTGCATGAGGAAGCCCCCGGGACCGGTCCCGGGGGCGCCTGGGCGTTCGTGTCAACGGGCGAGCGGGCCGGGCAGCAGGGGCCCGGTGACGTGCTTGGTGTCGTTGTCGTCGTCGTCCGAGGTGAACGTCGTGGTGATCGAGCTGGCGCCCCAGGAGAGCACCCCGAGCACGATGAACGCGATCAGCAGCCCGCGCCCGCCGCCGCCCAGTACCAGCGGGCGGGTCGCCGAGACCGGGCCGCCCGGCACCGAGCCCGGCTCGTCGCCGAACAGGTACTTCGGGTAGGCGGAGGTGAGCATCACCAGGTACGCCATGTAGCGCATCCGGTAGCGCAGGATCGCCGCCGTCGCCTCGAACAGCGGTTGCGGCATCCGGCCGAGGACCAGTACCACCACCCAGCTGATGAGCGCGACAGTCCACCACCCGGCGTACAGCACGCCCTGGATGATCATCGCGGGGATGGCCAGGACGATTCGGAAGAACACCGCGAGCCGGTTGAGCTCACCGGGCCGCAGCTCGACCTGGACGGGGTGGTCGGGGGTCCTGAACGCGAACGGCGGATAGCGGTCGTGCGTCAGCAGCAGGTAGGCGTTGACCCGTGTCTCGTACGGCACGTAGCTGGAGAGGTAGTCGGCGGCGAAGACCGGCAGCCGGCCCAGGACCAGCGCGCCGAACCAGCCGACCACGGTGACGAAGAACGCCACCACCGACAGCACCCAGACCACCACGAACTGCGGGATCAGCAGGATGAGGCGAAACAGCACGGTGAGCCGGTTTTGCGGCCCGGGTGGGGGCATGTCCAGCACCGGCAGCCACTCGCTTGTGGACGGTGCGGGGGCGGGGGGAGCCTGCCACATCCGGGCCTCCAGGTCTCGGCGCCAGGCGGACGGCGGTGAACCCCGCCGTGTGCTCCGAAGATCGCAGCCGCCGGCCGTCCCCGCGCGTTGCGCTGCGCCGGCCGGGGGAGCGGAGGGCACGACGGAGGTGGGCAGGTCCGGCCTCCGGAGCGATCCCACAAGGTCATCAGGCGGTCGGAGAGTGCCCAAGGAGAAGCAGTTTCGGGCATCGCGCCTTCCGGCAGGGCGCTGGGAGGCAGGATCACCCGGAGGCGGCCGACCGTGCCGCCGATGTGTCATGCCTCGGCCATGCAGCGCTCACCTGCGGGGGTGCCCGGTTGCCAGTGAACGACCACGACGACGACCACCACGACAACGACCGCAGCCACGACGGTCACAGCCACCACGACCGCAACGACCGCAACGACCGTAGCCACAACGAGTGCGACGACCGCAGCCACGACGACCGCAACGACCACGACGACGGGTACGGCGCCCGCCAGGACCACCTCGACGGTGACTGCGGCGGCTACGAGGCGGACCGCGAAGACCTCGCCGACTTCGACGCCTTCCTGCGGATCTCCGCCGAGCTGACCGGCTTCGACGAGACCGAGCTGCGCGCCACCGGCATGGCCCACGAACACCACCGCACCCTGCTGGCCCGCCGCGCCCGGGACGAACACGGGCTCATCCACCTCTGGTACGTGGGAGCCTGGCCCGGCGAACCGCCCTCCTCGGCCCGCGCCTACGACCAGGGGCTGATGTGGCGCACCTTCCACGGCGCCCCGCCCGGCGCCACCGCGCCCGGCTACGGCAGCTGGGCCGAGGCCCCCGGCCGACGGGCCGAGGCCCCGCAGCTCGGCGGCGACCGGTGAGCCCGCGCTGGGACGCCGTCGTCGTCGGCGCCGGCTTCGCCGGCTCCCTGGTCGCCGAGCGCCTCGGTGCGCAGGGCTGGCGGGTCCTGGTCCTGGAGGCCGGCCGCCCGGCCCGCGCCGCCGCCGACACCGCGACCGCCTACCGCGCCGCCGCCGGCGGCACGCCCACCTCGCCGTACCCGCTCAGCGAGGACGCGCCGTCACCCGACGTCGGCGACCTCACCGGGAGACCGGACGGCGGCTTCACCGCCACCGGCTACCTGGTGCAGCACGGCCCCCTGCCCTACGCCAGCGGCTACCTGCGCGCCAACGGTGGCACCGGGCTGCTCTGGACCGGCCTCGCGCCGCGCATGCACCCCGAGGACTTCCGCACCGGCGACCTCGGCCACGGCCGCAACTGGCCGATCGGCTACCACGACCTCGAACCGTACTACCGCGCCGCCGAGCGCGAACTCGGCGTCGCCGCCGACACCGCCCAGCAGCGCGACGCCGTCGGGCTGCCCATTCCGGACGGCTACGCCTTCCCGATGCGCGCTATCACCCCCAGCTACCTCGACCGGCAGGTGGCCCGAGCCCTCGACGGCCGGACCGTCCGCGACCCCGCCGCAGCCGAGCAGGCCCGGCTCGCCGTCACCACCACCCCGCACGCCCGCAACGGCCTGCCCACCCCCGCCGGCCCGCCCACCGGGCTCGGCCCCGCGTCCGGCCGGCCCTGCGCGGGCAGCTCCAGCTGCGTCCCGGTCTGCCCGACCGGCGCCAAGTACACCCCGCTGCGGACCCAGGCCCGCTGGGCGCCCACCGTCGAGCTGCGCACCGAGGCCGTGGCCGCCAGGGTGCTCGCCGACGGCACCGGGCGGATCACGGCCGTCGAGTACCGGTCCGCCGGCGCCACCCACCGGGTCGAGGCGGACCTGGTGGTCCTCGCCGCCCACGCGATCGAGAACGCCCGGCTGCTGCTCCTCTCCGGCCTCGCCAACCGCAGCGACCAGGTCGGACGGAACCTGATGGATCATCCGGCGCTGCTCACCTGGGGCCTCATGCCGCGACCCGTCGGCCCCTACCGGGGGCCGGGGTCGACCAGCGGGCTGGAGGCCTTCCGCTTCGGCCCGGCCCGCGGCCGCCGGGCACCGTTCCGGGTCGAGATCGGCAACTGGGGCTGGTCCTGGGCCGCCGGACCGCCGCAGGCCGAGGTCGAGGCGCTGCTGGGCGCCGGGGTGCGCGGCAAGGAGCTGCGCGAACGGCTGGGCGACCGGCTCGGCCGGCAGTTCTCGCTCCAGTTCGAACTGGAGCAGCCCGCCGACCCCGCCAACCGGGTCACCCTCGACCCGGACCGGCGGGACCGGCTCGGCTTACCGCGCCCCGCCCTGCACTACGACCTCTCCGCCTATGTGCGGCGCGGCATGGCCTCGGCCCGGGCCGTCTCCGACCAGCTGTTCGCGCTGCTCGGGGCCGAGGACCACACCCGCTACGAGGCCGGCCCACGCTGGCCCGGCCGGCTGGAGCACGAGGGCCGCCCCTACGCCTACCGGGGCGCAGGCCACGCCGGCGGCACACACCTCATGGGCGACTCGCCGGCCACCTCCGTCGTCGACCAGTGGCAGCGCTGCTGGGACCATTCCAATCTGTACGCCGTCGGTTGTGGCTCGATGCCCTCGCTCGGCACCTCCAACCCCTCGCTCACCATGGCCGCGCTCGCCCTGCGCAGCGCCGACCGGATCCACCGGGACCTGCTGGCACTGCACCGCCCGGCCGCCGTCGCCGGATCGGCTGCCGGTGCCAGTGCCGACGCGTCCGCGGCCACCACCGTTCCTGTGCCCGCCACCTCCCCCGTTCCCGTTCCCGTTCCTGTCCCTGCGCCCGCCCGTGAGCCGTCCAAGGAGACCGCATGACGACCGGCCTACCGCTTCCGCCCGTGCCGGAGCCGTACCACCTGCCGTTCCACTACGGCGCGCTGCACAACATCGGCGTGGACTACCTGGTAGCCCCGGGCCCGGTGCGGGAACTGCTCGCCAAGCGCCACCCCGGGCTGACCGCCGCCGTCTTCGACGGCATGGCCTGCGTCTCGCTCAACTACCAGCTCTACTTCGCGCAGTACCCCGGTGGCGGTGGCATCACCCAGGAGGTGGAGCTCAACATCATCGCCCACCCCCTCTTCGCCGAGGACCGCCTGCCGGTGCTCAACTACGGCCAGTACGCCCGCGGGTACGACCAGACCAAGCTGCTCGGCATCGCCCGGATGCACGTCCACTGCGACAACCCGCTCGCCATCGACGCGGGCACCAGGCTCTACGCCGAACCGAAGCACCCCGGTTGGTTCGAGGCGGAGCTGCCCTCGCTCAACGCGCCGTCGGTACGTGAGCGCTGGTCCTTCGACTGCCGGCGCGCCACGCTCGGGCCGGACGGCCTGAGTCGGCACGACGACCGGCTTCTCGCCGTGCAGGCCGACCTGGTCGGCCTCACCCCCGAGCCGGTCAACAACACGCCCATCACCGGCTACGGCACCGACGAGGAGGGCCGCCTGCTGGCCGGGCCGCTCAACGTCTACCAGCCGTACCGGTTCTACGCACTGGACGACCGCACCGCGGACCGGATCCGACTCACCCTCGGCGACCCGGCCGAGGAGTCCGTCCGCGACCTCGCCCGCCTCGTCGGCGACACCCCCGCCGCCGGTGTCTGGACCTACCAGTCCCCGCCGGTCGCCGCCCACAACCGCGCCTACTACGTCCGCTGACCCGGTCCGCCCGGCGGGCGTCAACACGGTGACCAGGAAGGCCGCCTGATCGGAGGGCCGCCTGATCGGACGGCCACCCGGCCCGGGCGGCCGCACCGGGCAGATCGTTGTGCTCAAGCGCGAGCAGACCCTCGGGCCGGAGGAGTGGCCTGCGCTCCTCGATGCCGGAGCCGTCCCGAGCGGTCGGCCGGCTGCCTCGATCAGGGCACACACCGATCTGCACCCCCTCCCGATCGTGGCCCTCGCTGCACCTTCGGCGGGCCGATCCGGCCTCGGCGCCGGCCGTTGAGGGGCGCGCCCCGGGAGGTGTCCAGAGAGGCGCCCGGGGAGGCGTCCGGGGCTCGGGACCAGCGGCCGGCCAGGAAAGTCCCGGCGACCAGCTGGAGTTGGTGGTACGCCATCAGCGGCAGCACCAGCAGCCCGGCCTCCGGCCCGAACAGTACGGTGGCCATCGGCAGGCCGTTCGCGAGGCTCTTCTGCGAGCTGCAGAGGACGGCGGCGATGCCGGACTCCCGGTCGAGGCCCAGTAGTCGGGCCCCGAGCCGGGCGGAGGCGAGGGCGGCGGCGAGCAGGCCGAGCAGCACGACCAGCAGGCCGAGCAGCGCGGCGGGCGTCGTCCTGCTCCAGATGCCCCCGGCCACCGCCGCGCTGAAGGCGGTGTAGACGACGAGCAGGATCGAACCCCGGTCGACCGGGGTGAGCAGGCGTCGGTGTCGGGCCAGGAACCCGCCGAGACGCGGCTGCAGCAACTGGCCCGAGAGGAAGGGCGCCAGGAGTTGCAGGCCGATCCGGGCCAGGCCGTCGGGGGAGAGGGCAGCGTGCGCACCCAGCAGCCAGGCGGCCAGCAGCGGTGTCAGGACCAGGCCGGCCAGACTGGAGTAGGTTCCCGCACAGATCGCGGCCGGCACATTGCCCCGGGCGGCGCCGGTGAGCGCGACCGAGGACTGCACCGTCGACGGGACAAGGCAGAGGAACAGCACCCCGGTCTGCAACGGCCCGGTGAGCGGAGCGGGCGTCAGCGCGGTGGTGGCAAGCCCGAGCAGGGGGAAGAGGACGAAGGTGCAGGCGAGCACCAGCCCGTGCAGCCGGCCGTGGCGCAGCCCGGCCAGCGTCTCGCGGGCGGAGAGCCGGGCGCCGTAGAGGAAGAAGAGCAGCGCGACCGCGAGGTCGCAGGCCTGCTCCGCCACCCGGGCGGCCCGGCCGGTGGCCGGCAGCAGCGTGGCGAACAGGACGGTGCCCACCAACGCCGCCATGTACGGGTCGAGTCTGCGCGGCCACCGCCCTGACCGTGCCCGCTCGGCCCCCACCGGCTGTGCTGCCCCGGACGGCGATGGCGGGGGAGTCCGGTGCTGAAGCCGACCGCTCATCCGCTGCTCCCCTGGGCCGGGCCGGGCGGCTCGACCCCCAGTAGATCGCCGACCAGCACGCCGGCACCGTCGTGGTCGCTGCCCGCGGTGCCCTTCCCGGTCTGGACGTTGGCCGTCCGGTCGACCTCCACCAGCGAGTCCGCCCGGACCAGCGAGTCCGCGTGCGAGTTGTCGACCACCGTGATCAGACTGCCCTCCGCTGCCGCCGGTGAGGCGACGGCGCCGAACACCGCCCACGCCCCGGCCAGCCCGGCGAGGGCCACCCGCCGCCGGGCTGCCGTCCGCGGCGGCACAGCACCGCGCAGGACCGATCCGCGCAGGACCGATCCGTGCCGTACCGCACCGCGCAGGACCGGAATGCGCAGGACCGCACCACGCAGGACCGGAGTGCGCCGCGCCGCACCGCGTCGGGCGGACGTCACGCTCGCACCGCCTCGCGTACGCGCGGATTGGCGATGTTGCGCTCCAGTAGCTCGGTGGACTCGCGGACGCCGACCTGGCGGCTCTCCCCGGTCGGGGCCGGCAGCCGGCCGTCGGCCACCTTCAGCCCCGCCAGCGCCTCGTCCATCGCCCGGTGCGCCGCGAACAGACAGGGCGTGCTGTAGATCGCGACGTCCACCCCGAGGCCGGCCAGCTCCGACAGTGACAGCCGCGGGGACTTGCCGCCGGCGATTTGGTTGAAGAGCAGCGGCTTGTCGCCCACGACCTTGCGGATCCGCCGGATCCACTCCTCGCTGCGCACCCCGTCCACCAGGACGACGTCCGCCTCGGTCTCGGCGAGGGCCTCCGCGCGCCGCAGGATGTCCGTCTCCTCCGTGGCGTCCGTCCGCGCCACGACCACCAGGTCGGTGCGGTTGGCGAGCACCTGGTTCAGCTTCTCCAGGTACTCCTCCAGCGGCAGCACCTGTTTGCCGTCGGCGTGGCCGCAGCGGCGCGGGCGCTTCTGGTCCTCCAGGATGACGCCGGAGGCGCCGGTCCGCTCCAGCCTGCGAACCACGTGGCAGGCCACCTCGGGATCGACGTAGCCGTCGTCGATGTCGACCAGCAGGTGGTGCTGCGGAAAGGCGCCGCGCAGCCGCTCGACGAAGGCCACCATGTCCGGCCAGGCGATGAATCCGATGTCGGGCAGGCCGTAGTAGGACGCGGCGAAGCCGAATCCGGAGACGAACATGCCGTGGTAGTGCTCGGCCGCGATGGAGGCCGAGTACATGTCGTAGACGCCGATGAGCGGGGTCGCCCCCGGGGCCGCGATCTCCTCGCGGAGCCGCTGTCCGTAGCCCGATGCCGGGTTTCCGTGAAGCAAGGTCTTCTCCTCATGCGCAAGGGTGTGACTTTGCCTTAACTTGGCCATTCCTAGGGCCAACTGAGGCGTTCTCACTATGCGACCTTTAATGTTCCGTGGGCAAATCTTTAAAGGAAGTTCCCCCGTGCGAGTGATACGCCGTCTATTGATAGGAACGGCATACGAAAACCCGGTGGCGGGGGGGGGGGGGGGCCCCCCCCCCGGGGGCGTACCCAAGGTGGGGAGGTGGCAAAAAGAAGAAGGGGGGGGGGGGGGTGGGTATAGGGGGAGAGCAAGGCGGAAAAGAGAGAGAAAAG
>NZ_JBVJCO010000044.1:31779-33012 GCF_055588525.1 Kitasatospora sp. NPDC041988
CCTGGTGGCAGAGAAAACCACCACACCACCCCCCCCCATCCCCCCCCCCCCCCCCCCCCCCCCCCGGGTTCTCCCCCCCGTGGTCCCTTCCCCCCCCCCCCCCCCCGCGCGGCCGGAGCCTGCGTGCGGCGGCCCACCGGCCGGCACCGGCCGAGGCCAGGGCGGCGGTGTCGGCGATCTCCCGGGCTCGCTCGCGGGCGAGTCGGAGGGGTGGAGCGCGAGCGCCCGCTCCAGGGCCCGGACAGCGAAAGGATTCTGCCGGTCCGTCGGTTCGATCACGCCATTCCTCCCGCGGGGCGGGGTGCGGGGCGGTGCCCAGGCGGCGCTTGGCCTCCAGAGCGGCGGTGTGGAGGCGTTCGGCCTCGGTGGCGAGAGCTCGCGTCGGGCATCGGTCAGGGCGAAGGTACGCCGGACCGCCGGAGCCGTCCGTCGACGACCTCCTCGCGGTCGACCCGGATCAGGCCGGCGTGCTGGAGGCGGTCGAGGGTGCCGTAGAGCGTGCCGGGGGCGGAGGCTGACCCGGCCGCCGGAGATCTCGGCGACCTCGGCGATCAGGGCATAGCCGTGGCGCGGGGCGTCGGCGAGGGCGGTGAGCAGAAGCGTCGTCGGCTCCTGCAGAGCACGATGATCCGTGCCGTCGTCATGGTACGGCTGACGGCATGTACCGCCGGCCGTACCATCGGGGATCTGCGGAACCACGCCTTGTTGTGACGATCCGTCGGGTCCACGGCGGCGGGCTCAGAGCGCCAGCCACCCGCCTGCCACGTACCAGTGGCCGCCCGTGCGCAGGTGGTCGACCAGGATGCGCTGGAGAAGGGTGTCGCGCGGCAGCGCATCCAGCGGACGGTCGGCGTCGCCGAACACATGGCGGAGCGGATTGTCGTCCTCGGGTTCGCCGAGCCGGCACAGCGGCGCGAACCGCCGCTGGAACCGGAGGATGTTGGAGTCGGCGGGCAGGTAGCGGCCGAGCTGAGGGTCCAGCAGCCAGGAGAAGACGCACACCACCGGGTACGGCTCGGTCGGGAAGTGCCGGGCGAAGAAGCCGCGGGCCCGGGCGAGCGCGCGGTCGCAGGCCCCGGGAGTGAGCGGCCCGCAGTGGGCGGGGATGTGCAGTTCGAGGCACCAGGGGCCGAAGGCCTCGGTCGCGGGGGGGGGGGGGGGGGGGGGGGGGGGGGGGTTGGGGTGGGGGGGGGGGGGGGGGGGGGGGGGGGGGGGGGGGGGGGGGGGGGGGGG
>NZ_JBVJCO010000044.1:33022-66192 GCF_055588525.1 Kitasatospora sp. NPDC041988
TGATTTCTCGGTCACTATCCTGGGGGGCTAACGCCCCTGATTTTGGGGCGCCCCCCCCCCCCCCCCCCCAGCCCCCCCCCCCCCCCCCCCCCCCCCCCCCCCCCCCCGGCCCGGTGAGCCGCTTGCGCTGGAACTGGAGCCGGCCGAGCTGGTACAGCTCGCCCCGGAAGTGCAGCGTCAGCCAGGAGGGGTTGGCCAGGCCGCCGGACCGGCCCCGCCCACGGTTCAGTGCGAGGTGCCGGCCGAGGTCGGAGAGGGTCGCCCGGGTCACCTCCGGCCCGATCCCGAGGGCCTGGTGGTATGCCCGGGTGTACGGGGCGAGCGCCACGAGCAGGAGCGTCGCGAGGTAGTCGGTGCCGTCGGACCCCTTCGGCCAGCCGCCCCAGAGTCCGGATGTCCGCCCGACCGTGCCGATCGCCGCCACCTGGGTGCGCAGGGCCGCGTCGAACTCGGCGCGCATCCCCTGGTCCCGGGCCAGCCGCCGGCGCGCGGCGAGCAGTCCGTTCACGTCCTCGAAGGGCACGGCGAGACCGAGCAGGGCCTCGACCAGCTGCTCCGCGTCCGGCAACGCCAACGGCGCGGACGCCGGTGACTCGACCGCCGACGGTTCGAACGAGGACGCCTCGACCGCGGACGGTTCGACCGCCGACGGTTCGAACGGTGACGCACCCAACGACCATGGCTCCAACGCCGCACCTCCACGCCCGGACCGGCCCCGACGCGGTGCCCCTACCCACGCCCGCTCCTGACCAGAGCGGCCCGACGGGGCGCACGGCTCAGCGCAACAGTGTGAAGACGAGCGCGCAGACGCCGCCGAGCGCCGTTCCGGCGAGCACCTGCGCCGGCGTGTGGGCCTTCAACACCAGCCGCGACCAGCCCACCGCCACCGGCAGGGCCGCCGCCGCGGGCAGCACGGCCGGGCCGAAGACCAGCGCCAGGATCATCGCCGTGCCCCCGGCCACCGCGTTGTGCAGCGAGATCTGCCACCAGAGCGTCACCGCCAGCGCCGACAGCAGGCCGGCAAGCATCGCGACGACCAGCGCGCCGACGTCCGCCGGGGCGTGCAGGACGCGGAGCAGCACCAGCCCCGCCACGACCGACAGCAGACTCGTGGCCATCGGAACCACCCGCTGGCGGCGGACCCGGATGTGTTTGTCCGTCAGCGCACCGCGCCGCACCCCGAGGGCGATCAGGCCGATCGGCACCACCCCGCAGAACAGGGCCGCCAGCAGACCCCAGCCCGCCCCCGACCAGCCGACGGTGCTGTGCGCGCCGACGAGCAGCAGCAGACCGATGACCAGATTGGCGGGCGCCACCACCTCGGTGACCAGCCGTGCCACCCGCTCACGCGGCGAGGCGGAGGCGAAGGCCGGCGGCTCGGGCGGGACGAAGGCGCTCATCCGCACGGCTCCCTGCGGGCCGGCCGGGCGGGCGGAGTGGAGGTCGTTCGGCGCATCGCGCCAGCGTACCGACCCGCCCACGCCCCTGACCGACCCGCACACGGCCCCCGCGCCCTGCGCCCGGACCGGACCCGACGCCCGGACCGGCCTGACCGCAACAGGGTGACCGCCCACAGGCCTGCTCAGCCGGCCGCCCGGACCTGCCGCACCGCCCGCCGGCTGCGCACCGCCCGCAGCACCTGCCGGGCCGCGCGGGTGGCGACCGGCGGCAGCAGGTCCAGGGCGAGCCGCCGCGGGGCCGAGCGGCGCGGCTGCGACGAGTCCGGCTTCACCGCGTAGTTCAGCCGCACCACCCGCGCTCCCGCGATGGTGTCCTCGTCCACCGTGTAGCCCTCGGCCCGCCAGTCCCGGGTGAGCAGCACCTGCTGCGCGGCCTCGGCGTCCCCCCACGTCCCGTAGAACTTCATCGGGGTGAGCAGGACCGGCCGCAGCCCGCCGGTGAAGACCGCCTGCCAGACCGCCGCCGAGACGCCGGGGGTGTGCTCCGAGCGGTAGTCGTCGAGCGCGACCAGCCCGTCCTCGGCCAGCGCCGCCCGGGCGACCGCGATGTCCCCGGCCACGTGCTCGTAGAGGTGGGAGGCGTCGATGTGGACGAAGCGGCAGCTGCCGGCCGGGATCCGGCCGTCGGCCAGCACCGAGGTGGGTGCCTGCACGATCACCGGCAGCCGGCTGTGGAACGCCAGGTAGTTGGATTCGAAGGCGGTCCGGGTGAGGGTCTTGCGGTAGGACATCACCATCTCGGCGGCGTTGTCGGCGTCGCCCGCCTCGGAGTCGAACAGGTCGCAGACGGTCAGCTGTTCGTCCGGCCGGAGGTGGTCGCCGAGCAGGACGGCGCTGCGGCCGAGGTAGGTGCCCAGTTCGAGGAGGTCGCCGGTGCGGCCCGCCTCGCTCTGGGCGGTGAGGAAGTGCCCGAAGGCCTCCTGGTCGACTTTGAAGAACCAGCCGGGGATGCCGTCCCGGGTCAGACGCGGCGGTCGGGCGGTTTCGGTGTCGGCAACAGGCACGGCGGCCTCCAGGGGAGCGGGCAGAGCCCGGCGCGTACGGTCCACCCCGCGGCGGTGTGCCGTGGTGTGAGGCGGATCATCATAGCCACGGTGCGCGCCTGTTGCGCCCCGCCCGGAGGCGGCGATTCGCCCTGGTGTACGACCTGTCCGGCGCGGCCCGGAAGGCCCTGCTCGGGATGGTCGGGACGCCCGTTCCGCGCGCGGTTCGGACGTCCGTTCCACGCACGGTTCGGACGCCCTGCCCAGTGGCTCAGGACGCCCGGCCGCGCTCCAGCTCGGCGATGGTCTCGGCCAGCCAGGCCCGCTCGGCCGCTCCGGAGGCGCGCGCGACCAGCAGCATGCCGCGCCGGAACGGATTCGGCTCCTGCTCGGCGGCGACCGGTCGGCCGTCGGCGTCGTAGAAGAAGCTGCTCGGCGCCTCCAGGAACGCCAGCCGGCGCCGCAGCACCGCGGCCTGCCGGGCCGGATCGGTGAGGCGGTCGAGGAAGGCCGCGACGGTGAAGAAGCGGATCTGGTCGGAGATCTCGGCCTCGGCCGGGTCGGCCAGCCGGCGCTCCAGCTCGGTGCGGCCCTGGGCGGTCAGCTCCAGCACCTGGCGCGGTACGGCGCCGCTGCCCGGCTCGGTGCGGCGCGCCAGCAGTCCGGCCTTCTCCAGCCGGGCGATGGCGGGGTAGAGCGCTCCGTCGCTGACCGGCCGGACATGGCCGGTCAGTGCGGTGATCCGGGACTTCAACTCGTAGCCGTGCAGCGCTTCGTCGTGCAGGAAGCCGAGGATCGCGAGGGTCAGCACAGTTGAAGCCCTTCCGTCGTCGCGCGCTCTGTCCGTGCGCCATGCTACCTCTTGCCGATGTGTATCTATTCGAGGTATCTCTATTCGAGATGCCAGTGCCTCTAATCGAGGCAACAGGCAACAGGCAACGGGCAACAGCAGCAGGCAACAGCAGCAGGCCGCAGACAGGCCGGAACGACGGGGGACACCATGCGAGGACATCTGCCGAGGCTGATCGCGTTGGCCGGGCCGGTCTACGGCGAACTGCTCTCCGGGGTGATCGCCTCGGTCATCGGCACCGTCTGGGTGGCCGGCCTCGGCGGAGCCGCCGTCGCCGCCGTCACCCTCGCGGGCACCGTGGAGAACCTGCTGCTCGGCCTCGTCCTGGTGGTCTCCTCCGGCACCACCGTCCGCCTCTCGCACGCCCTCGGCGCCAACGACCCGGCGACCGCCGGCCGCACCGCCCGGGCCGCCTGGCGGCTCTGCGCCGCCGGCAGCCTCGCCCTGGCGGTGCCCGGCTTCCTGCTCCGGGAGGAGATCGCGGCCGCCTTCCTGGAGGGTCCGGCCGCCGGGCTCGCCGCGGACTGGTTCGCGGTGGCCTTCCCCGCGTTCGGGCTCTTCTTCGCGCAGCGCGTCGCCGACGAACTCTTCAAGGGCAGCGGTGACACCCGCACCCCGATGCGGATCGCGCTGCTCTCCAACGCCCTGCTGCTCGTCCTCGACCCGCTGCTGATCCTCGGCCCCGGCCCTCTCCCGGCGCTCGGTGTGACCGGCGGGGCCCTCGCCCTGACCGCCTCGCGCGCCGTCGCCCTCGCCGTGACGGTGCTGCTCCGGCGCCGTCGCCGGCTGTCCGCCCCGTGCGGCGGGACGGGTCCGAGCGCCCGCCGGATCCTCGCGGCAGGGGCCCCGTTCGGGCTCGACTTCACCGCCCGGATGGGCGTCGGCACCGCGCAGCTCGGCCTGGTCGCCGCTTTCGGCGTCCCGGCGGTCGCGGGTTACGGCGTCGGGTACCGCGTCCTGTTGGTCGTCACCATGGCGTTCTACGCCGTCCGGCAGGCCGCCGCCATCGAAGCCGCCCGGCTCACCGGCGCGGGCGACACCGCCGCGCTGCACACCCTCGGCCGGGACACCGCCCGCCTGGCCGGCGGCCTCGGTGCGGGCGCGGCCGTCCTCTGCGCGACGCTTGCCGGCCCGGTCACCGCCCTGTTCACCGACGACCCGGCGGTCGCCGCCCAGTCCGTCGGCTTCCTGCGGATGGCGGGCCTCTACCTGCTCCCGTACGCCCTGGTGGTCGCCCTCGGCGGCGTCCACCAGGCCACCGGCGCCGGCCGCCGCCTGGTCGCCGCCGTTGTGCTCGGCCTCACCCTCCAGCTCGCCGCCGGCGCCGTCCTCTCCGGCCCGCTCGGCGTGCACGGCCTCTGGGCCGGCATGACGGTCGGTGCCCTCGCGCAGCTGGGGCTGATGCGGCTGCTGATCGGCCGGCGGCGGCGGCGGGGCGCGGAGGTGGCGGCGGTGGACGCGGATCAGCCCTTCGACCGGGTGGGAGTCCGGTAGGAGCACGCGGCGTCGAGCCCGCGGATGCCTCGGCTGGGAAGGACAAGGGCGGTCGCGTTCCGCGGCCGGAAGATCAATGACGGGACAGCCCTTGGTAGTTGCTTTGTCATGCGTTGTGCGGGGTCTGGGACAAAGCACCATCAGGCCTCGGCCACCGGTACTCCCGCTCCCTTCGCCGGGCCCGGCAGTCGGCCGGCCAGGACGACGCCCGCGGCCGCGATGCCGGCGAGGGCCAGCAGCGCCGGGCCCATGGCCTCCGTCAGGGGTCGTCCTGTGGACAGGGTGGTTGCGGCGGCCACGCCCAGGGTCGGCCCGATGTTCATCGCGGTCTGCTGGAGGCCTCCCGCCACACCCGCGTCGGCCACCGAGGCGTCGCGGACGATGACGGCGGTGGCGGTGACCATCACCGTCCCGAACCCGGTGCCCAGCAGCAGGAAGGCGCCGCCGATCGCGACCGTGCCCGAGGAGTGGTCGAAGCGGGAGGCCAGCAGCACGCCGGCCGCGATGAGCGCCATGCCCGACGCGACCGTGCGGCGCGCGCCGTGACGGCGCAGCAGGACGGCGGAGGCGGGGGCGGCGAGCACCATGGTCACGGCGAGCGGCAGCGCCCGCAGGGCACTCTGGAACGGGTCCAGGGCGAGGACGTCCTGCAGGAAGTACGTCCCGAGGAACAGCGTGCCGAAGATCGCCGCCGATGCCGCCAGCAGCACCCCGAGCGCGGCGCCGGCCGTGGCCGATCCCAGGACGTGCGGCGGCAGCAACGGGCGTGCCGTGCGCCGTTCGTGCCGGACGAAGGCGGCGGCGAGCAGTACGGCGGCGGGCAGTGTGAGTGCGGTGGTCACCGTCCACCCGTGCTCGGGGACGCCGACCAGGGTGTGCACCAGGCAGACCAGCGCCGCCGCGAGCAGTGCCGCGCCGGGCAGGTCGAGGCCGGCGGCGCGGTCGCCGGGCGGCTGCGGCAGCCGCACGAGCAGGGCCGGCAGGCCGGCGGCCGCGGCGGGTGCGACAGTGAGGAGGAAGACGGCCTGCCAGCCGAGTTGGGCGGTGAGGGCGCCGCCGACCAGTGGGCCGGCCGCGGCCGCCAGCCCGATCGCGCTGGTGCGCAGGGCGATCGGCATGGCGAGCCGGTCGGCGGGGTAGGCGGCGCGCAGCATGCCCAGGGTGGCCGGTTGCAGCAGTGCTCCGGCCGCCCCCTGGGCTGTGCGCAGGCCGATGATCCAGCCGATGCCGGGCGCCAGGGCGATCCCGGCCGAGGCCGCGGCGAAGCCCAGCACGCCGATGGCGAAAACCCGTTGGTGTCCGTAGCGGTCGCCGAGCCGGCCGGCGAAGACCAGCAGGCTCGCCACCGCGATGAGGTAGGCGGTGCTGGTCCACTGCACCGCGGCGAAGGAGGCGTGCAGGTCGCGCTGCATGCTGGGCTGGGCGACGGTGAGCACCGTGCCGTCGAGGGCGACGATGGCGGCGCCGGTGATGCTCCCGGCGAGGGTCAGGCGTTGCTGTGCGGCGGGGTTCACCGCGGCTCCGGCCCGAGGTGGGCGGCGAGGGCCGTGGTCAGCAGCGGGCCGAGGTCGTCGGAGCCGGTGGCGAGCTGAAGGCTGCCCCAGGCCCGCAGCTGGGCGAGGCCGTGCAGGTTGGCCCAGAGCGCGGCGGCGACGGCCGCGGACTGGGCGCCGGAGGGCGGCCGCACCTCGGCGACCAGCCGGGTGAAGGTCTCGAACAGCGGCAGTGTGGTCTTCCGCAGGGCTGCCCCGCTGCCCTCCAGGAGGTCGTGACGGAACATCAGGTCGAACATGCCGGGGTTGGCGGCGGCGTATTCGAGGTAGCCGCGGGAGATCGCGGCGAGCCGGGCGCGGGGGGCGTCCCCTGCGGTGGCGTCGGCGGCGGCGAGCGCGGCGCTCAGCTCCTCGAACCCGTGCCGCGCGATGGCCGAGAGCAGCTCGACGTGGGTCGCGAAGTGGCGGCGGGGCGCGCCGTGCGAGACGCCGGCCTGGCGGGCGATCTCGCGCAGGGTGAGTGCGTGGACGCCCTCGCGGGTGACGAGTTCGACGCCGGCGGCCACCAGCCGGGCGCGTAGGCCCGTGTCCTGATCGTTCATGGGCACTGTCTACCAGGCTCGCGTAGACAGTGTCTACTCGCGGCCCGGTCGCCCGCCAGCCTGCCCGCAGACCCGCCCCCGCACTCCTCGGCGCACGGCGCACGGCGGCACGGGGCAGAATCGGCGGCATGGACGAAGGCGGTGAACCGGCCTGCTGGCTGGACCGGGTGTGCGAGGAGTGCGGGCGGCTGCGTGAACGGCCCGGCCCGGAGCCCTGCGAGAACTGCGGCGCCCGGGCGGAGCCGGCGACGGAGCCCGGGAGGCAACCCGGGACGGACCAGACCGGCTGATCCGCCCCGGGCAGGGCTCAGCGCGGCAGCCCGTTGACCGTCTCGTCCTCCGCAGGCGCGGGCGGCGCGATGACCGACAGGTGCCGTTGTTCTCGGGTGGTCAGGTCGTACTGGACGCCGACGCCGGGCAGGGGAGTGGTCCGGACGCGGGGGATCGACACGGCGGCTGTCCTCTCGTCAGGGCTTTCCGCGGGCGCGTCAATGGTGATGACTATGCAAAGTCCCGCTGCTCGGGGGCCGTCGGGCCGCCCGTGAAGGTGCCGTGCCGCTCCCGAACGCGCGGTACCCCGGTGCGGTACGCGCGATCGCACGTACCGCACCGGGGCACCGGCTGGGGGGAAAGCAGCGTCCGGCCCTCCGCGGGCTCGCGGGGGCGGCCGGTCCGGGCCGGCGGGCCTACTGGGGAGGCTGGTCGCGGAACTGGTCCTTGAGCTTCTCCTGCCCCGTGTCGACCTGGCCGCTGTACTCGCCCTGAGTCCGTTCGTCGACGGCGTCGCCCGCCTTGTCGACGGCCTTGTCGGCCTGCTCCTCGTGGCCCTTCAGCATCTGCTTGAGCTTCTCCATCATGGACATGCGGTCACACTCCTGGATGAGACGGCCCCACCCCTCCAGCATCACCGCGCCACCGGATGTCCGCATCCGGTCAGCTCGCGCGGCAGGGTTGGCAAGGTGACGCCGAGCATGTCAAATCGAGAGTCCCACGGACTGTCGGAAGGACTCGCCTTGAACGCTCGGACCCGTCGCCTGACCGCCTCTTCCCTCCCCACGGCCGCCGCCGCCCGGCGGGCCGCGGGCGCCGCACTCGCGGTCGCGGGCCTGGTGACGCCGCTGCTCCTGGTCGGCGCCGGGAGTGCGGCGGCCGACCCGGACCCGGCGCGCAAGGGCGCGAAGCTGGCCGCGAAGCTCGTCGAGGACAGCAGCGCCGATGACGCCTACGACACCCTCCGGGCGCTCCAGCGGATCGCCGACCGCAACGGCGGCAACCGGGTGGCCGGCGCGCGCGGCCACGACGAGTCGGCCCGCTACGTCTACGAGCAGGCCCGCCGGGCCGGGCTGAAGGTGTCGAAGCAGGAGTTCGAGTACACGTTCTTCCAGGCCCTGTCGGAGCGGCTGTCCGTGGTGTCACCGCAGGCCGAGGAGGTGCCGGTGAAGGCCATGACGTACTCGGCAGGCGGCCCGGCCGCCGGGCTGACCGCCCAGCTGGCCGTCGTCCCGGTGGACGACACCACCGGCTGCGAGGCGGGCGACTACGCGGCCGGCACGTACACCGGCAGGATCGCGCTGATCAGGCGCGGCGGCTGCAGCTTCGCCGTCAAGCAGGCCACGGCGGCGGACGCGGGCGCCGTCGGCGTGATCGTCTACAACAACACCGAGGGCGACCTCAACGGCACCCTCGGCGACCCGGCGGCGGGCCGGGTGCCGACCGGCGGCATCGGCAAGGCCGCCGGCGAGGCGCTGGCCGCCAAGGCCGCCACCGGTGCGGTCACCGTCGACCTGGACATCCGCACGCTCATGGAGAAGCGGAAGACCTGGAACGTCCTCGCCGAGACCCGCGGCGGCGACGAGAACAACACCGTGGTCGTCGGCGCCCACCTCGACTCCGTGGTGGCCGGCCCGGGCATCAACGACAACGGCTCCGGCACGGCGGGCATCCTGGAGGTCGCGAAGAACCTCGGCGGGCGGCAGGTCAAGAACAAGGTCCGGTTCGCCTGGTGGTCCGCCGAGGAGTTCGGCCTCAAGGGCTCCGAGGCCTACGTGGACGCGCTGCCCGAGGCCGAGAAGAAGAAGATCAGGCTCTACCTGAACTTCGACATGATCGCCTCTCCCAACTCCGCCCAGTTCGTCTACGACGGCGACGACTCCGACCACGTCGGCTCCGGCCCCGGCCCGGACGGCTCGGCGCAGCTGGAACGGCGCATCACCGACTACCTCGACCGGCGCGGACTCCCGCACGAGGGCACCGACTTCACCGGCCGCTCCGACTACGGCCCGTTCATCGACGCCGGGATCCCGGCCGGGGGCACGGACACCGGAGCCGAGGTCATCAAGTCCGCCGCCCAGGCGGCACGGTACGGCGGAACCGCCGGGGTGGCCTTCGACAAGTGCTACCACCAGGCCTGCGACAACCTCGACAACCTGGACATGACGGCCTTCGACGCCAACATCGACGTCATCGCCGACTCCGTGGGCACCTACGCCTGGGACCTCTCCTCCCTGCACGCCCCGGTGCCGCCGCAGCACACCGACGGCCAGGCCGGCAGCGGCGGCGGCCTTCAGGAGGGCCACGCACACGAGGTCGAATCCTGACAAACCGGGGCCAGGCGGGCCGGCGGACCCCGGGGCGGGGCCGCCGGCACCCGGCCGGACGGCGTTCGGCCGGGGTCCGATGGGTGCGCCGGGCGGGGTCCTGACACCATGGCGCCTAGATCACGTCACCGTGACACCCTCGGAGGAGTCAGCACCATGAGCAGCACGCACTACGACGTCGTCGTCCTCGGCGCGGGCCCCGGCGGCTACACGGCCGCCGTCCGCGCGACCCAGCTGGGCCTGCGCACGGCCGTCATCGAGGCCAAGTACTGGGGCGGGGTCTGCCTGAACGTCGGCTGTATCCCGTCGAAGGCGCTGCTGCGCAACGCCGAGCTGGCGCACATCTTCACCAAGGAGGCCAAGACCTTCGGCATCGAGGTCGAGGGCGAGGTCCGCTTCGACTTCGGCGCGGCGTTCAAGCGCAGCCGCACCGTCGCCGACGGCCGGGTCAAGGGCGTCCACTACCTGATGAAGAAGAACGGCATCACCGAGTACGACGGCCGGGGCACCTTCGTCGACGACCGCACCCTCCAGGTCGCGCTGACCGGCGGCGGCTTCGAGCTCGTCACCTTCGACCACTGCATCATCGCCGCCGGTGCCACCACCCGGCTGCTGCCCGGCACCAGCCTCAGCGACCGCGTGGTCACCTACGAGGAGCAGATCCTCACCGAGGAACTGCCCGCGAGCATCATCATCGCGGGCGCCGGCGCGATCGGCGTCGAGTTCGCGTACGTGCTGCACAACTACGGCGTGAAGGTCACCATCGTCGAGTTCCTCGACCGGATGGTGCCGCTGGAGGACGCCGAGGTCTCGGCCGAGCTGGCCAAGCAGTACCGCAAGCTCGGCATCGAGGTGCTCACCTCCACCCGGGTCGACGCCATCGACGACAAGGACCCGGCCGCCAAGGTGAAGGTCACCGTCACCCGCAACGGGCAGCAGGAGGTACTGGAGGCCGACAAGGTGCTCCAGGCGATCGGCTTCGCGCCGCGCGTCAACGGCTACGGCCTGGAGAACACCGGGGTGAAGCTCACCGAGCGCGGCGCGATCGCGGTCGACGGCCGGGGCCGCACCAACGTCGAGCACATCTTCGCGATCGGCGACGTCACGGCCAAGCTGATGCTGGCCCACGCGGCCGAGTCGATGGGCGTCATCGCCGCCGAGACCATCGGCGGGGCGGAGACCATGGAGCTCGACTTCGCGATGATCCCGCGCGCCACCTACTGCCAGCCGCAGATCGCCAGCTTCGGCTACACCGAGGCGCAGGCCCGCGACCTGGGCTACGACGTCAAGGTCTCCAAGTTCCCGTTCACCGCCAACGGCAAGGCGCACGGCCTCGGCCACCCGGTCGGCTTCGTCAAGGTGATCAGCGACGGCAAGTACGGTGAGCTGCTCGGCGCCCACCTGATCGGCCCCGAGGTCACCGAGCTGCTGCCCGAGCTCACCCTGGCCCAGCAGTGGGACCTCACCGTGCACGAGGTCGCCCGCAACGTCCACGCCCACCCGACCCTGGGCGAGGCGGTCAAGGAGGCGATCCACGGGCTGGCCGGGCACATGATCAACATGTGACGCCGCCCCGGTGCTCCGGCCGACGCCGGGGGCCTGCGCGCCGAATCCGGCGGGCGGGTCCCGGCGTCGTGCCGTCTGCTGCGCCGGGGTTGCTCCCGGGGCCTGGCCGTCGCCGCGCTCGCCGCCCGCCGCCGGGACACCCCGCTGGACACGGGCCCGGCGGGACCGTTCCCGGCCGCCGCCAAGGTGGCCGCCTACCGGGCGGTAGAGGCGCGATTTCCGATGAGGCCGTGCTCCCCCGTGTATGCTCCGCAACCGTCGCATCGGGCGACAGCGTACCGGGGGACGAATCCAATGATCTGCGTGACCTGTGGTCGGCCTGCGCCTGCCTACTCGGCGTTCTGCGGCCACTGCGGAGCCCCGCAGCCCGCCGCCGCGGTGTATTCGGTCGGTGTCGGCGCACGCCCCCTGACACCGCGCCGGGTCAGCGGCCTGGCACGTGGCATATCCGTGGCCATCGTGCTGTCACTCGCCCTCGTCCTCGCTGCCGCGGCGTTTCTGATCTGGAGTCTCTTCGCGGGAGGCGATGGCGGGCTCAGTGCGCCCCCCACCGTCGGCGCCCTGATCGCGATCGCCGTCCTGGTGATCGTCCAGCCCGTGTCAGCCATCAGCTTCCTGGTCTGGGTGCACCGCGCCCGGGCAAACCTCGACATCCTGCCCGGCGCCGACCCGCAGTGGTCCCGCGGCTGGGCGGTCGGGGCCTGGTTCATCCCGCTCGGCAGCTACGTCCTCGGCCCGCTGGTGGTCGCCGACATCTCGCGTGCGACGTACACCGGCCGTTCCGGCCGTGCGCCCGCCGGACTGCTCGTCGCCCTGTGGCTGCTGTTCACCGGCCCGGGTGTGGTGGCGCTCGCCACCGGCGCCGCCGTCCCCAACTCCGGTGGCACACCGCTGATCCGCTATCTCGGCCTACCCGGTCTGGCCGCCACCGTGGTCGGCATGCTCTGCCTCCTCGTCGCGGTCAACTCCGTGACCCGGGCCCAGCACGACCTGCTCGGTGCCTGAACCCGTCGTGCATGCCCGCTCGTCAGCCGGCGGGCGTTGACGGCAGGCCCCGGGCCTGCTCCAGCTCCACGCCGCCGGACCGTGAGGCCTCGGGCGGTGGACGGCCGCCGGCTGGGGGAGAATGCCCGGATGACCGACGTGACCCTCAATTTCTGGCGCCGGCGGCTCGACGCGGTGCCCGAGACCGTCTGGGACCGGACCGACCTGACGGTGCTCATCCTCGCCGAGACCGGCCTGACCGAACTGCCGCCCGCGATCGGCCGCCTGCGCCGGCTGCGCACTCTCGACCTCGGGCACAACGCGCTCACCGACGTCCCGGAGGAGCTCGGCGAACTCGGCGGCCTGGCAGACTTCCTGTACCTGCACGACAACGCGCTCACCCGCCTGCCGGACGCGCTCGGCCGGCTCACCACGCTGCGCTATCTCAACGTCGGCGAGAACCGTCTCACCGAACTCCCGGACACCCTCGGCGAGATGAGCGGCCTGGTCGAGCTGCGGGCACAACAGAACCGGCTGACCGCGCTGCCCGACACGCTCGGCCGCCTGGGCGCACTGCGCGAACTCTGGCTGCGCGGCAACGCGTTGACCGAGCTGCCGGCCTCCGTCGCCCGGCTGACCTGCCTGCGCGAACTCGAACTGCGGGAGAACGCCTTCGCCGAAGTCCCGCCGGTGCTCGCCGGACTACCGCGGCTGCGCCGGCTCGACCTGCGCGGCAACCGGCTCACCGCACTGCCGGAATGGCTCGCCGAGCCGGCCGCGCTGCCCGCCTTGGAGAAGCTCGACCTGCGGTGGAACGACGTCACGCCGTCGCCCCGGCTGCTCGCCGCCCTGGGCGGGCGCGGTTGCGTCGTCCTGTACTGAGAGCCCGGGCGATGCCCCGGAAAACGATCGCCGGGCGCGCCGACGGCCTGCTACCGTGGGGCACATGAAGCGCGCTGCAGCCGTCCAGACGACGACGCCGGAGAGAGTCCCGGCGCGCTGACTGCTGAGCCAGTACAAAGCCCCGGGGCGAGTGCCCCGGGGCTTTGTCGTACCCGGTCCACTCGCCCGCAGATCCGCGGAACCGCCGTTCCGCAGACACCCCACGAGTGGAGACCGCCACCATGCACGACCACCGCCGACTCGGCCGTGAACTCGACCTGTTCGACACCGACCCGCTGATGGGCGCCGGCCTGCCGTACTGGCTGCCCGACGGCGCCGCCGTCCGGCACACCCTGGAGGAGTTCATCCGCGGGCGCGAACGGCGGGCCGGCTACCGCCACGTGTACTCCCCGGCGCTGGGCAAACGCGAGCTGTACGAGATCTCCGGCCACTGGTCGCACTACCGCGAGGACATGTTCCCGCCGATGGACCTCGGCTCCGAGCAGGTCGTCCTGCGGCCCAGCCTCTGTCCGCACCATGCGCTGATCTACCGCTCCCGGGCCCGCAGCTACCGGGAACTCCCCCTGCGGATGGCCGAGTTGGGAGGCATGTACCGCGCCGAGCTGTCCGGGGTGCTCGGCGGCCTCACCCGGGTGCGGGCAATCCAGCTGAACGACGCGCACATCTTCTGCACCCCCGAGCAGGCCGCCGACGAGGCGGTCGCCGCGCTGGAGCTGATCCGCGAGGCGCACAGCGCGCTCGGCATTCGCCCGGTCCGCCACCGCCTCTCGCTGCCCGGCGAGGGCGGCAAGTACGTGGCCGACCCGGCGCTCTGGGAGCGGGCCACCGCGCTGCTGACCGATGTGCTGGAGCGGTCCGGGGTGCCGTTCGAGGCCGTGGAGGGCGAGGCGGCGTTCTACGGGCCGAAGATCGACATCCAGATCGCCGACGGCGCCGGGCGCGAGTCCACCCTCTCCACCGTGCAGATCGACTTCCACCAGCCGGAGCGGTTCGGCCTGCACTACATCGGCGCGGACGGCGCCAAGCACCGGCCGGTGATGGTCCATCGCAGCGTGATCGGCAGCGTGGAGCGGGTGGTCGCCCACCTGATCGAACTGTACGGCGGCGCGTTCCCGGCCTGGCTCGCGCCCACCCAGCTCGTCCTGCTGCCCGTCTCCGAGGACGAGCTGCCGCAGGCCGAGCGGCTGCGGCAGCGGTGCCTCGACCAGGGCCTGCGGGCCGAGGTCGCCGGGCCCGAGCACGGCAGCCTGGGTGCCAGGATCCGCGAGGCCCGGCTGGTCCCGTACCAGGCGGTCATCGGCGCCAGGGAGGCGGTCGACGAGCGGGTGGCGCTGCGGCTGCGCGACGGTCGCCGGCTCGACCCGATGCCCGCCGGCGAGGCGCTGGCCCGGATCGGCGCCTTGGTGGACGCGTGCAGCGCCGAGTTGTGGGAGCCAGCCGACGCCCACGCCTGAACGGGGCCGAGCCACCCAGTCGTACACATACGACTAGCGGGGGTGCGCGGTGTGTCGGTCCGCGGGCCGGCGCACCCGCCGTTCGAATGGGCCCGGCGGCCCGGCCCACGGCCGCCGCGTCCCCACCTCGGACCCCTACCGGAGGTACCCCGTGCGCTTGACCCTCGCGCGCTTCACCCGCCGCCTGCTCCTCCCCGCCCTCACCGCCTGCCTCGCCCTGGCCGGCGCCGCCGTCGCGGCCCCTGCCGCGCCCGCCGCGCTGCGCCCGCTGCCCGTCCCGGACGCGCGCTACTGCGCGGCGGTCGTCGGCCACGTCCCCGGAGCCGACGGGCGCTCCCCGCTGCTCGGCCAGGGCTGCTCGGAGGACTCCCGGGCCGATGCCCTGGCCCGCGCCGAGGGCCTCGGGCGCGCGGGAGCCGCGCGCGGGCCGGCGGACCGCTGGCTGCTCCTGGAGGAGTACCAGGACGTCGACTACGCGGGGGCGTCATCTAATCCTTCTACGGCGACGCCGGCGCCTGCGACGCCACCGGCTACCACCTCGTCAATTTCATCGACGTGGCGCTGAGCGTCTCCTCGATGAAGGGCTACAACAACTGCAACGCCGTCACCCTCACCTCCCCGCTCGGCGACGTCGAGACCGTCGGCCTGCCCGCCGGCCACCTCGGGGCGGACTTCAACGACGCCGTCCGCGAACTCCAGGTGTTCCACAGCTGAGGCCGGCGGATCGACCGGCTCCCCGGACGGCTGGGCAGGTCGTCCGGGGGCCGTGGCCGGAGCCCGGGTACCTCGGCGGCCGGACCGTCGGGCCGCGGCGAGGCGGGCGTGAGTGCCGTCGGAACGGGGCGGCCGTCGATCCGGTCGACGCCTGGAGTGCGCAGTCGGGGCCGGCTGCGGGTGAGCGGACGACGGTCAGTAGGACTGCAGCTCGATCAGGCGGCCGTCGGGGTCGCGGAGGTGGGCGCTGCGCAGGTTGGGCCCCCACTCGGGGCGGTCCGTGGCGACGGCGGCGAGCATGCCGCCGCTGCGCAGGCAGAGGGCGAGTGCCTCGTCCACGTCGTCCACCCGGAGGACCAGCATGGTGGCGTCCTGGACGGACGGCGGCTCGGCGGGGAGCCCGGCGGTGCCCAGGGTGACGGCCATCAGCGCGCGGTCGTACAGGGCCAGTACGGCCTGGTCCGCGAGGTCCCAGTTGGCGTAGGGGCCCTCCGGCGAGCCCTTGACCAGGGTGGCGCCGGTCAGTGGCGGCAGGACCGCCTGGTAGAACTCGAAGCACTCGGCGAAGCGGGAGACGAGCAGGCGGTTGTACAGGGCGTCCACGACGGGCTCCTGGGGGCGATGGGCTCACGGAAAATTCATGGGTGCTCACCCACTATAGGGCCGCACCATAGACTTCTGCCATGACCTCCGAGAGCGCCGCGAGCACCGAGACCGCCGGGACCACTGCCGGGACCACCGAGTGGTCCACTCCGCCCTCGCTGTTGGACCTCACCACCTACCTGCTCTCCCTGACCGGCAAGACCGCCCGCGGTCGCCTCGCCGAGCGGCTGTCGCAGCGCGGCCTGCGGCTCTGGGACATGGCGGTGCTCGCCGCGCTGTCCGACTTCGGGCCGCACGCCCAGCGCGACCTGGTCCGCCGGCTCGGTGTGGACGCCAGCGACATGGCCAAGGTCGCCGACCAGCTGGCCGGCGCCGGCTACGTCGAGAGGATCCGCGACACGGCCGACCGGCGGCGCGTATCGGTCAGCATCACCGAGGCCGGCCGGACCGTCCTGGCCGAACTGGACGCCGAGGCGCGCGCCGTCCAGGACGGGATCCTCGCGCCGCTCGAACCCGGGGAGCGCCGCGTCCTGCACGGCCTGCTGCGCCGCGTCCACCAGGGGCTTCCCGGTACGCCCTGACGGCCAGGCCAGGCCTGGCCAGGCCAGGGCCGGTCGGTCGGGTGGGTCGGTCAGGCCCGTCCGCCGAGTGGCAGCGGGCGGCGGGCGCCCGCGAACTCGCCGGACCAGTGCGGGTCTTCGAACACACCCGGGAGACGGGCGACGAGGGTGCCGGTGTGTTCGGCGTGGATCATCGCGCCGTCGCCCGCGTAGACGCCGACGTGGTGCAGCGGGGCGTCCGGGCGGGAGAAGAACAGCAGGTCGCCGGGGAGCAGGTCGGCCTGTGCCACCGGGGCGGAGCGGTGATACTGGGCGACGGTGTAGTGGGCGAGCTCCACCGCGCCGCCGCTGGCCCGGTACCAGCAGTACAGCGAGAGCCCGCTGCAGTCGAATCCGACCGTGCTCTCGCCGAGGCACTGGCCGTTCAGGTAGCCGTTCTCCTCGTCGCAGAAGCCGATGCTCGCGCCCAGCCGGTCGCCGCCGCCCCAGGCGTAGGGCACTCCGAGCTGTGCGGCGGCCGCCGAGGCGGCCAGAAGGCCCCAGCTCTCGGGCCCGGTCTGGTCGTTGCGTGCGGTCGAGCCGGTCGAGCCGGTCGAGCCGGTCGACGCGGGCGTGGCTGTGGCGGGCGCGGCGCCGGCGGCCAGGGCCGGGGCGAGGCCCGCGCCCAGCGCCAGCCCCAGCATCCGGCGGCGACCGACACTCCGGCCCGAGGGTGGGAACACCATGGCAAACCCCCTGGTAGCGGTGGAGTACCAGGATCCCGGCCCGGTGGCCCGGCCCGCCATCACCCGCAACGGTGAATCGGGCGCACGGCCGCCCGGAAACCGTACGGCGGGCGTCGGTAAATGGTTTGACGGGCACTCATGGGCGATCAACGATGAGGCGTAAACACCCGTTCGACCCTCGGAGCGCGCCATGGGCAGTGCCGTCCGGCTGATCCGCAACCACCGGCTGACACAGGCCGTCGACTACGCCTACGGCTCGGCCGTCGACGCCCCGGTCCGCTCGCTCTGGCTGGCCGGCTCCTGCCCGCTCGACGCCGAGGGGCGGACGGTGGCGGTCGGCGACTACGAGGGCCAGACCCACCAGGTCATGCGGAACCTGATAACCGTCCTGGAGGGCGAGGGCGCCGCGCTCACCGACCTGGTCCGGACCACGGTGTACGTCGCCTCCTCCAGCCGGAGCGACCTGGTGAAGGTGTGGGAGGTCTACCGCTCGTATCTGGGGAGCCACGACGTCCCGAGCACGCTGTTGGGCGTGTCGGTGCTCGGGTACAACGATCAGCTGGTCGAGGTCGAGGCGGTCGCGGTGCTCTCCTGAGGCTGGTCAGCCGGGGCGGGCCCGGTCAGCCGGCGGCGAGGAGGTCGTCCAGCTGTTCGTAGCCCTCGATCACACCGCGGTCCATTCCGCTGGCCATGATCGCGTCGCGGGCCGCGAGGGTGTCGACCACGGAGAGCGAAGTGATCCGGGTGCGTCCCGCCCCGGCAGGCTCGAAGACCATGGTCTCCAGTGAGACGCCGTCCGGGACGCCCTCGTAGGTGAAGGTCTGCACGAGCCGGCTGCTCGGCCGGACTTCGTGGAACGAACCGTAGAAGGAGGCGATCACCGCGCCCTCGGCCAGCGCCGAGTAGCGGTAGCAGCCACCGGTACGGGCGTCCCAGACGTCGATCTTCATGACGAGGTCCTTGGGTCCGAGCCACCGGGCGACCAGATCGGGATCGGTCCAGGCGCGGAAGACGCGCTCGGGCGGTGCGTCGAACTCGCGGGTGATCCGGATGGTGGGCAGTGCCGGGTCCGCCTCGATCCGGGTTTCGTTGCGGTGCTGGGAGGTCATGACGGTACTCCTTGGCTCTGACTCTGCTCGGAAGGCTTCGTGCTGGGCGTTGTCGCTCCTTCGGCGTCCGGGGCGCCGGCGGCCTCGCCGTCCAGCTCCGCGAGGACGGCGTCCAGGCGGCGGAACCGCTCCTCGGCCTGCTGCCGGTACCGCTCGATCCAGGTCGTCATAAGGTCGAACACCTGCGGCTCCAGGTGGCACGGCCGGCGCTGGGCGTCACGGCTGCGGCTCACCAGTCCGGCCTCCTCCAGCACCTTGAGGTGCTTGGAGACGGCCTGCATCGACATCGCGTAGGACTCGGCCAGCTCGCCGACGGTGGCGTCCCGCACCGAGAGGCGGGCGACGATGTCGCGCCTGGTCGGGTCGGCGAGGGCGACGAACGCCCGGGACAGCTGGTCGACGGCCACCATGCACCTCTGCTATTGCTCAACCGATTGGTTGAGGACAACGCTACGCCTCCGCGCCCTGCTCCACAACCATCTGGTTGAGGAGGTCGCACGTCGGGTGGCGGCGGCAGTGAAGCCGTCGAGCGGCCGGCGGCGAGCGGCGCCGAGCTGTGCGGGCTCCGGTGGAAGATCGTCGTGAATCCTTGACCGCATAGATGGTCTATGCCAATCTCTCAGCCAGGTCTGGACCAATGCCCCAGGGAGAGGTGTTCGGGGCTGGCCTGAAGGGGAACGGGGAGAGTGTCAAGTTCCATGCGCAGAGCCGCCGTTGGCGGGACCGCAAACGCCGCCGAGTCGTCCGGGCCACCTGTACGGGCACTGGGCCGCACCGTCCACGGCCTGTTGGAGCTCAGGGCGGCGGCGCAGCCCGAGCGGACGGCGATCAGCACCGACGACGGGCAGCGGCTGACCTTTGCCCAGTGGCAGGAACGCTCGACCTCGGTGGCCGTTGCCCTGGTCCGGCGGGGCATCAGGCCCGGCGACCGGGTGGGTCTGCTCTTCGGCCTGCGCGACTGGCCGGACTACGCCGTCCACTACTGCGCGGTGACCCGGGTGGGCGCCGTCGCCGTGCCGGTCTCGGACCGGCAGCCGGCCGAGGCGGTCGCCTACGTGCTGGGCCACTGCGAGGCCTCCGGCCTGATCGCCGGCCCGGCCGCCGCCGTCCCCGGCGGACCGTGGTGGGCCACCACCCCGGCCGAGCTCGCCGCCGAAGCCGAGGACCCGACCGCAGGGGTGACCGATGCCGGCCCGCTGCCGCAGGTCGGACCGGAGGCGCCGGCCCAGGTGCTCTACACCTCGGGCACCACCGGCCGGCCCAAGGGCGTTCTCGCCGCCCACGGCAACGTCGTGCACGGCACCCGGCCGACCGCCCGGCACCGGCCGCTCACCCACTCCGAGGAGTTCCTGCACTCGTTCGCGGTCGGCACCAACGCCGGGCAGACCATGCTGGTCAACGCCCTGGACGCCCACCCGGCGGCCCTGGTCGCCACCCGCTTCACCCCGGGCCGGTTCGCCCGGCTGATCGAGCAGCGCAAGGTCGGCAGCGTCTTCGTCGTCCCGGCGATGGCCGCCGAACTGCTCAACGCCGGGGTCCAGAACCGCTTCGACCTCTCCTCGGTCCGGCTGCTGGGCTCGACCGCGGCCGCGCTGCCGCCCACCGTGGCGACCGCGCTCACCCGGGCCTTCCCCCGTGCCACCGTGGTCAACTACTACACCTCCACCGAGGCCGCGCCCGCGCAGACCGCGATGGTCTACGACCCGGCGCGCCCGACCGCGCTCGGCCTGGCCGCCCGCGGCAGCGTCATGGTGGCGGGGCCCGACGGCCTCCCGCTGCCGGCCGGGGAGACCGGCGACGTCCACCTGAGGTCCCCCGGGGCCCAGCGCGCGTACTACCGCGACGCCGAGGCGAGCGCGGCGGTGTTCCGGACCGGCTGGGTGCGGATGGGCGATGTCGGATTCCTCGACGAGGACGGGTACCTGCACCTGGTGGACCGCGAGTCGGACGTCATCAAGTCCGGTGCGTACAAGGTCTCCACGCTCCAGGTCGAGGCGGCCGCGCTGGAGCACCCGGCGGTCGCCGAGGTGGCGGTGGTCGGCCTCCCGCACCCGGTGCTCGGGATGAGCGTGGGTGCGGCCGTCGTCCCGGTTCCCGGTGCCGACTTCGACCCGCCGGCCCTCCGCTCCTTCCTCGCCGGCCGGCTGGCGGCCCACGAGATCCCCACTCGGATCACCGTCCTGGACGCACTTCCGCGCAACGAGGGCGGCAAGCCGCTCAAGCGCGCCGTGCGCGAGCTGCTCGTCGCTCCGGCCTGACCCGGCCGTCGCACGGCCAAGTAGTAGCCGACGGCCCCGCCCTCCGGCGTCATTCGCCCACCCGCGCCTGCCGGGGCGCGCCGCTCGCGTCCCCCACTCCGTGGCACTCCCGACCCCTGAAGCGAGTTGTCGATGCCTGACCGCAGCCACCACGCCCTGGAACCGAAGCCGCCCGCGGACGCGGGCTCTGCCGTCCCCGCCGCACCCTCCGCCCGCGCCACAACCGCCATACCTGCCACACCTGGCTCACCTGCGGCACCTGCGTCTCCCTCGCCTTCCGCGTCTCCCGCGCAGCAGGGTGTCTGGCTCACCGAGCGTCTCGGCGCCGCCCGTACCGGCTTCCACATGCCGCTGCGGATCACCTTCGACCGGGTGGACACCGCGGCCCTGGTCGCCGCCTGCGGCGCGGTGGCAGAGCGGCACCCGGCGCTGCGTGCGGTTCTGGTCGAGCACGACGGCACGCTCGAACTCCGGCCCGCCGAGGCCGGGTTCACCGTCACCGAGACCGACACGGCCGTGGATGGACCGGACAGCCTGGCCAAGCTGATCGCCGAGGAGACCGCCCGGCCGTTCGCCCTGGACGCCGGACCGCTGGCCCGGTTCACCCTGTTCCACGGCCCTGACGGGCGCGCCGATCTGCTGGTCGTTGCCCATCACGCCGTGTTCGACGGCATCTCCAAGGACGTCCTGGTCACCGACCTGGCCGCCGCCTACAACGCCCTGGTGGCGGGCGCCCCGGCCGGCGCGCCGGAGCACGGCGTTCCGGAGCGCGGTCACCCGGTCGCGCCGGCCCCCGACGCGACGCTGGTCCGGGAGGCCGCCGACTGGTTCGGCCCGCGCTGGGCCGACTCTGCCGACGTGCTCCTGCCCGGTGTCCGCCGCACCGCCCACGGCGCCGGCCCCGGCGAGGCCGTGACCCGAGCGCTCGACCCCGTCACCCTCGGCGCGGCCGCCCGCGCCTGCGGGGTGACCACCTTCGAATTCCTGCTCACCGCCGTGCACGCGCTGCTGCGCCGTTACGGCAACACCGACACCCCGGTGGCTCTGCCACTGTCCACCCGTACACCCGAACTGGCGGGCGCCATCGGCCTATTCGTCAACGAGCTGCCGCACCACGCGCCGCCCGTCGGCGAAGCGGCGCCCAGCTTCGCCGAGTTCGCCACCGCCGTCCGGGCCGGCCTGCGTGAGCTGTACCGGTTCCGCACCGTGCCGTTCGGCGCCGCGGTCGGCGGACTCACCCCGCGGGTCGGCCTCACCCCGGTCTCCTTCGGCTACCGGCGCCGCACCGGCGAGCCCGTCTTCACCGACGCCGAGACCCGCGTCGACTGGATGCTCTTCAACGGCACCGCACGCAACACCCTGCACCTCCAGGTGGTCGACGCCCCCGACGGGTGCCTGCTCAGCCTCCAGTACGACCCGGCCGTCCTCGCCCCCGAGTCGGCCCGGCGCATCGCCACCCACTTCGACACCCTGCTCACCGCGGCGATCGCCGAACCGGCCACCGCCCTGGACGCGCTGCCGGTGCTCGACGCCGCCGAGCACCACCTCGTCACCGAGGCCTGGAACGACACCGCCCGCCCGTACCCGGCGGACCGCACCGTGGTCGACCTGTTCGACGCGCAGGCTGCGGCGACCCCGGAGGCGGCCGCCGTCACCGCCGCCGACGCCACCCTCCGCTACCGCGAACTGAAGGAGCAGTCCGTCGAACTGGCGGGCCGGCTGGCCGCCCTCGGCATCGGCCCCGGCTCCTTGGTCGCGCTCCACCTGGACCGCACCTCGCGCCTCCCGGTCGCCCTGCTCGCCGTCCTCCGCACCGGCGCCGGCTACCTGCCGCTCGACCCCGGCTACCCCGCCGACCGGCTGGCCTTCGTCCTCGCCGACTCCGACGCCGCCCTGCTGCTCGCCGACGGCGAACCGGGCGCCGAGGTCGCGGCCGCCGCCCCCGTGGTGCTGCGGCTGGACGAGCCCTCCGGCCCGAGAACCGCGGCCGGGCCGGCCACCGCGCCCGGCCCGCAGGACCGTGCCTACGTCCTCTACACCTCCGGATCGACCGGCCTGCCCAAGGGCGTGGCGGTCGGGCACCGGGCGCTGGTCAACCTGCTCACCTCCTTCGCCGACCGGCTCGGCTCCGGCCCGGACGACGTCTGGCTGGGCCTCACCTCGCTCTCCTTCGACATCTCCGGGCTGGAGCTCTACCTGCCGCTGATCACCGGCGGCCGGCTGGTCCTCGCGCCGGACGGGCTCGCCCTGGACGGCCCGGGCCTCAACGCGCTGATCCGCCGTGAGGCCGTCAGCCACGTCCAGGCCACCCCCTCCGGCTGGCGGGTACTCCTGACCGGCACGGAAGGCCCGGGGCTCGATGCCGTCCACGGGCTCGGTGCCGCCACCGGGCTGGTCGGCGGCGAGGCGCTGCCGCTGCCGCTCGCCCGCGAGCTGCGGGCGCGGACCGCGCGGCTGCTCAACGTCTACGGGCCCACCGAGACCACCATCTGGTCCACCTGCGCCGAGATCCCCGCCGAGCCGGAGCAGGTCGCCATCGGCCGTCCCATCGCCAACACCCGTGCCTACGTGCTCGACCCGAGCCGCCGCCCACTGCCCGTCGGAGTTGCCGGCGAGCTGTACCTGGGCGGCGACGGGGTCGCCCACGGCTACCTGGGCCGGCCCGAGCTGACCGCCGAACGCTTCGTCGAGGACCCGTTCGGCCCGCCCGGCTCCCGGCTCTACCGGACCGGGGACCTGGCCGCCTGGACGGCCGGGGGCGAGCTCGACTTCCTCGGCCGGATCGACCACCAGGTGAAGATCCGCGGCCACCGGATCGAGCTCGGTGAGATCGAGGCCCGGCTGCTGGAGCATCCGGCCGTCGCCGAGGCCGCCGTCACCGTCGACCGGGACGCCGCCGGTGAGCCGCGCCTGGTCGGCTATCTGGTGGCCGACCCGTCCGCCAGGGAGCTGCCGGCCCCGGCCGGGCTGCGCGAACACCTGCGGCGGACGCTGCCCGGCTTCATGGTGCCGCAGCTGTTCGTGCCGCTGGCGGCGATGCCGCTGACACCCAACGGCAAGCTCGATCGCCGTGCCCTGCCCACGGCCGCCGCCGTCGAACCGGTCGCGGTGCAGCCACCCACGGAGAGCGCCCCGGACCCGGTCGCGGTGCAGCCGCCCGCGGAGAGCGGCCTGGACGCGATCGCGGCCGAGCTCGGTGCGATCTGCTCCGAGGTGCTCGGCATCCCGGACATCGCCGCGGACGAGGACCTCTTCGACCTCGGCGCCCACTCGCTGATGTTCATCCAGATCGGCGCCCGGATCCGTAAGTCCTTCGGCGTGGACGTCGACCTCGACGTCTTCTTCGACACCCCGACCGTGGCCGAGATCGCCGAAGCCGTGAAGGAGCAGTTGTGACGGACCACCCGAACACCGACCACCCGTACACCGACCACCCGTACGCCGACGTCCCGTACGCCGACGTCCCGTACGCCGACCACCCGACCGTCGCCCGCGCAGGCGCTCTGCTGGCCGCGCTCGCCGGGATCGTCTCGGATGCCAGTGACGGCGAGCTGACCGCCGCCGAGCTGGTGGCCGCCGCCGACACGCCGTTCGTCGCCCTCGGCATCGGCTCGCTCGCCCAACTGCGCCTGGTGGACGCGGTGGAGACACGCTACGAGGTCTTCCTCGACCTCGGCGGGGACGGCGACTTCCTGCGCAGCCTCGCCGCGCTCGCCGAGCACCTGGTGACCGGGCACGGGGTCGCGGAGGTGGGTGCCGTCGCGGGCTGAGCAGGCCGACGAGGTCCCCGGTCCGCCGCGCGCGGGCCGGGGACGTTCGCGCCCCCGGACGGGATCAGCCCGCGGCGGCGGCCATCACCCGGGCCTCGACGGCGCGCAGCAAGGGCTCCACCTCGGCGGCCGGTACGAACCGGGTGTCCACCAACAGGGTGGCGACCGCCTCGCCGTCGCGGTGCGCCAGGCCGAAGAAGAACTTGCAGTCCTGGCGGGCCCACCGCGACCGCCACCCGAACCGCCCGGCCGGCAGGTCGGTGAGTGCCACGGCCTCGGGCGCGGGGGAGCGGTCCGGGGAGCGCTCCGGCTCCCGGTGGTCGTTGAAGAGCGCGTTGAGGTCCATCGCGGTGCCGCGCCGCTTCTCCTCCGCCAGCACCGCCGCGGCCAGCGCGCCCGGGTCGTAGTGACCGTGCCGGGAGGTCTGCAGCTGGGAGCGCCAGGCCTGCCGGGCGAGTTCATCGAACTCACCCGCCGCGCCGAGGACGACCAGCCCGTTCTGGGCGAAGGCGCCGACCGCGGTCCGCTGGGCCTCGCTCACCCGGTTGCCCAGGATCACCTTCAGCGGCACCGCCGAGGCGCCCGTGCGCGCGCCCAGCTCCAGTCCGACGGCGGCCAGGACGACCGCGCTGGCGGAGGTGCCGGTGCGCACCGCGGCGGCCCGGCTCGCCAGGTCCAGCCGGGGGCAGGCCAGTTGGCCCTCCCACCACCGCTCGGCCTCCCCGGGGCCGGCCTCCTCCGGCCAGAGCGAGGCCGGAATCGCGGCCAGTTGACGCGTCCAGAGGGCGAGGGCCGCCGCGCTCCGGGCGGTCGCCTGCGGGCCCGCCTCGTAGCCGGCCTGCTCCCTCGGCTGCCGGCCCGCGACCGGCGGCGGCAGGGTGCCCGGGCGGCGGCGCTGTTGGGCGAGGAGGCGGCGCAGGTCGTCGCGGACCACCTGGGCGCCGGTGCCGTCGGCGGCGATGTGCGCCACGGTCAGCACGGCTGCGGTGACCAGCCCGTCGACCAGGACGGCACTGACCCGGACCGGGAGGCCGTCCCCGGCTGGGACCTCCGCGTAAACCGCGGCTGCTTGCGCCGAGCCCGGGGGCACCGCGGCCTCGTGCGCCGCGCCCGCCTGCGCCGCGTCCATCTGAGCCGTGTGCGCGAGGAGCTCGAAGCGGAGCGCCTTGTCCTGTGCGGTGATCCGCTCCAGCGCGGCGGCCGGTGGCTCGCCGCCCTGGGCCGTGACCAACCGGACGGGTAGCGTGCCGGCCCCGCGCAGTACCTGTTCGAGGGTGCCGTCTCGGCCCGTGCGGTAGAGGGTGCGGAGCGACTCGTGCCGCTCCAGCAGTGCCCGCACCGCTGTGCCGAACGCCGCCGGTTCAACGGGGTGACGCAGCTCAAGGGGCAGCGCGATGTTGAAGTAGTGGTCGTCGGGCGCGTACCAGGTGATCGGCGCCCAGATCGTCCGTTGCCCCCAGGTCGCCGCGGTGACGCCGTGTGCGAGTCCGTCGAAGCGGACCTCCAGGCGCCCGTCCGCCAGCCGTCTGCCGTCGTCCATCGGTGTCCCCCGTCCGCGTCCACCCGAAGTGGTTCAGACCAATATGTGGCACCGGATCCTAGGCCACCGCCCCGCGCGCGGCTACCGGCCGACGGGAAGCGGGAATATATACCGCATGGTTGGTTTTGTGGGAGCCTCATCACGAGGTGCTTGGGGTCGAAACAGCGCATGCGGTCCGGGATTTCGCGGCAGTTAAGATGCGGGCTGTCTGGTTTTGTTCAATCGCTGTGGCGGGTGGTGGTCGTGTGGTGCGGCAGGAGCGGGCGGTGCGGACGCGCCGGCTGATTCTGGAGGCAGCGGCTTCGGTCTTCGACGAGTTCGGCTACGAGGCGGCGACCATCGGCGAGGTGGTGGCCCGGGCCGGCGTGACCAGGGGTGCGGTCTACTTCCATTTCGCGTCCAAGCGGGAGCTGGCGCAGGGCGTGGTGGAGGAGCAGTTCGTCGAGGATGCCATTCCCGAACGGGCCTGCAAGCTCCAGGAGTTCGTGGACACCGGACTGGTGGTCGCGTACCTGATGCCGCGCGATCCGCTGCTGAGCGCGGGCGCGCGGCTGTCGCTGGGGCAGGACGTCCACGGCGATCTGGGCGGGGGAGCGATCCCGGGGTGGATCGCTCGGCTGGAACAGCTGCTGATCGCGGCGCGGGAGCGGGGTGAGCTGCTGCCGCAGGTGGTCCCGGCCGACACCGCCTGGTTGGTGACGGCGGCCTGGACGGGCGTGCAGATCCAGTCGCAGAAGCTCTCCGGCCGGGCGGACCTTGAGCGGCGGGTCGCCACGCTCTTCCAGCACGTGATGCCCACCGTGGCGGTGCCGGGCGTGCTGGCCGCGTTGGAGATGGATGCCGGACGGGGCGCGCGGGTGGCCGCCGAGGTGTCCGCCGCGCGCGCCGCCGGCGGCGCGGGTGAGGAGCCGGTCGCCGAGGGGAAGGCATCGGGGCGCAGCTCTGACAGGCGGGCGTAGGGAGGGTATGAACATACAGCGCGTCCGGTTTTCCACTGACAAACCGCTCGTCCCGTTTTTCGGGGTGGCCGCTACCCTGCCCGGTGCCCAGGACGAGGTCGGCTCCTGCCGCAGGGCGGCCCCGTCCGCCGTCTGACCAGTGCCGATCCCGGGGCCGGCCGGTCCGCCGGCCGGGCGGAGCCCAGGGTTCGCACTCCAGGTCGATTGTCAGTGGCCGGCGCGATGATGGTCGGTATGAAGGACGCAGCCACCATGGCCTCTCCCGCTGCCCTGGCGTCTCCGGACGTCTATGCCGACGCCGTCGCCACCGCCGTGCGCGCCGCCGCCGCGTACTACGCCGACGGCTCCACCCCGCTCGGCGACGACGAGTACGACGCCCTGGTACGCGCCATCGAGGCGTACGAGGCCGAGCACCCGCAGGAGGTGCTGCCGGAGTCGCCGACCGGCAAGGTCGCGGGCGGCGCGGCGGTCGGCGACGTGCCGCACTCGGTGCCGATGCTCTCGCTCGACAACGTCTTCTCCGCCGAGGAGCTGGAGTCCTGGGCGGCCGGGCTGGAGCGGCGGCTGGGCCGGCCGGTCGCGGCCTGGTGCGTGGAGCCCAAGCTGGACGGCCTCGCGGTCGCCGCCCGCTACCGGGCCGGCCGGCTGGTCCAGGTGCTGACCCGCGGCGACGGCCTCGCCGGGGAGGACATCACGCACGCCGCCGACGCCGTCCTCGGCCTGCCCGCTCGGCTCGCCGAACCGCTCGACGTCGAGCTGCGCGGCGAGGTGCTGCTCACCCAGGAGCAGTTCGAGCACGCCAATGCCGTCCGCACCGAGCACGGCGCCACCCCGTTCGCCCACCCGCGCAGCGGCGCCGCCGGCACCCTGCGGGCCAAGGACAGGCCGTACCGGGTCGAGCTCACCTTCTTCGCGTACGGGGCGGTCGGCCTGCCCGGGCTCGACCACAGCGAGCTGCTGGCCCACCTGGCCGGGCAGGGCGCCAACACCGCGGCGAGCACCGCGGCCGGTCCGCGGCGCTGCACCACGCTGGACGAGGTGCGGCAGCGGATCGACGAGATCGCCGCCCTGCGCGCCGCGCTGCCGTTCGGCATCGACGGCGTGGTGGTGAAGGCCGACGCGGTCGCCGACCAGGAGGACGCCGGTTCCGGCTCCCGGGCCCCGCGCTGGGCGGTCGCCCGCAAACTCCAGGCGCAGCACAAGGTCACCCGGCTGCTCGGTGTCGAGTGGAACGTCGGCCGGACGGGCATCATCGCGCCGCGGGCCGTCCTGGAGCCGGTGGTGATCGACGGCGTCACCGTCACCTACGCCACCCTGCACAACCCGGCCGACATCGAGCGCCGCGGCCTGATGATCGGCGACCAGGTGTTCGTCTACCGCGCGGGCGACGTCATCCCGCGTGTCGAGGCACCGCTCGTGGACGAGCGGACCGGCGCCGAGCAGCCGATCGCCTTCCCGGCGGCCTGCCCGCGCTGCGGCGACGCCATCGACACCTCCGAGCAGCGGTGGCGCTGCGTGCGCGGCCGCGGCTGCCAGGCCGTCGCCTCGATCATCTACGCCGCCGGGCGCGACCAGCTGGACATCGAGGGGCTCGGCGGCACCCGTGCCGTCCAGCTGGTGGAGGCCGGTCTGGTCGCCGACCTCGCCGACCTGTTCACTCTCACCCGCGAGCAGCTGCTCACTCTGGAGCGGATGGGCGACACCAGCGCCGACAACCTGATCGCCGCGATCGAGACCGCCCGCGCCCAGCCGCTGAACCGGGTCTTTTGCGCCCTCGGGATCCGAGGCACCGGCCGGACGATGTCCCGCCGGCTCGCGGCGCACTTCGGCAGCATGGCCGCGATCCGGGCCGCCGACGCCGAGGCGCTGGCCGGAGTGGACGGCATCGGGGTGGAGAAGGCGGCCGTCATCGTCGCCGAACTGGCCGACGTGGCCGATCTGTTGGACCGGCTGGCGGCCCAGGGTGTCGGCACGGCCGTCACCGCGCCCGCCGCCGCTGTCACCGCCGACGGGTCCGGTGCGGAGGAGGAGACCGGGGTGGCGGCCGCGCTGGCCGGCCAGAGCGTCGTCGTCACCGGCACGATGGCCGGGCCGTTGGCCGAGCTGTCCCGCAACGCGGTGAACGAGCTGATCGAGCGGGCCGGCGGCAAGGCCTCCTCCTCGGTGTCCAAGCGGACCACGCTGCTGGTCGCCGGTGAGAAGGCCGGATCCAAGCGGGCCAAGGCCGAGGAGCTCGGGATCCGGATCGTCACCCCGGGCGAGTTCGCCGAGCTGGTCGCCGAGCACCTGGCCTGAGGGCTCCGCCACCGCCTTCGGCCCCGAATGGATTCGGCTCGCCGGCTCGCCGGACCGCCGGACCGCCGGACCGCCCGACCGCCCGGCCGAGACGGACAACGGGCTTGGGCCTCCCCACCGCGAGTGGGATGACGGCCGTCCTCACCCGGTAGCGCCGCCCGGTTCCCGGAACGCCGCGCCGTTCGCCACGACGGTGCTGCCGGGAGCCGGGGCGACCCGACCCGGCGCCCGGACCCCGAACACATCCCGCTGGAGCCGCCGAAGGCGCCGGGTGCTGTCAGTGCGAGTCGGGCGCGGGTGCCGGACCGATGAGGGGCGCGAGCGCCCGCCGCAGGTCGGCGGGATCGCGGTAGAGCAGCCCGGTCATGCCGAGACGGTGGGCGGCCTCGACGTTCTCCGGCCGGTCGTCGACGAAGAGGCAGCGGCCAGGGGTGGTCCGGGCCTGGTCCGCGGCGAACCGGTAGATCTGCGGGTCGGGCTTGGCCGCACCCACGTGGGCGCTGTTGACCACCCCGTCGGCGAGGTCGGCGAGCCCGAGCGCGGCCAGGTCCTCGTCCAGCCACACCGTGGCGTTGCTGACGAGCAGGACGGTGCAGCGCTGCCGGGCCCGGCGGAGCAGGTCGACCACGGCGGCGTCCACGCGGGCCGGCGGCCGGGTGAAGAGCGTGGCCAGTTCGGCGGCCGGACCCGCCGCGACGCCGTCGGCGGCGAGCCGCTCGGCGAGGGCCTGCGCCCACTGCTCGCGGGTGAGCGCGCCGCGCACCAGCGGCTCCACGATCCCCGGGGCGAAGGCCGCCCGCTCGGTGTCGCCCTCGGCCAGCCCTGCCGCCTGTTCGAGGCGGGCGGTCTCGCGGTGGTCGAAGAAGCGGATCACCCCGTCGATGTCGCACAGCACGGCGTCGAAGGGCGGCTTGCCGGAAGGGATGGAGGTCGTCATCGCTCCTGGATACCACCCCGGCCGGGCCCGGCGCCGGGAATCGAGGGTGCCCGGTGGTGCGGTAGGGTGGCCGCGCCGAATGTGACTGCGGACTCGGGGAGGTGAGACCCATTACCGGTGTGTCGGAGCGGGTGCTCCCCGGGAACGGCCGTGATGGCGTGGTGCCGCACCTCTAGCGGTGCCGTGCCGGTCTGGTGACAGTCCCTCGGGGAGTCCTGGCGGATGGTTTCTTCTGCCTGGTCTTTGAGGGGTTTCTCCTTTGTCTGTTTTCTCTTCTTCGCTTTTGCGTTCGTCCGTGGCCGCCCGCCTGCGCGCGGCCGGGTGCGTCTTCGCCGAGGACGAGGCGCGCATCCTGCTCGATGCCGCGGCCACGCCGGCGGAGCTGGCGGTGATGGTCCGCTCCCGTGCGGAGGGGCGCCCACTGGAGCACGTGGTCGGCTGGGCGGAGTTCGGCGGCCTGCGGGTGGCGGTGGACGCGGGTGTCTTCGTGCCCCGGCGCCGCAGCGAGTTCCTGGTCCGGACGGCCGCCGGGCTGACGCCCGAGGGCGCGCTCGTGGTCGACCTCTGCTGCGGCAGCGGCGCCCTGGCCGCCGCGCTGGCGGCCGCTGTCGGCCGACCGGTCGAGGTGTACGCGGCGGACGTCGACGCGGCCGCCGTCGGGTGCGCTCGCCGGAACCTGGCCGGCGTCGGCGGCCAGGTGTTCCAGGGCGACCTGTTCGAGCCGCTGCCCGTCGCCCTGCGCGGTCGGGTGGACGTGCTGCTGGCGAACGTCCCCTACGTGCCCACCGCCGACATCGAGTTGCTGCCCGCGGAGGCCCGCGTGCACGAGGCGCGCCCGGCACTGGACGGCGGGGCGGACGGCCTGGACGTGCTGCGCCGGGTGGCCGGGGAGGCGCCGCAGTGGCTGGCGCCCGGCGGTTCGCTGCTCTTCGAGACCAGCGAACGCCAGGCCCCCGAGGCCCTCGCCGTCGCCGGCTCGGCGGGGCTGGACGCGTCCCTCTCCTGGTGCGAGGACCTCGACGCGACCGTGGTGACCGCCACCCGCCGCTGAAGCCGCTCAGGCCGCCGGAGTCGCTGAAGCCGTCGACGTTGCGCCGGTGACCGGACCCGCCCGGCCCGCCGAGGGGCCCGGGCGGGACGGCGGCCCGCCCGTCCCGCCTGGCCCGCCCGTCCCGCCGCCCGTCCCGTCACCTGCGGAATTCCGATTGCCCCGCAGGTTCCGCGGATGGTGAAGTGCACGCATGAACTCTGATCATGACAAGCTGCTCGCTCTCCTCGACGCCCGGATGCGCCGCGGCGCCCAGCCCGAGACCTCTGCCGCCCGGATCGAGCACACCGCGGACGTGGTGCGCCAGACCGGGCCCGACAACGTCTGGAACGGCATCCTCTGGTCGGACCTCGACGCCGGGAGCGCCGACGCCGCGATCGCCGATCAGGTGCGCCACTACACCGGACTCGGCCAGGACTTCGAGTGGACGCTGTACGCCCACGACCGGCCGGCCGACCTCTCCGACCGGCTGGCCGCCGCCGGCTTCACCCCGGAGGAGGGCGAGACCCTGATGGTCGCCGATGTCGCCGACCTCCTCCGCCGCACCGCGGCCACGGACGCACCGGCCGGCATCGAGCTGCGCGAGGTCACCGACGAGGCCGGCGTGGCGCAGGTCGTCGCCGTCCACGAGCAGGCCTTCGGCACCGACGGCACCCGGCTGGGCCGCCGGATCCTGGCCCAGCTCACGGAGAGCCCGGACACCTTCCGCGTCCACCTCGCCGTCGCCCACCAGGACGGCCGCGAGATCCCGGTGAGCTCCGCCCGGATGGAGCTGCACCCCGGCACCGGTTTCGCGGGCCTCTGGGGCGGCGGGACCCTGGCCGACTGGCGGGGGCGTGGCGTCTACCGGGCGCTGGTCGCCCACCGCGCCCGGATCGCCGCCGACCTCGGCTACGAGTACCTCCGCGTCGACGCCTCCGACCAGAGCCGTCCGATCCTCGAACGCCTGGGCTTCGCCGTCCTGACCACCATGACCCCGTACCAGTACCAGTCCTGACCGGGCGCCCGGCTGGGGGCTGCCGAGAGGCGCCCGGCCGAGGGGAGCCCGGCCGAGGGGAGTCGGCCGGGGGCGCCCGGTCGAGCGGTGCTCAAGGCCTGCTCCACGGCGCTCGGCCGGTGCCACCGGGCGTGGCCGGCTCGCCGGAGCCATGCAGAGCCGGAGCCATGCAGAGTCGGAACCACGTGGAGCCCGAGCCACGTAGACGCGTGCGTATGGAGCTGAGCTCGGCGGCTATGGTCCGCCTGCCCGGACTGGAATTGACTGGTTGCCATGACGGATGACACGCAGACCAAGCAGACCACGCAGACCACGCAGGAAACGCAGCAGCGCCCCGCCTCCCGTGCCGCCGGCCCGCTCGTGCTGGTGACGGGTGGGACGGGCAAGACCGGCCGGCGTGTGGCCGAGCGCCTGGCCGCCCGCGGCCAGGAGGTGCGCGTCGGCTCGCGCACCGCCCCGGTCCCGTTCGACTGGAACGACGAGAGCACCTGGGGGTCGGCCCTGGAGGGGGTCCGGGCCGCGTACCTCTCCTACTACCCGGACCTCGCCTTCCCGGGGGCGGTCGAGGCGGTCGGCGCCTTCTCCCGACTGGCGGCGAAGACCGGCGTGGAACGGCTCGTCCTGCTGTCGGGCCGGGGCGAGGAGGCCGCCCGCGCTGCCGAGGAGGCGGTCCGCGGGGCCGGTACCGGCTGGACCGTGGTGCGCTGCGCCTGGTTCAACCAGAATTTCGACGAGAGCTTCTTCCTGGAGCCGGTCCTGTCCGGAGAGTTGGCGCTGCCCACCGGGGGCGCGGTCGAGCCGTTCGTGGACGCGGACGACATCGCCGACGTCGCGGTGGCGGCGCTGACGGAGGACGGCCACGACAGCCAGGTGTACGAGCTGACCGGGCCGCGTCTGCTCTCCTTCGCCGACGTCGCGGCCGAGCTGTCGGCGGCGACCGGGCGGCAGATTCGGTTCACAGCCGTCACCGTGGAGGAGTACCGTGCGGTGCTGGCGGTGGCCGGGCTGCCGGGCGAGTTCGCGGACCTCTTCACGCTGATCCTCGACGGCCGCAACGCCCACCTGTCGAACGGCGTCCGGCGGGCGCTGGGCCGCGAACCAAGGGACTTCGCCGAGTTCGCCCGCGCCGCGGCCGCCACCGGCGTGTGGAACGCCTGACCCACCCCGCCCCGGGGCCGGGGGGGGGCGGGGGGGCCGGGGGGGGGGAGGGCCAGCCGAAACCCTCCTCACGGGGCAGCAAGCACGCGTGAGACACGCATCCTCCCTCCC
>NZ_JBVJCO010000044.1:66202-75992 GCF_055588525.1 Kitasatospora sp. NPDC041988
CCTTCTTCTCCCCCCCCCCCCCCCCCCACCCCCCTCCCCCCCCCCCCCCCCCCCCCCCCCCCCCCCCCCCCCCCCCCCCCCCCCCCCCCCCCCCCCCCCCCGGCGCCGCACCGCCGCACCGCCGCTGACCGGGCCGGCCGCCCGCGTCGGCCCCCTGCCCCGCCTGCCCCGCCGACCGTCCGATCGAAGGAACTCCGATGCGCCACGACCAGACCACCGCCCCCGCCCTCTCTGCCGGCACGCCCGCCACCACCTCCGCCCCGTCGGCGGCCGGCGGCCGCAGCCGGGCCGCCGGACCGCTGCTCGCGACCGCCACGGTGGCGATGGGCCTGATGGCCGGTCTCTTCTTCGCCTTCGACGTGTCCGTCATGCCGGGCCTGGCCAAGGGTGACGACCGTACGTACGTCACGGCCATGCAGAACATCAACAAGGCGATCGAGAACGGACTCTTCGGCCTGGTCTTCGTCGGCGCGTTCGCGGTCACCGGAGTCGCCGCCTACCTCCAGTACCGCGCCGGGCGCCGCACCGCCGCGCTCTGGACCGGCGCCGCGACCCTGCTCTACGTCGCCGCGCTGGTCGTCACGATGGGCGTCAACATCCCGCTCAACAACGAACTGGCCCAGGCCGGGGACCCGTCGCAGATCGCGGACTTCGCCGCGGTGCGGGCCCGGTTCGAGTCCACCTGGGTGGCCACCAACATGCTGCGCACCGCACTCTGCACGGCGGGCCTCGCCGCGCTGATCCGTGCCCTGCTCCTGCACGCCCGCGCCTCGCGCTGAACCGGCGCCCGGCTGCGGGGCCGGATCGCGCCCCTGCGCGTCGCCGTGCTCCCTCTGCGCCCCCTCGTGCTGTCGCCCAAGTCCGGTGGGGTGCCGGTGACTTGGCCGGAAAGGGTGGGGTCTAGAATCATGGCGGGCACAGCGACGACCCGGCGAAGGGGCGGCAGCCACCGTGAATCCCGCACTGCGACCGTTCCGTGTGGAGGGCAGGGCGATCCCGCTCGCCAAGTACCTTGCGGAGGAGGAGATAGGCGATCTCGTCGGCTGTTCGTGCATCGGCAACGAGGTGACGATCGACCTGTCCGACACGCACTTCCTGATCGGCCTGGTCGACCTGGGCGGGGCGCTGCGGCTCAACTTCCACATGGCGCACGATGGTCCGGCGCACGCCCGCTCGTGGAGCCGCGGGCTTCCCGCGGATGCGGGGCCTCGCGAGATCGCCCGGAGGATCGCGCTGGACGTGGCCACCCTCGCCCGCGAACTGGCCCCCCTGCGCAACAAGCCCCCGACGCCCCCGAAGCCCCCGAAGCCCCCGAAGTCCTCGGCGCCCCCGCTGCCCTCGACGCCCCCGAAGTCCTTGAAGTCCTCGAAGCCCCCGACGACGCGCTGAGCGCCGCCGGGGGCTTCGGGTTGTGTTCGAGGGCGGTGTTCCAGGATCTGCTCCGGGGGGTGCCCAGGATCTGCCCAGGGTCTGCCCCGGGGTCAACGCCCCTGGAGCGACTTGACGTTGTTCCCGAAGGTCCAGTTCTTGGAGCCGTCCCAGTTCAGCGACCAGGTCATCAGGCCCTTGAGCTTGCCGGAGGAGCCGCTGCCGTAGGTGTTCCAGGCCTGGGCCACCTGACCTGTCGTCATGTAGCCGCCACCCGCGCCGGGCTGGGCGGGCAGGCCGGGGACCTGCTTGTCGTAGGGGACCTTCACGGTGGTGCCCTGGACGGTCAGGCCCTTGTCGAGGCAGTCGGTCTGGGCGGTGAAGCCCTGGACGGTCCCGGCGGAGTACGAGTCGCCGGCGCAGCCGTACATGCTGCCGTTGTAGTACTGCATGTTCAGCCACCAGAGCCGGCCGTTGTCGGCGTACTTCTTGATGACCGGCAGGTAGGCGCCCCAGATGGAGCCGTAGACGATGCTGGCGCCGGTGACATAGGCGGTCTCGGGGGCCATGGTGAGGCCGAAGCCGGCCGGCATCCGGGCGAGGATGCCGTCGATGATCCGGATCAGGTTGGCCTGGGAGGGGGAGAGGCTGGTGATGCTGCCGCTGCCGACCAGGCCGGTCTCGATGTCGATGTCGATGCCGTCGAAGTTGTTGGCCTTGAGGATCGGCACGATGGTGGCCACGAAGCGGTCGGCGACCGCGGTGGAACTGAGGTCGATGCCGGCCGCGGCGCCGCCGATGGACATCAGGACGGTGAGCCCGCCGGCCTTGGCCTGGCACACCTCGGCGGGGGTGGGCACCTTGACGGTGCTGTCCATGCCGTCCTGCCAGAGTGCGGTGCCGTCGGAGAGGATCACCGGGAAGGCCGTGGTGACGACGTTGTACCCGTGCGCGGCGATCCGGTTGTCGGTGATCGGGATCCAGCCGAGCGGCGGGTGGACGCCGTTGGCGGCACCGTCCCAGTTCTCCCAGTAGCCCTGCAGCACCTTGCCGGTGGGGCGGGACTTCACCGCGCAGGTGCTGCCCGTGGTGGTGGTCTCGGCGGCGGTCCCGGAGGCCGCCGCGGTGGTACCGGGTGCGGTGGCGGGTGAGCCGGTCGCGGCGGTGGCGGCGCTCACCGGTGCGGCGAGCGCGAGGGCCAGGGCGGCGCCCAGCAGCCGTACGGTCCGTCGGATCATGACGTGTGCTCCCTTCCCGGCCATGGCCCGGTGGGCGGCCCCGTGCGGGGCCGGTGTGGGGGAGGGCCATGGCGAGTGACAGTGGGGGTGGTCGGCGGGAAGCCCGACCGCGGATGTCGCGGCCCTGACAGGCATGGGGGTGCCCCGGGGCGCGTACCGCGATCGCAGGGAAGCGTAGGAGCGCCCCTGACACAACGTCAATAGGTCTGGACCAATTCGGCAAGAACTGGCCCGGGCGGGCTCAGCCCGTCGCGTTGCCGTGCAGCACCAGGGCCCAGCACAGGCACCCGAGCGCCGCCGTGCAGAGCAGCGCCCGCGCCACGTTCCACCGCACCCACCGCGCCTCGAACCGGCCGCGCACCGCCGCCGGGTCCGCGATCCGCCCGGGCTCCCCGGCGGCGGCCAGCGCGTCGTTCAGCGGAATGTTGATCACCCGCGTCACCACCAGCGAGGCCCCGTAGAAGACCAGTGCCGCCACCACCGTCGGCAGCATCCGGTGCCCGTCGGCCGGCAGGTGCAACGCCACCGCCACCGCCGTGGTCACCAGCGCCCCGACGAAACCCAGCAGGAACCACCCGTTGAGAATGGCCACATTGATGCGCTGCATCACCTCGATGAACGTCCGGTCCTCCGTCCCACGCAGGCCCGGCATCACCGAGCACGCGTAGGCGTAGAACAGCCCCGCGCTCAGTCCGGTGGTGATCGTGGCGGCCACGAGCGCGATCACACGCGACAGTTCCATCGGGCTCATCCCTCTTTCCGGCCGGCGGCGTTGCGGCCGCGGCGTCGTTGCCGGCGGCCCTGCTGCGCACCCGCGTCGTCACCGACGGCAGCTGCTCTGCCGATCATCCACCGGACGGCCGGGCGCTGCCCGCCCGACTGCTCAAGACTCTCTCAAATGACGCAGCGTCAATCCATGTCCACGCGTCTAGGATTACCCCATGGATACGCTCACCGGCCTGCTCGACGGGCCCAAAGCCCGGGGCGCGTTCCTGCTCCGCTCGATCCTCAGCCCGCCGTGGTCCCTGCGGATCGAGGACGGCGCGCCGCTGTCGGTGGTCACCGCGATCCGCGGGGACGCCTGGATCGTGCCGGAGGGTGGCACCCCGGTGCGGTTGCGCCCCGGCGACGTGGCGATCGTGCGCGGACCGGAGCCGTACACCGTCGCCGACACCCCGGACACCCCGGTGCAGGTGGTGATCGGCCCCGGCCAGGCCTGCTCGCGCGACGGCGCGGACGTCTCCGCCTCGATGGCCCTCGGCCTCCGCACCTGGGGCGAGGTCCGGCCCGGCGACGAGAGTTACTCCGTCCTGCTCTCCGGCACCTACCAGGCCGAACACGAGATCGGCCGGCGGCTGCTGGACCACCTGCCCACCCTGCTGGTCCGCCCGGCCGGGGCCGACGCAGCCTCCACCGAGGACACCCTGGTCCGCCTGCTGACCACCGAACTGACCCGCGACGAGCCCGGCCAGGAGCTGGTCCTGGACCGCCTGCTCGACCTCCTTGTCGTCGGTGTGCTGCGCAGCTGGCTCGCCGCCCCGGACAGCGGTGCCCCGGCCTGGTACCGGGCCCAGCACGACCAGATCGTCGGCCCCGTCCTGAGGCTGATGCACGACGATCCGGCCCACCCGTGGACGGTGGCCGCGCTGGCCGCCGAGGTCGGCGTCTCCCGCGCCGGCCTGGCCCGCCGCTTCACCGCGCTGGTCGGCGAGCCGCCCATGGCCTACCTGGCCACCTGGCGGCTGGCCCTGGCCGCCGACCTGCTCCGCGACCCCGGGCACACCGTCGCCTCGGTGGCCCGCCGGGTCGGCTACAGCAACGCCTTCGCCCTCAGCGCCGCCTTCAAACGGGTCCGCGGCCTCACTCCCCAGGAGCACCGCCGCCTCCCCGAGGAGGCGCCACCCGCCGCACCGGCCCCCGCCGCCACGAGCACGGTGGTCCTGGCCGGCTGAGCGACGTGCAGTCGGGCCGCTGAACGGGCCGCGGCGGCGCCGTAGTTGCGCCGCCGGGTCCGCGAATTCAATCGGTGGGCAACGCGGATCCGCTCGGCCATGATGGCGCAGCGGGCGGCTCCGCGACGTGCTTCCTTCTCCACTCCGCCGTTCCTTGAGGCATGGTAGAGCTCAGGGATTTGCCCATTGCGGGGCAAAGGTCCCTGCCTGTACCGGCTGGGAGAGCCGGTGCAAGGCAGACGCTTCGCAGTGCCCCGTCCGACGGCCGCTGAGCCGGTGGGCTGCCGGCCTGTCCGCCGCCAGTAGGCGTCCGTGGCGATTCCTTTCACCATTGGGGCGGGAAATCGGTTCCGTGTTGCCGATGGGGTGGGAGTTCCCGCTGCGTCCGGCCAAAGGTCGGTTTCCGGACAATCCCCGGCAGGTGGGGGAAATCCGGAAGGATGACGGCGGCCGGCACGTTGGATTTCCCGGCCGACGGGGCATGGGGTGCCCGTAGGCCAGGCCCGTTACCTCGGCGGTTGATGGCAGAAATGAGATGCCATGGACAATTTCGACGGTGAACTCCCCCAACGCAACCCGGTGTTCTGTTCCCGCATCGGCGCACTTCTCGACCTCGACCGTGACGACCTCGGACACCCCGCACACCCCGGCCTGTGGCAGCAACTGCTCGCCGACCGCAGGCCCGTCGAACAGCGCGGCCTGTACTGCCCGGACTGCCTGGAGAACCGGCCGGACCGGCCCGAATGGATGTACGTCTACGAACGCGGCGGCCTCCGGATCGCCGCCCACCACAATCCGGTCCGCCGGCACCACGGCATTGAGAGCGACGCGCACCAGGCGTACCGGGAGCGGTACGCGCGGGCCGCGGAGAGCGACGGCCACCGGGTCGAGGTCGCGGCGGCCGGCGGCCCCGGCAGGCACCGGCCCGAGGTGCTGGTGACCGGTGCGGGCGGACGCCGGTACGGATTCCGGCCCCAACTCTCCTACCTCGCCGCCGGAACGGCCCGCGAGCGCGACGCCGCCGCCCGCGCGGCCGGGATCACCGCCGTCTGGCACACGGTCGACGCCGGCGCCCCGCTCATCGACGTCGTCCACTGGACACGCACCGACAACCTCCCCGCCGCCGCGATCCGCGACAGCCGCGACCTGCTCGTCCGCGGCGGCGTCCGCGCCCTCACGCTGGAACGGTGCGACCGCACGTCGGCGCCCTGCCCGCAACAGGGGAGCGGCAACCGCAGCCACCACCACCCCCGTTGGGACCCGAGGGGCCGCCAGTTCGACGACCTCGTCCGGGACATCGCCCGCGGCGCCTACGTCCCGCTCACCGTCAGGACCGCCCGCGGGCTGCACCGCTTCTGGGCCTCCACCTCCGACCGGGACGCCTTCCTCGCCAACGGCGGCGTCCTCGCCGACCATGCCGACCATGCCGACGGCTCTGACGCCGGACACGCGACGGCCCCCCACCTGCGGCGCGCCGCCCCGCGCCGGCGCCGGGGCGTGCAGTGCGTCCTGGACCGGGCCGAGCGCGGGCACCGCCGGTTCGGCGCCCTCCCGCCACGCGACACCGGTGAGCCCCTCAGGCTGCCGCCGACCGCCGTGCCGCCCGTCGCCGCACCGGTGCGACCCGAGCGGCCGCCCGTGGCCCCGCTGCGCCCTGGTGTCTGCTCGGCGGGTACGACGCCGTGCGGCGCCGGGGCCAGCCTCTACCCTGGCGGGTGGCTCTGCGAGAGGCACCGCCCGGGCGCCGACTTCGGACGGCCGGGGGTGGTAGGGGCCGGCTCCGGCGCGGCGGGCTGACGGACCACCCCGGATTCCGGCCGAGCGCCGGCCGGACGGCGGCCGGTGCGGTGTCCGGCCGGTGCCCCGGGAATGAGATCCGTGACGGTGGTCGTTGCTGCCGACGTGACCACTGCAGAGCCCGCGATCCGCCTCTCCGTCCTCGACCGCTCCCGGACGCGGCAGGGGCAGGAGCCAGCGCAGGCGCTGCGGGACACGGTGGACTTCGCCCAGGAGGCGGAGCGCCTCGGCTACCACCGCTTCTGGGTGTCCGAACACCACGGCGTGCCCGGGGTGGCGGGATCGGCGCCCACCGTGCTGGCCGCGGCGGTGGCGGCGGCCACCACCCGGATCCGGGTCGGGACGGGCGGCGTGATGCTGCCCAACCACCAGCCGCTGGTGGTGGCCGAGCAGTTCGGCGTGCTCGCCGCGCTCTTTCCCGGGCGGATCGACATGGGCCTCGGCCGCTCGGTGGCCTTCACCGACGGCGTCCGGCGGGCGCTCGGCCGGGAGAAGGACGCCGCCGACGAGTTCCCGGCCCAGCTGGCCGAACTGCTCGGCTACTTCGACGGGGCCCGCCGCACGCACCGCGACGTCCACGCCCGGCCCGCCGAGGGCCTGCACGTTCCGGCGTTCGTGCTGGCCACCGGCGCGGGTGCCGACCTCGCCGCGGACGCGGGCCTCCCGCTGGTCATCGCCGCCGTCCGCGGCGAGGACCGGATGCTGGCCGCCATCGACCGCTACCGCGCCCGGTTCCGCCCGTCCGCGCAGGCCGCAGCACCGTACGTGGTCGTCTCGGGAACGGTGACGGTTGCCGGGACGGCCGAGCAGGCCCGGGACCTCCTGGTCCCCGAGGCCTGGTCCAACGCCCACGCCCGCACCCACGGCGAGTTCCCGCCGCTCGCCCCCGTGGAGGACATCCTGGCCCGGGCCATGACCCCGCGCGAGCGCGCCGCCTACGAGCAGTCCCTGCGCGGCCACATCGCCGGCACGCCCCGCCAGGCCGCCGCCGGGCTCGCCGCCCTGATGGAGCGCACCGGGGCCGACGAGTTCCTCGTGACCACCAGCACCTACGACCGCGCGGCACTCCTCGACTCCTACCGCCTCCTCGCAGAAGCCGTCCACCTGGGGTGAGGCCGTCCGCCTGCGGTGGGGTGGCCTCGCTGAGCAGCTGACGTACTTTTATGCGCACCCGGCCCTCCGATCACCGGTGTCGGACTGCTTTTGTAGGGTCGGGCCCATGAAGTTCTTCCGTTCCAAGGCCACGCCCCAGCACGACCCGCACCTCACCGCCCTGACGACCGACCAGGCCGAGTACCTGCGCGACCTCGTCCGCCGGCACCACGCCGGCGACCCGCGGATCACCGTCGCCGGTGACACCGTGCACGCGCCGCAGGGCACACGCGCCCTCCACAACCTCGCCGAGCTGTGCCGGCGCGCCGACCCGCGCGAGTGGCCCCGGCTGGTGGAGCACCACTTCCGCGCCCTCGACGGCGCCGAGGCGGCGACCCCGCAGGGCTCCGAGCAGATCCTCCGCTCGGCCTATCTGCGCCTGCTGCCCGAGGACGCCTTCCCGCCGGAGGCGGCGCCCTCGTTCAGCTATGTGCGCCCCGTCGCGCCCGGGTTGCAGGAGGCGCTCGCGCTGGACCTGCCGGAGGCCGTGCGGCTGCTGGACGACCGGTCGGTGGCCGAGGTGGGCCTGGAGGCGCTGCGTGCGGCCGGGCGCGCCAACCTGGTCCGGGAGCCGGTGGAGTACGACGTGGCCCAGGGCCAGGGTGGCGCGGCCCTGCACATCGTGTCCGGCGAGTCGATGTTCGTCGCCAGCAAGGCCCTGGTCCTGGACGACCTGGCCCGTGCGGTGACCGGGCGTGACCTGCCCGAGGACGGCGCGCTGTTCACCGTGCCGAGCCGGCACTACCTGGTCTTCCACCCGCTGGCCGGCCACCAGGCGGTCGACGCGGTCAACGACCTCGCGGCCTTCGGCCTCGGCGCCCACCAGGACAACCCGGGCCCGCTCTCGCCCCGGCTCTACTGGTGGCGCAAGGGCACCGTGACCTCGCTCACCCACATCGACGACGCGACCCGCTCGTTCTCCATCGCCCCGCCCGAGGAGCTGATGGCGATCCTGCGCCGCCTGCACGAAACCGGCGCCTGACGGCCCCGCCGCCCCGGCGTCCGGGCCGCCACGGGCGGTCAGCGGGCGCCGGGGCGGGCGATGGCGCCGGCGGCTGCGCCCGGCGCTCCGGGGGCGCCCGACGGGACGCCGGGCCCTCCACGGGATTGATCAACCATGGGACGCGGCCTGGGCCGAAGTGGTTGTCGTCATCGTGTCCGCAGTCTTGTGCCGCCCCGCCGGGGTACCCATACTCCCTGTCAGCGCGCCTGTCAGGGGCAGATCACCCCACGCTGCCGCCTTCCTGACTGCGCCTCACGGCCCCAACCCCGACACGGGCACTCCCAGGAGGAGATCAGTGAGGATCAAGCGCACCACCCCCACCAGAAGGATCGCGAGGCACACCCGAGTCCTCGCCGCCACCATCGGCCTGCTGTCCGCCACCGCGGTCGCCGCGCCGAGCGCCATCGCCGCTCCGGCCCAGTCCTTCAGCCCGGCCCAGCTCTCCGCGGTGAGCGAGGCCGTGCTGAGTGCGGACGTCGGCGGCACCGCGTGGTACGTGGACCAGCACTCCGGTCGCGTCGTCGTGACCGCCGACAGCACCGTCTCCCCCGCCGCGCTCGCCAAGATCAAGAGGGCGGCCGGGGCGGACGCCGGCGCGCTCAGGATCCAGCGGGCTCCCGGTGCGTTCACCCCGCTGCTGGCCGCCGGCGACGCCATCTACGGTGGCGGCTACCGTTGCTCGCTCGGCTTCAACGTGGTCAGTGGGAGCACCTACTACTTCGTCACCGCCGGGCACTGCGGCAACATCGCCAGCACCTGGTACACGACGTCCGGCCAGAGCACGTCGATCGGCGCGACCGTCAACTCCAGCTTCCCGGGCAACGACTACGCGCTGGTCCGGTACGACAACGCCGCGCTGAGCCACACCGGCGGCTTCTCCTCCGCGCCCGACGCGTACGTCGGCGAGTCGGTCAAGCGCACCGGGTCGACCACCGGCACGCACGGCGGCACCGTGACGGGGCTGGGTGCCACCGTCCACTACTCCGGCGGCGGCACCGTCCGCGGCATGATCCAGACCAACGTCTGCGCCGAGCCCGGCGACTCCGGCGGCCCGCTCTACGACGGCACCAAGGCGCTCGGCATCACCTCGGGTGGCAGCGGCGACTGCCGTACGGGCGGCACGACCTTCTTCCAGCCCGTCAATGAGGCGCTCGCCAAGTACAACGTGAGCGTCTTCTGACCGGCCCGGGGGGGGGGGGGGGGGGGGGGGGGGGGGGGGGGGGGGGGGGGGGGGGGGGGGGGGGGGGGGGGGGGGGGGGGGGGGGGGGGGGGGGGGGGGG
>NZ_JBVJCO010000045.1:0-75138 GCF_055588525.1 Kitasatospora sp. NPDC041988
TTCTGCGGCTTGACGCCCCGTCCGACGTTTCAAACTCTAGCCGATCCCCGCTTCAGAAAGCGAATCCGGCCGCAATCCATATAAACGGGCACACCAAATAAGACCCGAGCCGCGTTGCCGAAAAAGACAAGGCGCAACCCAGCCCGAACCGGGAAATGATGTTTCTAGGGATTGGCCGCCCCGGGACCGTCCGCGCCGATGCGTGTCCGGTGCTCCATGCCGAGCGACTAGAGAACACTACGCCGATCCTCCGGGCGAAGCAAACGCCTCGGCGACTCGTAGCCACCCTTGAGCGACCGCTCAAATCTCTGCCATCATGGACGCCCATCGAAGTTGAGCAGTCGCTCAAACTCTCATTCGGGGGGCAGTCATGCCTGCTATCAGGCGGCCGGCCAGGCCGATCTACGTCGAGACGCAGATCCGGGCACCGATGGACGTGCTCTGGGACCTCACCCAGACACCACACAAGCACCAGCGCTGGGACGCACGCTTCACGCGGATCCGGTACGGAGCCTCTGCACAGGAGGAGGAGAGCGGAGAGTCGGGCCGCCCGGCTGCGATCCGCTTCCGCTACCTGCTCGGGCTGCCGGGCGGCCCGGCGCTCACGGGTACCGGGATCACCATGGCCGAGCGGTACCGGCCCGACGGGTCACGGATCAGCGCGCTGCGGTTCGTCGCCGATAACGGGCTCTCGCCGCTACAGGAGGGCTCCGGCTACTGGCGCTACGTGCCGGCTGTGTCGCCCTCCGACGGAACGGTCCAATTCGTCACGGGCTACCACTACCGGAGTTGGCGATGGCCCGGTGGTGCCCTCTTGGACCACTGGTTCGTACGCCCCGCCGTCGGATGGCTCACCGCGTGGTCGTTCGACCGGCTGCGGCTCTGGGCCGAGCGCGGGATCCCACCCGAACGCGCGCGCCTGCACGCCCTGGCCGAGACCGGTGCGCGGCTCGGGACCGCCGTCGCAGCCGCGCTGCTGACGGCCGGCGCGGCCGGCCCGGTCATAGGGACGGCCTGCGGCGGAGTCGTCCTCCTTCTCTCCGCACTTGTACCGCCCTCCCCCGTCACCCCTGCCGCCCGGCGTTGTGCGAGGCGCCCGGACAGGAAGAGCCCCGCCCGCAGCACCCGCCGGCCCCGCCTGCTCAACACCTTGGAGACGCCGTGACCATCGCCGCAGCCTCAGCACTCGCCACCACCGCCACCACCGCCACCTTCACCACCGCCTCGTCCATCGCTGCCGCCACGGCCGAGAGCGCCGGCCCGTCGATCTTCCGGCAGGCCCTGGGGGCAGACTTCGACCGGCTGCACCCCGAGCTCCAGCGCCGGTTCGGCTTCTCCTCCCAGGACGGCGTCGCCTGCATCGGCACCGGCCGGATGGAACGCATCCGACAGGGGGCCCGGTGGCTCGCCCCCTTGCTCCGGCTCGGGAGCCGGCAGAACATCCTCTTTCCGGAGCAGGGCCGCGATGTTCCGTTCACCATCGCCAATTACGCCTACCGGGACGGCTTCGGCCGGGAGACGGTCACCTTCGTGCGGACGTTCCAGTTCACCTGGCCCCGCCGCTTCGACGCGACGATGGTGGCCGCACCGCAGCAGCCGGGTACGGTCATCGACTTCCTGGGGACGCATCAGCACCTCGCCGTGGACCTGCACGTCCGGGTCACCGGGCGCGGCGGACTGCTGATCTCCTCCGGTGAGCAGCGGGTCTCCGCGCTCCCTGGTTCGCCGCGCTGGCCTGCCGTGCTGACCGGCCGGGCGGACCTGCACGAGTGGTTCGACGAGGAGGCCGGCCGGTTCCGCATCCAGGTCCGGGTGATCAACCCGCTGGTCGGCCTGGTGATGGGGTACCAGGGGTGGTTCACCGCGGAGTACCCCCAGGTCGGTCCTGAGGGCATTCCGAGCCATGTCCGCCCGGTCCGGGAGTCCGTCCGTACGTGAGCGGCCGGAACCGGCCGACGCCCGGACGGCGGAGCGGGGCCGCTACGCTGCCGCACATGAGCGACACACGCGAGCGGCTGATGGAGGCTGCCATCAGCGCGCTCAAACGGCAGGGAATCTCGGGGGTATCGGCACGCACGATCGCCGCCGAGATCGGTGCCAACCAGGCCCTGGTGTTCTACCACTTCAAGACGGTGGAGGGCCTGCTGGCCGCGGCCGCGCTACGCGAGACCGGGCTCCGGCTGGACCGCTACCGGCCGCACTTCGAGGCGGCGGGCTCGCTACGCGAACTGCTGAGCATCGGGCAGGACCTCAACGAGCAGGAACGGGCCGCGGGGAACATCGCCCTGCTCGGGCAGTTCCTGGCCGGTGCGACGGGCCATCCGCAGCTCGCGGAGGCGACGGCCGACGCGCTGCGGATGTGGACGGACGAGCTCCAGCGTGTCCTGGAGCGGCTGTACGCGGGGCATCCGCTCGCCGAGTTCCTCGATCTGCCGGGGCTTGCCCGTGCGGTGGCGGCGGCCTTCGTCGGGCTGGAGCTGTACGAAGGGGTGGACCCGCAGGGGGCGGCCGGGGCGTTCGCGGCGCTGGACCGGCTGGGCGTGCTGGTCGAGGTGGTGGACGGGCTCGGTCCGGTGGTGTCGCGGGCGGTCCGGGCCAAGGTGCGCCGCGAGGTCGGCCGCAACGGCGGGTCCGCGTAGCCGGAGCGACGTACCCCGAGCGACGACGGGAGGCCGCCGGCCGGATCCCGGGGAGAGGGGTCCGGCCGGCGGCCTTGGCGAAGCGGGGCTCAGCTGTTGGTCGGGAAGCCGAGGTTGATGCCGCCGTGCGAGGGGTCGAGCCAGCGCTGGGTGACGGCCTTGCCGCGGGTGAAGAACTGCACGCCGTCCGGGCCGTACGCGTGGGTGTCGCCGAACAGGGAGGCCTTCCAGCCGCCGAAGGAGTAGTAGGCGACCGGGACGGGGATCGGCACGTTGATGCCGACCATGCCGACCTCGACCTCGTACTGGAAGCGCCGGGCCGCGCCGCCGTCGTTGGTGAAGATGGCGGTGCCGTTGCCGTACGGGTTGGCGTTGATGAGGGCGACGCCCTCCTCGTACGAGGCGACGCGCACGACCGACAGCACCGGGCCGAAGATCTCGTCGTTGTAGACGGACATGCCGGGCTTCACGTGGTCGAACAGCGTCGGGCCGAGCCAGAAGCCGTCCGCCGTCGGGGCACCGTTCCTGTCCTCGGCGGTGATCGGGTGCTTGCGGCCGTCGACGGAGAGCTCGGCGCCGTCAGCGACGCCGGACTCCACGTAGGAGGTGACCTTGTCCCGGTGCTGGCCGGTGACCAGCGGGCCCATCTCGGACTCGCCGTTGCAGCCGGGGCCGACCTTCAGCTGGGCCATCCGCTGCTTGATCTTCTCGACCAGCTCGTCGCCGATCGGGTCGACCGCGACCAGGACCGAGATGGCCATGCAGCGCTCGCCGGCCGCGCCGAAGCCGGCGTTGATGGCGGCGTCGGCGCTGAGGTCGAGGTCGGCGTCGGGCAGGACGAGCATGTGGTTCTTGGCGCCGCCGAGCGCCTGGACGCGCTTGCCGTAGCGGGTGCCGGTCTCGTAGACGTACCGGGCGATCGGGGTGGAGCCGACGAAGCTGACCGACTTGATGTCGGGGTGCTCCAGCAGGCGGTCGACGGCGACCTTGTCGCCGTGCACGACGTTGAAGACGCCGTCCGGCAGACCGGCCTCCTTCCACAGCTCGGCGAGGAAGTTGGCCGCCGACGGGTCCTTCTCGGAGGGCTTCACCACGACGGTGTTGCCGGCCGCGATGGCGATCGGGAAGAACCACATCGGCACCATGGCCGGGAAGTTGAACGGCGAGATGATCGCGACCGGGCCGAGCGGCTGGCGGATCGAGTAGACGTCGATGCCGGTGGAGGCCTGCTCGGTGAAGCCGCCCTTGAGGAGCTGCGGGATGCCGCAGGCGTACTCGACGACCTCCAGGCCGCGGGCGATCTCGCCGAGCGCGTCGGAGTGCACCTTGCCGTGCTCGGAGACGATGATCGCGGCCAGCTCGTCGCGGCGGGCGTTGAGCAGCTCGCGGAAGCTGAAGAGGACGGTGCTGCGCTTGGCCACCGAGGCGTTGCGCCACTCGGTGAAGGCCGACGCGGCGGCGGCCACCGCCTGGTCGACCTCGGCGATCTCCGCGAAGTCGACGTGGCCCGCGACCTGGCCGGTGGCCGGGTCGAAGATGTCACCGCGGCGGGGAGCGGTGCCGGCGGTGGCGACCGGCTCGCCGCCGATCCAGTGGATGATGTGCTTGCTCAAGTCCGTCTGCCTCCGAAGTCCCGGGCGGCGTCCTGCCGTCGGTCCCTTGTCTGGCGCCGCCCGCGAGTGGGCCGGGCGACGGGATCACGGGGCTACCGCGCTCACCCCCCAGTCTGGTGGGCGCCGTGCCCGGCCTCAACGAACAGGCTGACGGGCATCGGGGATTCAGCCTTACAGGTCGTAGGCCGGCTGGGCCGAACGGGCGAAGCTCAGCGCTCTTCCGCTTCCGCGGCCTCTTCCTCGACGTCCTCCAGGTACGGGTCGTGCAGCCCGTCCGGGGCCTCCTGCGTCTCCAGCAGGTCCAGCCGGAGGTCCTGCGCCCAGGCCAGCGCCCACCGCTTCAGCCCGTCGACCGCGCTACCGGCGACGCCGCGGGCGCGGAACCGCCCGTCGGCGGCGTCGGCCAACGTCTCCAGGCGGTCGGCGAGGACGGTGGGCTGGAGGTCCGTGTCCAGCGCGCCGGCCAGCGCGAGCAGCTCGCCCTCCCGGTACCAGGCGGTCAGCGCGTGCACGTCGACCAGGTCGCGCGGCAGGCCGCGGTCGGCGAGCAGCGCGGTGGCCAGCGCGGCCGCGTCCTCCAGGGCGACTGCGGTCATCGGCAAGGGCTCCTCCGGTACGCCGAGGTCCAGGCGTACCGGGCGGTGGCCCAGCGGCTCCTTGCGCAGCTCCACCGTGTGTGTCCGCCCGCCGAGGGTCAGCCGGACGGAGAGCTGTTCCAGGCGCGGCGTGCCAGGGCGTTCGGCGACCCCGCCGCCGGCCGCGCGGTAGGCGACGGCCAGCTCGGCGGCGGCCTGCGGCAGGTCGGTGCCGCCGCTGGTCACCAGGGTGAGCCCGTCCTGGGCGCTGGCCGGCACCCCGTGTGCGCGCAGCGCGTGCCCGCCGGCGAGGGCGAGTCCGAGCCGGTCGCAGACGGGCCGGGCCAGCTCGGCGAGCCGCAGCTGGGCCGGGCCGGGGCGGAGGGGAGCGTCGACGGCGCCCGGGGCGGTGGTCACGCTTCCAGTCTGACGCGGCCGCCCGCCCCGCGCGCCTACGCGCCGGGCGTCCCCCTCACCGGGAGCCGCCGATCCAGAAGCACCTTCACCGGGAGCCGCCTGCCCGGAAGCACCTTCACCGGGAGCCGCCGGCCCAGAAGCCCCCTCACCAATCGCTGAGCCGGGCGGCGGCCTCGTGCAGGGCGAGTTCCAGCACGACCGGATCGTTGAGCCGCCCGGAGCCGTCGGGCGGGACGAGCCAACGCACGCCCCGGCTGCGCCGCGCGGGGTGCGGGACGACGATCCAGGTGCCGTCGCCCGCGGTGCGCACGCCGGTGCCGATCCAGCGGGCTGCGGTGCCGACGGGGACGAGAAAGCCGACGCTCTCGCCGCCGAAGTCGGTGAGGACCGGGCCGCAGGAGCGGCCGTCCAGGATGTCGAGGACGGGACGGCCGAGCCGACCCGGCACCGAGAGGACGTCCCAGCGCCGGCCGGCGGGCAGCAGCATCAGGCCCAGTCCGGTGCGTTCCCACTGCTCCCGGAAGGCCTCCGGGTCCGGTGCCGCCTCGGCGAGCCAGTGCAGTCCGGTGCTCTCCATGGTCCTGTCCCCGTCTCTCAGCGCCGCTACCGGTCGTAGCTCACTGGTCGTGGCGCGACGGGACACCAAGACCCGCCGTCACCAACGAGAGGCGGACGGCGGGTCTCTCTTACACGGGTAGCCGGATCACGTGATCCGAATGGCTCAGCTGTCGAAGCCCAGCCCCATCCGGTCGAGGGTGCGCAGCCAGAGGTTGCGCCGGCCGCCGGTCCGGTCGGCGCGCTCGAGCGAGCGGGTGGTGATCTCGATCCCGGCCCAGCGGACCGGCTCGGGTGGGAACGGCAGCGGCTTGCTGCGCACCATCTCCAGCGAGGTGCGTTCGGTCCGGGCGCCCTCCAGCAGGTCGAGCATCACCTCGGCACCGAAGCGGGTGGCGCCGACGCCGAGTCCGGTGTAGCCGGTCGCGTAGGCGACGCGGCCCCGGTAGGCGGTGTCGAAGAACGCCGAGAACCGGCTGCAGGTGTCGATCGCGCCGCCCCAGGCGTGGGTGAAGCGGAGCCCCTCCAGCTGGGGGAAGCAGCGGAAGAAGTTCTGCGCAAGGGTCCGGAAGGTCTCCGGCCGCTGGTCGTACTCGTGCCGGACGCGCCCGCCGTAGTGGTAGACCGCGTCGTAGCCGCCCCACAGGATCCGGTTGTCCGCGGAGAGCCGGAAGTAGTGGAACTTGTTGGCGCTGTCGCCGAGCCCCTGCCGGCCGCGCCAGCCGATCGCGGCGAGCTGCTCGGCGTTGAGCGGCTCGGTCATCAGCGCGTAGTCGTACACCGGTACGACGTACGGGCGGACCCGCTTGACCAGGGACGGGAAGACGTTGGTGCCGAGCGCGACGCGGCGGGCGAGGATCCGCCCGTACGGGGTGCGGACGGCCATGCCGCTGCCGTACTCGCGCAGGTCGAGGGCCCGGGTGTGCTCGAAGATCCGCACGCCCTGGCCCAGGCAGGCGTCCTTGAGGCCCCAGGCGAGCTTGGCGGGGTGGACCATCGCCACGCCCTCCTTGTCCCAGAGCCCGCCGAGGAAGGTCGGCGAGTCGACCTCGGCGCGCAGCGCGTCGGCGTCGAGGACGGTGATGTCGAGGCCGTACTCGGTGACGGCCTCGGCGATCTCGTGCAGTTCCTCGACCTGGTGGGGCTGGGTGGCGACGTCGATCTCGCCGGTGCGCTCCCACTCGGCGTCAATGCCGTACCGCTTGAGGGTGGCCTCGATGCCGTCCAGGTTGGCGGCGCCGAGGCGTTCCAGCTGGGCGAGTTCGCCGGGCCAGCGCTGGAGGCCGTTGCCGAAGCCGTGGGTCAGGCTGGCCGCGCAGAATCCGCCGTTGCGCCCGGACGCGGCCCATCCCACCTCGTTGCCCTCGACCAGGACGACGTCGAGCGAGGGGTCGCGCTCCTTGGCGAGGAGGGCGGTCCAGAGTCCGGAGTAGCCGCCGCCGACGACCAGCAGGTCGCACTTGACGTCGCCGACCAGGGCGGACAGCGCCTCCGGCCGGCCCGGGTCCTCCAGCCAGAAGGGGGTGGGCCTGGCGTCACTGAGTGCGCGGGCGGAGTCCATGCATTATCAGCCACTTTCAGAACATAGGGGTTGGTTTGTCGGCCGTGTTCGACGGTACGTCGGCCGGTACCGCGGGCAGGTACCTCAGCCCGTGGCCTTGCGGCGGTTGCCGAGCCACTGGCCGCCCACGGTGAGCCCGACGGCGGCGATGAACATCGCGGTGCCGATGACGTTCACCTGCACCGGGATGCCGCGCTGCGAGGCGCCCCAGACGAACATCGGGAAGGTGACCGTGGTCGGGCCCGAGTTGAACTGGGTGATGATGAAGTCGTCGAAGGAGAGCGCGAAGCTGAGCAGCGCGCCTGCGGCGATGCCGGGGGCGGCGAGCGGCAGGGTGACCCTCAGGAAGGTCTGGACGGGGGTGGCGTAGAGGTCCTGGGCGGCCTGTTCGAGCGTCGGGTCCATGCTCATCACGCGCGCCTTGACCGCCGTCACCACGAAGCTGAGGCAGAACATGATGTGCGCGATCAGGATGGTGGTGAAGCCGAACGGGATGCGCATGTTGAGGAAGAGGGTGCCGAGCGAGGCGGCCATCACCACCTCGGGCATGGCCATCGGCAGGAAGATCATCGCGGTGGTGGCGGAGCGGCCGCGGAAGCGGTAGCGGGCCAGCGCGAAGGCGACCATGGTGCCGAGGACGGTGGCGCCGATGGTGGCGAGCACCGCGACCTGGAGGCTCAGCGAGAGCGACTGGCACATGTCGGCGACGCCGCAGGGGTCGGTCCAGGCGTCGGTGGAGAACTCGGACCACTCGTAGTTGAACTTGCCGACCGGCTTGTTGAACGAGAAGGCGAGGACCACCAGGTTGGGCAGCACCAGGTAGGCCAGGGCCAGCAGGCCGGCCAGCACCACCAGGTGGGCGCGGATCCATGTGAACACTCGGGACATCAGACCAGTTCCTCCGTCCCGGCCTTGCGCATGTAGACCGTCACCATGCCCAGGATCAGGGCCATCAGGATGAAGCTCAGCGCGGCCGCCGTGGGGTAGTCGAGCACGTTCAGGAACTGCTTCTGGATGCCGTTGCCGACCATCTGCTCGCTCGGCGAGCCCAGCAGCTGGGCGTTGATGTAGTCACCGGACGCCGGGATGAAGGTGAGCAGCGTTCCCGCGACCACGCCGGGCAGCGAGATCGGGAACGTCACCTTGCGGAAGGTGGTGAACGGGCGGGCGTAGAGGTCGCCGGCCGCCTCGTGCAGGCGCGGGTCGATCCGCTCCAGCGAGGTGTACAGCGGCAGGATCATGAACGGCAGGAAGTTGTAGGTGAGGCCGCAGACCACGGCGAGCGGTGTGGCCAGGACCCGGTCGCCGGAGGTGAGACCGACCGCGCTGGTGACGTCCAGGATGTGCAGGGCGTTGAGCGCGCCGACCACCGGGCCGCCGTCCGAGAGGATCGTCTTCCAGGCCAGCGTGCGGATCAGGAAGCTGGTGAAGAACGGCGCGATCACCAGGATCAGGATGACGTTGCGCCAGCACTTGCTCGCCTTGAAGGCGATCGTGTACGCGAGCGGGTAGCCGATGGCCAGGCACATCACGGTCGCGGTGGCGGCGTAGCCGAACGAGCGGACGAAGTGCCAGCGGTACTCGACCAGGGCGTCCCAGTAGGTGGCGAAGTGCCAGGTGACGCGGAAGCCGTCCTCCAGCGAGCCGGTCTGCAGGGAGGTGGAGCCCTGGTAGACCATCGGCACCGCGAAGAAGACCACCAGCCAGGCGATGCCGGGCAGCAGCAGCCAGTACGGGGTGAGCCGGCGCTTCTGCTTCGGGGCCGCTCCGGGGAGCGGGCTGCCGTCGGGCGGTATGGACTGTGGCGGTGCCGCCGGGGTGGTGGTGGTCATGCCGCCTCCTCCCCGGTGCCCGCGTCGATCGCCTGCGCGGCGTCCAGGGCGAAGGAGTGCGCCGGGTTCCAGTGCAGGACGACCGGTGCGCCGGGGACGATCCGGGCGTCGCGCTCCATGTTCTGCTCGAAGACGGTGAGCTCCTGGCCGCCGTCGGTGCGCACCAGGTACTGGGTGGAGACGCCGATGAAGCTGGAGTCGACCACGGTGGCGGCCAGCCGGTTGCGGCCCTCGGCGACCTCGGCGGAGGTGTGCTCGATGGTGATCTTCTCCGGCCGAACGCCGAGGTGGACCTTCTTCGCCTCGGTGGCGCAGCGGGCCTTCGGGACGGCGAGCCGGACGCCGCCGGCGGTGAGCAGCAGGTCCTCGCCCTCGCCGCCGGTGACCTCGGCGGGCAGCAGGTTGGACTGGCCGAGGAAGTTGGCCACGAAGGTGGTGGCGGGGTTCTCGTAGAGGTCGGCTGGCGCGCCGAGCTGTTCGACCCGGCCGCCGTTCATCACCGCGATGGTGTCGGCCATGGTCATGGCCTCCTCCTGGTCGTGGGTGACGTGGACGAAGGTGATGCCGACCTCGGTCTGGATCCGCTTGAGCTCCAGCTGCATCTGGCGGCGGAGCTTGAGGTCGAGGGCGCCGAGCGGCTCGTCCAGGAGCAGCACCTGCGGGTGGTTGATCAGCGCGCGGGCGACGGCGACTCGCTGCTGCTGGCCGCCGGAGAGCTGGTGCGGCTTGCGCCGGGCGTACTGGCCGAGTTCGACCAGCTCCAGCATCTCGTCGACCTGCTTCTTGACGTCCTTGCGGCCGCGACGGCGCAGGCCGAAGGCGATGTTCTCGAAGATGTCGAGGTGCGGGAAGAGCGCGTAGCTCTGGAAGACGGTGTTCACCGGCCGCTTGTACGGGGGCAGGGTGGTGACGTCCTGGCCGCCGATCAGGACGGTGCCGCTGGTGGGCTCCTCCAGGCCGGCGATCATCCGCAGGGTGGTGGTCTTGCCGCAGCCGGAGGCGCCGAGCAGGGCGAAGAAGGAGCCCTGCGGGACGGTCAGGTCGAGCGGGTGGACGGCGGTGAAGGAGCCGTAGGTCTTGCCGATGCCGGTGAGGCGGACGTCGCCGCCGGTGGCCGCGGAGCGCTGCTGCTCTGTCATGGGTGGTGTCTCTCTGGTTCTCTGCCGTCAGTGGGGGTCAGGCGCCGATGAGCTTGGAGAACTTCTCCTCGAAGCCGCTCTCCTCGGTCTCGCTGAGGGTCCGGAAGACGTGCGCCTTGGCCGCCATCTCGGGGGTGGGGACGACCAGCGGGTTGGCCGCGCTGTCCGGGGCGAGGGCGGCCAGCTCCTCCTGCATCCCGGCGACGGCGGAGACGTAGCCGATGCCCGCGACCAGCTGCGCCGCGATCTTGGGCTGATAGTAGAAGTCGATCAGCTTCTCTGCGTTGGCCTTGTGCTGCGCCTTGGCCGGGACCAGCATGTTGTCCGTCGCGGTGACGAAGCCCTTCTCCGGGATCACGAACTCGATGTCCGGGTTGTCCGCCCGCAGTTGGATCAGGTCGCCGCCCCAGGCGACGCAGGCCGCGATGTCGCCGGAGGAGAGCTCCTGGCCGTAGTCGTTGCCGGTGAAGCGGCGGATCTGCTTGTTGTCCACGGCCTTCTGCAGTCGCGCGATCGCCGCGTCGTAGTCGTCGGCGGTGAACTTCGCCGGGTCCTTGCCCATGTCCACCAGGGTCATCCCGATGCTGTCCCGCATCTCGGAGAGGAAGGTGACGCGGCCCTTGAGGTCCGGGTCCTCCAGCAGCTGCGCGATGCTGGTGACCGCCTTCCCCTTGGTGGCCTTCTTGTTGTAGGCGACCACCGTCTGGATGCCGGCCCAGGGGTAGCTGTAGAGCCGGCCCGGGTCCCAGTCGGGGGCGCGGAAGCGCGACTCGACGTTGGTGATGGCGGTGGTGACGTTGGCCGGGTTGAGCTTCTGTGCCCAGCCGAGCCTGATCAGCCGGGCGGCCATCCAGTCGGTGAGCACCATCAGGTCGCGGCCGGTGTCCTGGCCGGCCGCGAACTGCGGCTTGACCTTGCCGAAGAACTCGACATTGTCGTTGACGTCCTCGGTGTACCTGACCTTGACCCCGGTGGCGGCGGTGAAGGCCTCCAGCGTGCCGTGCTTCTCCTTGTCCTCCTCGTCGGTGTCGACGTAGAGCGGCCAGTTGGAGAAGTTCACCTCCTTCTCGCTGTCCGAGAGGTCCTTGGCGGCGTTCGCGGTGGAATCACCGGTCCCGGCGGTCCTGGCGGGCGGGATGCCGCAGGCGGCCAGGCTGCCCGCGCCGGCGGTGAGGGCGGCGGCCCGCAGCACGGTCCGCCTGCTGAGGGCGGCCCGGCCGCCGGTCAGACTGCGTTCCCAGGCCTTGCGGACCGGTTCCGACAGGCCGTCGGTGAGCTCGTTGAACGCCATGGAACGGGCCTCCTGGGGGAGAAGGGGGGTGTGGGGGTCCACCCGGCCGGTTATCTGTCTCCGAAGACGGTGCGGTGCCAGTCCTTGCGGGCGACCGCGGTGGTGTCGAACATGACGTGCTTGACCTGGGTGTACTCGTCCAGCGAGTACTGCGACATGTCCTTGCCGTAGCCGGAGGACTTGTAACCGCCGTGCGGCATCTCGCTGATGATCGGGATGTGGTCGTTGACCCAGACGCAGCCGGCCGCGATCTCCCGGGTGGCCCGCAGCGAGCGGTGGACGTTGCTGGTCCAGGCCGAGGCGGCCAGGCCGTACGGGGTGTCGTTGGCCAGCCGCAGGCCCTCGTCGTCGCTGTCGAAGGGCAGCACGACCAGAACCGGGCCGAAGATCTCGCCCTGGACGATCTCGCTGTCCTGGGTGGCGCCGGTGACCAGGGTGGGCGCGTAGTAGGCGCCGCGGGTGAGGTCGGTGCCGTCGTGGCCCTTCCCGGGGGCGCGGCCGCCGGTGACGACGGTCGCGTACGAGCGGGCGCGCTCGACGAAGCCGGCCACCCGGTCGCGGTGGGTGAAGGAGACGAGGGGGCCGAGGTCGGTCTGCGGGTTCAGCGGGTCGCCGAGCCGGATCGCGCCGTACAGCTCGGCGACGCCGGCCACGAAGGCCTCGTAGAGCGGGCGCTGCACGTAGGCGCGGGTCGCCGCGGTGCAGTCCTGGCCGCCGTTGATCAGGGAGGCGGCGACCGCGCCGTGTACGGCGGCGTCCAGGTCGGCGTCGTCGAAGACCACGAACGGGGCCTTGCCGCCGAGCTCCAGGTGGGTGCGCTTGACGCCCGTGGTGGCGAGTTCGGCGACCCGCCGGCCGACCGGGGTGGAGCCGGTGAAGGAGACCATCGCGACGTCCGGGTGGGAGACCAGGTGCTCGCCCGCGGTGCGCCCGGCGCCGGTGACGACGTTGACCACGCCGTCCGGGATGCCGGCCGCGGTGCAGGCCCGGGCGAACATCAGCGAGGTCAGCGGGGTCAGTTCGGCCGGCTTGAGGACGATCGTGTTGCCCGCCGCGATGGCCGGGAGGATCTTCCAGGCGGCCATCTGCAGCGGGTAGTTCCACGGCGAGATCGAGCCGACCACGCCGATCGGCTCGCGCCGCACGTACGAGGTGTGGTCGCCGGAGTACTCGCCGGCCGCCTTGCCCTCCAAGTTGCGGGCGGCCCCGGCGAAGAACGCGGTGTTGTCGATGGTGCCGGGGACGTCGAACTCGGTGGCGAGCTTGACCGGCTTGCCGGTCTGCGCGGTCTCCACCGCGGCGAGGTCGGCGGCGGCGTCGGTGAGGACGCCGGCCAGCCGGGTCAGTGCCTCGGAGCGGGCGCCCGGGGTGGCACCGGCCCACTCGGGCAGCGCGGCCCGGGCGGCGGCCACGGCGGCGTCCACCTGCTCGGTGGAGGCCAGGGAGACCTGCTCGACGACGCTGCCGTCGGCCGGGTTGACGACCTGGAAGGGCTCGCCGCCACCCCGGCTCTGCCGGCCCGCGATGTACTGCGCGCCTGCCCCGAAGTCGGTCAGGTCCATCTGGTTCCTCCAAGTGCCCGGTGGTTCGACGGCCTGCGGTTCGACTGCCCGTACGGCCTGCCGATCGGCTGATCCCCGCCATGCTGCCCGTGCCGGCGGGCACGGGGCCCGTACCGGCGTCGTACGACTGGTCGAGTCGCCGCGCCCCGGGGTACGGGGGGAATCCGGTCCGGTCGATCACCGGGAGCGCGATCCTGACAGCCGTGCGTTACCCCGGCAAGGGATTCCGCTGTTGCTTTCTGGTTACGCGACGGATTCCGACGGTGATGTCGTGTTTCGCCACAGCCGACCCGCTGACCATGCCCGGTGCCGCCCGGGCGTGACAAGGGTCACTGCGACAAGCGCGGCACAAAGGGCCTTACAGGGTGGAAGGGTTCGGGCAGGGCAACAGATCGTCGCCGCGAGGGATGATTTACCTGACACTCTGAACCCTGGAGGCCCGCGATGCTCCCCACCGTCGCCCGTGTGCTCGACCTTGAGGTGATGCGGCGCGGTCTCCCCCAGGTCGTCGCCGGCGCCGGCCATCTGGAGCGCCCGGTCCGCTGGGTCCACGTCAGCGAACTGCCCGACGTCGCCGGCGTCCTCCAGGGCGGCGAGCTGGTGCTGACCACCGGCATCGCACTGCCCGAGCACCGCGAGGGCCTGGCGCAGTACGTGCGCGAGCTGGACGAGGTCGGGGTGGCCGGGCTGGTCATCGAGTTCGGCCGGCGCTACTTCGACTCGCTGCCGCGCGCGCTCGTCCACGCCGCCGAGCAGCGCGGCCTGCCGCTGATCGCGCTCCGCCGCGAGCTGCGCTTCGTCGCCGTCACCGAGGCCGTGCACGCCCTGGTGGTCAACGCCCAGCTGGAGCAGCTGCGCATCTCCGAGGCGGTCCACCAGGTCTTCAACGAACTGGTGGTGGAGGGCGCCGAACCGGCCGAGGTCGTCCGCCAGGTGGCCCGGATGGCCGGCGGGCCCGTCGTCCTGGAGAACCTCGCCCACCAGGTGCTCGCGCACGACACCGCGGGCCGGCCCGAGACCGAGCTGCTGGAGGACTGGGAGCGCCGCTCCCGCGGGGTCCGCCCGGCCGGGCGGACCGGCCACGACCCGCGCAGCGGCTGGCTGGTGACCACCGTCGGAGCCCGCGGCCAGGACTGGGGCCGGCTCGTCCTGGTGCAGGACCCGGGGCCGCTGCCGGAGGGCGGTACCCACCCTCACACCATGCTGCTGGAGCGCGGGGCCTCCGCGCTGGCGCTCAACCGGCTGGTGGTCCGCGACCGGGAGAGCCTGGAGCGGCAGACCCACCGCACCCTCCTCTCCGGCATCCTGACCCACGCGCTGACCGTCTCCGAGGTCGCCCTGCGCGCCCAGGCGCTCGGCGTGCCGCTGGAGAGCCGACGGCTGGTCGGCGTGGTGCTGCGCCAGCGCCGCGGGCCGATCCCGGCCGCCCTGGAGGCGCAGGCCCGGCTGCGCGACTTCACCGAGCTGGCGGCGAGCGCCGTCCGCGTCTGCCGGCTCTCCGCCCTGGTCGGCGCGCTGGACGACGAGGGCGTGGGCGTACTGATCGCGCTCGGCACCCAGCAGGACGAGCACGCCGCTCTGGACGCCTTCGCCGCGGCGCTGCGCCGGCTGACCGCGGAGGCCCACCGGGACGCCGCCCCCGTACCGGCCCCGGTGGTCGCGGTCGGCTCCTCGGTCGGCTCGGTCCGCGACGCCCGGCGCACCCTGCTGGAGGCCACCCAGGTCGCCGACGCCGCCCTGCACGACGCACCCGGCGGCCGGGCCGCCGCCTACTACCGGCTGCCCGACGTCCGGCTGCGCGGCCTGCTGCACCTGCTGCGCGACGACGCCCGGCTGCAGACCTACGTGGAGCGCGAACTGGGCCCGCTGCTCGCCTACGACGCCGAGCACAACGCCCAGTTGGTGCAGATGCTGCGGATCTACCTGGAGCAGGGCCGGAACAAGTCCGCGGCGGCCGACGCCGCGCACCTGTCCCGGCCGTCCTTCTACGACCGGCTGCACAAGGTCGAACGGATCCTCGGCGTCGACCTCGACCAGGTGGAGTCCTGTCTCTCCCTGCACGTCGCGCTGCTCGCCCTGGACGCGGTACGCAGGTGACGGCCGGACCAGCGGTGACGCGTCGGTGAGCGCCGGACCGGCGGCGATGCGTCGGTGAGAGTCAGACCCCGGTGATGCGCCCCCAGACCTTGTGCAGGCCGGGCCGCTCGGCCGAGGTGACGTCGCGCATGGTGTGCAGCCGGGCCCGCATCTCATCGGTCGGGAAGAGCAGCGGGTGCTCCGCCAGCTCGGCCTTCTCCCTCTCCCCGCTGGCCGCCAGCACCTCGCGGGCGGCCGGCACCGGGCAGATGTACTGCACGGCGGCGGCCAGTTCGGCGGCCACCTCGGGCCGGTAGTAGTGGTCGATCAGCAGCTCGGCGTTGCGCTTGTGCCCGGCCCGGTTGGGGATCAGCAGGCTCTCCGCCCAGAGCTCGCCGCCCTCCTCCGGCACCACGAACGCGATGTCCGGGTTCTCGGCCGTGAGTTGGACGGCGTCGCCGGAGTACGCCTGGCAGGCCAGCGCGGCGCCGGAGGCCAGGTCGCTGGTGTAGTCGTTGCCGGTGAAACGGCGGATGTGCCGGGCGTCGACCATCTTCTGCACCAGGTCCATCGCCCGGTGCGCGTCGTCCTCGGTGAAGGCCGCGAGGTCGGCACCGTGCGCCAGCATCAGCAGGCCGAGCGCCTCGTCCAGCCCGGCGAACAGGGTGACCCGGCCCTTGAGGTCGGGCGCCCAGAGGTCGGCGGTGGACTTGATCTCCCGGCCGAGCTCCTTGCGGTTGTAGGCGATGCCGGTGATGCCGGACTGCCACGGCACGCTGCGCCGCCGCCCGGGGTCGAACGCCGGACTGGCCAGCTGCGGGTCCAACTGGGCGGTGACGTTGGGCAGGTTGGCCCGGTCCATGGTCTGCACCCAGCCGAGCGAGACGTACCGTCCGGCCATCCAGTCGCTGACCACCATCAGGTCGCGGCCGGGGTCGGTGCCCTGGGTGAGCACCGGGCCGATCTTGCCGAAGAACTCGTCGTTGTCGTTGATGTCCTCGGTGTAGGTGACCTCGATCCCGGTCCGCTCGGTGAACGCGTCGAGGGTGGGGCGTCCGCCCTCGTCGTCGGTGTCGATGTACTGCGTCCAGTTGGAGAAGGCCAGCCGCTGCTCGCGCTCCGAGCGGTCGGGGGCGGAGCGGCGGTCCTCGGCCACGTACGCGGACGGGATGCCGCAGCCGGTCAGGGTGCCGAGGCCGAGCAGCCCGGCGGTGCCGAGCACGCTGCGGCGGGTCGGCCGGCGGCGGCCGCCCGGGCGGGTGAGGGTGGTGCTGGACATGGTGGGGCCTCCGGGGCATGGGACGGCCCCGGGCGCACGGGCAACCCGGGGCCGTCCTGTCGGTAGGTCAGACAGTGTGCGCGTCGGTGAGCGACAGCACCTCGTCGAGCACCGCGAGGCCGGCCTTGGCCTCCTCCTCGGTGACGGTGCACGGCGGGACGACGTGGAACCGGTTCATGTTGACGAACGGCCAGAGCCCGCGCTGCTTGCAGGCCGCGGCCAGCTCGGCCATCGGCGCGTTGGCGGCGCCGGCGGCGTTGTACGGCACCAGCGGCTCGCGGGTGGTGCGGTCCTTGACCAGGTCCAGCGCCCAGAACACGCCGAGGCCGCGCACCTCGCCGATCGAGGGGTGGCGCTCGGCCAGCTCGCGCAGGCCGGGGCCGAGGACGTTCTCGCCGATGTGCTTCGCGTTCTCGACGATGCCCTCCTCCGCCATCACCTTGATGGTGGCGACGGCCGAGGCGCAGGCCAGCGGGTGGCCGGAGTAGGTGAGCCCGCCGGGGAACGGCCGCTCGGCGAAGGTGGCGGCGATCTCGGCGTTGATCGCCACGCCGCCCAGCGGCACGTAGCCCGAGTTGACGCCCTTGGCGAAGGTCATCAGGTCCGGCGTGACACCCCAGTGATCGGCGGCGAACCAGGCGCCGGTACGGCCGAACCCGGCCATCACCTCGTCCAGGATGAAGACGATCCCGTACCGGTCGCAGATCTCCCGCACCCCGGCCAGGTAGCCCTGCGGCGGGATCAGGATCCCGGCAGTGCCGACCACCGTCTCCAGGATGATCGCCGCGACGGTGCCCGGGCCCTCGAAGGCGATCATCTCCTCCAGGTGCTGCAGCGCGCGCTCGCACTCCTGCGCCTCGTTCTCGGCGTGGAAGGGGGAGCGGTAGGCGTACGGGCCCCAGAAGTGGACCACACCGGAGACCCCGGTCTCGTTGGCCCAGCGGCGCGGGTCGCCGGTGAGGGCGATCGCGTTGGCGGTGGCGCCGTGGTACGAGCGGTAGGTCGACATGATCTTCTGCCGGCCGGTGTGCAGCCGGGCCATCCGGATGGCGTTCTCGACGGCCTCGGCGCCACCGTTGGTGAAGAAGATCTTGTCCAGGTCACCGGGGGTGCGCTCGGCGATCAGCCGGGCCGCCTCGCTGCGGGCCTCGACGGCGAAGCCGGGCGCGATGGTGCAGAGCTTCCCGGCCTGCTCCTGGATCGCCGCGACCACCTTCGGGTGCTGGTGCCCGATGTTGGTGTTCACCAGCTGCGAGGAGAAGTCCAGGTAGCGGTTGCCCTCGTAGTCCCAGAAGTAGGAGCCTTCGGCGCCGGCCACCGCGAGGGGGTCGATCAGCGCCTGGGCGGACCACGAGTGGAAGACGTGCGCGCGGTCGGCGGCCTTGACGGCCTGGCCGGCAGCTGAGTCAGCGGTGGGGATGCTCATGCGGCAAGGCTAGGGAGTCACGCCCCGGAAATGCAGGTTCATCTTGTCAGGCGGTCACGCCAACGGCCGACAGGGTGACAAGACACAGGGCCCGGGTCACAGAGACCCGGGCCCATTGTCAGATCACACGATCATTCACTTCTCTGAGTGCGCTTCGGAGCGCGATCCGGATCGCGGCTCAGATCGCGGCCCGGATCGCGGCTCAGACTGCTTCAGATCCCGGTTCAGGTCCCGGTTCAGATCGCCGTCATGACGTGCTTCACGCGGGTGTAGTCCTCGAAGCCGTAGGAGGAGAGGTCCTTGCCGTAGCCGGACTTCTTGAAGCCACCGTGCGGCATCTCGGCGACCAGCGGGATGTGGGTGTTGATCCAGACGCAGCCGAAGTCCAGCCGGCGCGACATCCGCATCGCACGGGCGTGGTCCTTGGTCCACACCGAGGAGGCCAGCGCGTACTCCACCCCGTTGGCGTAGCCGACAGCCTGGTCCTCGTCGGAGAACTTCTGCACGGTGATGACCGGGCCGAAGACCTCGTTCTGGATGATCTCGTCGTCCTGGTTCAGGCCGGAGACGACGGTCGGGGCGTAGAAGTAGCCCTTGTCGCCGACCCGGTGGCCACCGGCCTCGACCTTGGCGTGCGCGGGCAGGCGCTCGATGAAGCCGGTGACCTGCTGCAGCTGGTTGGCGTTGTTCAGCGGGCCGTAGAGCACGTCCTCGTCGTCCACGCCGCCGGTCTTGGTCTCGGCAGCGGCCTTGGCCAGCGCCTCGACGAAGGCGTCGTGGATCGACTCGTGCACCAGCACGCGGGTGGCGGCAGTACAGTCCTGGCCCGCGTTGAAGAAACCGGCCACCGAGATGCCCTCGACCGCCTCGGCGATGTCGGCGTCCTCGAAGACCACGACCGGGGCCTTGCCGCCCAGCTCCAGGTGGACGCGCTTGACGTCCTTGGAGGCGGACTCGGCGACCGAGATGCCGGCGCGCACCGAACCGGTGATGGAGGCCATCGCCGGGGTGGGGTGCTCGACCATGGCCTTGCCGGTCTCGCGGTCGCCGCAGATCACGTTGAAGACGCCGGCCGGCAGGTCCAGCTCCTTGAGCACGCCGCCGATGATCTCGGCGAGCAGCACGGTGGAGGCCGGGGTGGTGTCGGAGGGCTTGAGCACGACGGCGTTGCCGGCGGCGATGGCCGGGGCGAACTTCCAGACGGCCATCATCATCGGGTAGTTCCACGGCGCGACCTGGGCGCAGACGCCGACCGGCTCGCGGCGGATGATCGAGGTCATCCCATCCATGTACTCACCGGCGGCCTTGCCCTCCAGCAGGCGGGCGGCGCCGGCGAAGAAGCGGATCTGGTCCACCATCGGGCCGATCTCCTCGGAGAGGGTCAGCGCGCGGGGCTTGCCGGTGTTGCGCACCTCGACGTCGACGATCTCGTCGGCGCGCGCCTCGACCGCGTCCGCGATCTTGAGGAGCAGCTTCTGCCGGGTGCTCGGGGTGGCGTCGCGCCAGACCGGGAAGGCCGCGGCGGCGGAGGCCATGGCGGCGTCGACGTCGGAGGCGCCGGACAGCGGGGACGTCGCGTAGACCTCGCCGGTGGTGGGGTCCACGATGTCGAGCGTGCGGCCGTCCGCCGCATCGACGAACTCACCGTTGATGTAGTTGCGCAGCGTGCGAAGGTCGCTCACGGGTCTCTCCTCGGTCTGGGCCTGCGGCGTTGCAGATTCCGGCGCCATGGTACGTCGGCGGGTCCGCCGGACGAAGGGTGCCGAGTGGCCGGGCCGGAAGCGGCGCGGTCCACTGGTTGGGGGTACGCCCGCTGCGCTGCGAAGCTGCGCGCGTACCGGGCCAGGGTAGCCGCACGGCTGCGGTAATCGACAGACCAACTCCGATATCACGATGAAATCCGCATGGGATTTCCAAGATCACGACGAAATCAGCAGCTCTCTCGCTTGCGAAGGCAGGAACGATCAGGCACAGTTGCGGCGTGGCCAACCGCGACCGGAACGCCAGCGTTCCCCTCGACGCCGCCTCCAAGGCGATCATCGAGCAGCTCCAGGAGGACGGGCGCCGCCCGTACGCCGCCATCGGCAAGGCCGTCGGCCTGTCCGAGGCAGCCGTACGGCAGCGCGTCCAGAAGCTGCTCGACCAGGGCGTGATGCAGATCGTCGCCGTCACGGACCCGCTCACCGTCGGCTTCACCCGCCAGGCGATGGTCGGAATCCGGGTAGAGGGCGACATCGAGCCCGTCGCCGACGCGCTGGCCGCCCTCGACGAGGTCGACTACGTCGTCTGCACCGCAGGCTCGTTCGATCTCCTGGCCGAACTGGTCTGCGAGGACGACGAGCACCTGCTCGAACTGATCAACAAGCGCATCCGCGCCCTTCCCGGCGTGCGGAGCACCGAGAGCTTCGTTTACCTGAAGCTCCGGAAACAGACCTACACCTGGGGCACCCGATGACAGCCGACCCGGCGCAGAAGGACCTTTCCAAGACCGCCTACGACCACCTGTGGATGCACTTCACCCGCATGTCGTCGTACGAGAACTCCCCCGTGCCGACGATCGTCAAGGGCGAAGGCACCTACGTCTGGGACGACAAGGGACGCAAGTACCTCGACGGCCTCGCCGGCCTGTTCGTCGTCCAGGCCGGCCACGGCCGCGAGGAGCTGGCCGAGGCCGCTGCCAAGCAGGCCAAGGAGCTCGCCTTCTTCCCGGTGTGGAGCTACGCCCACCCGAAGGCAGTCGAGCTGGCCGAGCGCCTGGCCAACTACGCCCCGGGCGACCTGAACAAGGTCTTCTTCTCCACCGGTGGTGGCGAGGCCGTCGAGACCGCCTGGAAGCTCGCCAAGCAGTACTTCAAGCTGACCGGCAAGCCGACCAAGTACAAGGTCATCTCGCGCGCCGTCGCCTACCACGGCACCCCCCAGGGCGCCCTGTCGATCACCGGCCTGCCGGGCCTGAAGGCCCCGTTCGAGCCGCTGGTGCCGGGCACCCACAAGGCCCCGAACACCAACATCTACCGCGCCCCGGCCTTCCTGGAGAGCCCCGACGGCACGGTCGACCCCGAGGCCTACGGCCGCTGGTGCGCCGACGAGATCGAGGTGGCCATCCTCAACGAGGGCGCCGAGACCGTCGCCGCCGTCTTCGTCGAGCCGGTGCAGAACGCCGGTGGCTGCTTCCCGCCGCCGCCCGGGTACTTCCAGCGCCTGCGCGAGATCTGCGACCGCCACGACGTGCTGCTGGTCTCGGACGAGGTCATCTGCGCCTTCGGCCGCCTGGGCACCATGTTCGGCGCCGACAAGTTCGGCTACCAGCCCGACATGATCACCTGCGCCAAGGGCATGACCTCGGGCTACTCGCCGATCGGCGCCACGATCATCTCGGACCGCCTCGCCGAGCCGTTCTACAAGGGTGACAACACCTTCCTGCACGGCTACACCTTCGGTGGCCACCCGGTCTCCTCCGCGGTGGCGCTGGCCAACCTCGACATCTTCGAGCGCGAGGGCCTCAACCAGCGCGTGCTGGACAACGAGGCGAACTTCCTCGGCACCCTGAACAAGCTGCGCGACCTGCCGATCGTCGGCGACGTCCGCGGCAACGGGTACTTCTACGGCATCGAGCTCGTGAAGGACAAGGTCACCAAGGAGTCGTTCAACGACGACGAGGTCGAGCGCGTGCTCTACGGCTTCCTGTCGAAGGCGCTCTTCGACAACGGCCTGTACTGCCGCGCCGACGACCGTGGCGACCCGGTCATCCAGCTGGCGCCGCCGCTGATCTCCGACCAGTCGACCTTCGACGAGATCGAGCAGATCCTGCGGGTCAGCCTCACCGACGCGTGGGCGAAGATCTGACGACCCGATCTTTCTTCCTCACCCTCCGCCGATGGGCGGCCCCGCTTCCCGCGGGGCCGCCCATCGGTGTTTTCCGGCGGGTGGTCGCACCCGTCCCGCAGGCGGCCGCACCTTTTCTCACAGGCACCCGCTTACCGCAGACACCCGCTTCCCACAGGCACCGCACGTTTTCCGCCGCGATCCCGCACCGAAGACGAATCAAACACGCCTGATTGCGGGTGATTTGCCCCTGATGGTCCAGTGCGCCGCAACCGCGCCTGGTCCCAATCGTTCTAATCTGACGACTGTCATATCCCTGCAGCCACCCAGGATGGAACCTCATGTCAGCGGCCCCGCCTGACAACGACGTGCTGTGGGCCCGGGGGATGGTCAAGTCCCATCACGGCACCCCCGCCCTGCGCGGTATCTCGCTCGGCGTCCGGGAGGGCGAGGTGCTGGCCGTCACCGGCCCGCGCGGCTCCGGCAAGAGCACACTGCTCGGCTGTCTCTCCGCCCTCCTCCCGGTCGACGAGGGCGAGGTCTGGTTCAACAGCGCCCCCGTCCACACCCTCGGCCGGGCCGGCCGCGAACGGCTGCGCCGCGACCGCTTCGGCTTCGTCGGCTCCGAACCGCACCTGGTGCCCGAGCTGACCGCCCGCGAGAACGTCGCCCTGCCGCTGCTGCTGGCCGGCGCCGGCAACAAGGCCGCGTACACCGCCGCCGACGAGTGGCTGGAACGCCTCGACGTCGGCGAGATCGCCCGGCTGCGGCCCGACCGGCTGATCCAGAGCCAGCGCCAGCGGATCGCCGTCGCCCGGGCGCTCGCCCCGCTGCCGCCGGTGGTCTTCGCCGACGACCCGACCGCCCCGCTCCACCGCGAGGCCGCCGACCAGGTCCTGCGGATACTGACCAGCGCGGCCCGCTCGCACCAGCTCACGCTCGTCCTGGCCACCCACGACCCCGAGCTCGTCAGGTTCGCGGACCGCGCCGTCGCCCTCGTCGACGGACGGCTGGCCGCGCCCGCCGCGCCCGTCCCGCGCACCACCGCCGGGTTCACCGGGACGACCGGGACCACCGCCGCGCCGGGAGCCACCGGGGCGTCCGCCGTATCGGCCACGCGCCGCTGACGCCGCCCCGCCGCTGAAAGAGTCGACGTGTTCTATCTCCGTCTGGCCCGGGGCTACCGGGTGCTCGACCTCGGCCGCTGGCTGCTCACCGCCGTGGCCGGCGCGGTCGTCGCCGCCTTCCTGCTACGGGCCCTCGGCCGGGCGATGAGCGACCCGCCGGGCGGCGGCGACACCCTCGCCCGCCTGCTCTGGTGCCTGCCCCCGCTGGCCGCGGTCGCCTGGTTCGCCGCCGTGGCCGCCCGCGCCGTCCCCGCCCAGCGGCCCGAACGGATCACCGGCCTCACCGCCGCCGGGGCCGGGTCGGCCCGGATCCGGGCCCTGATCGCCGGCGAGGTCGCGCTCGCCTGCACCCTCGGCTCCGTGCTGACCCTGCTGCTCTTCCTGGTCCTTCGCAACGACATCGCCGGACCCTCGCTCGCCCCCGACCTCGGGATGGGGGTCAAGCTGCCGGCCGCCGCACCGGTCACCCTGCTCGCCCTGGTACCGCTCACCGCCGGGATCGCCGCAGCCGGCGCGGTGCCGCTCGCCGAGACCCTGCCCGGCCGCCCGCGGCCGGTCCGGACCGGCTTCGGCCCGATGCGGATCGCGCTGCCGGTCGGCATGGCCGTGATCGGCCTCGCGCTGGAGCTGATCGCCCTGCGGCCCGGCGCCGCCGTCGACGGCCGCCCGATCCACCTGCCGGCCGGGCTCGGCACCACCAGCACCGCCGCCCTCGGCGGCTGGGCCGCGAGCGCCCTAGGCCTCGCCCTGCTGACCGGACCGCTGCTCTCCTGGGCCGGCCGGCTGCTCGCGCTCGGCCGGCCGACCCCGCTGCGGCTGCTGGCCGGGCGGGGCCTGACCGCGCAGGCCCGCCGGCTCGGACCCCCACTGGCCGTCCTCGCCCTGGCGTTCGCGCTGGTGCTCACCACCATCCGCTACTGGATCGGCACGCCCGACAGCGCCGACGCCCTGCCCGCCGTCGAGGCCTGCCTGGTGCTCAGCTGCACGGCGGCCGCCGTGGCGGCCCGGCTCGCCGAGCTGCGCAGCGCCCGCCGGGACGTCGCCGACGCGCTGCTGCGACTCGGCGCCTCACCCCGGCTGCTGGCCGGGGCGGTGGCGCTGCGGACGCTGGCGGTCGGCACCGTCCTGCTGGTCACCGGCGGGCTCACCGCCGTCCTGGCGGCCGCCGGTCTGCGCTGAGCCGCCGCTCGCCCCGGGTTTTCCCAGCCGGCCGGTGCTTCCCCGGGGCTCTCCCCGGCCGGCCGCTGCCTCCCGGGCCTTGTCAGCCCGCCGCGGCGAGCTGGCCGCAGGCGCCGTCGATCTCCTGGCCGCGGGTGTCCCGGACGGTCGTGGGCACGCCGTGGGACTGGAGCCGGCGGACGAACTCACGCTCGTCCTCGGGCCGGGAGGCCGTCCACTTGGAGCCCGGGGTCGGGTTCAGCGGGATCAGGTTGACGTGCACCCGGTGGTTCTTGATCAGCCGGCCGAGCAGGTCCGCCCGCCACGCCTGGTCGTTGATGTCCTTGATCAGCGCGTACTCGATGGAGATCCGGCGGCCGGACTTCTCCGCGTAGTTCCACGCCGCGTCGAGCACCTCGGCCACCTTCCACCGGGTGTTCACCGGCACCAGCTCGTCACGCAGCTCGTCGTCCGGGGCGTGCAGCGACAGCGCGAGCCGGCAGGACAGGCCCTCGTCGGCGAGCCGGTTCATCGCCGGGACGAGGCCGACGGTGGAGACGGTGATGCCACGCTGGGAGAGGCCGAAGCCGTCCGGCGCCGGGTCGGTGAGGCGGCGGATCGCGGCCAGCACCCGGTTGTAGTTGGCCAGCGGCTCGCCCATGCCCATGAAGACCACGTTGGACAGGCGCGCCTCGCCGCCCGGGATCTCGCCGGCCTTGAGCGCGCGCATGCCGGCGGCGATCTGCTCGACGATCTCGGCGGTGGAGAGGTTGCGGGTCAGCCCGGCCTGGCCGGTCGCGCAGAACGGGCAGTTCATGCCACAGCCTGCCTGCGAGCTGATGCACATGGTGACCCGGTCCGGGTAACGCATCAGCACCGACTCGACCAGCGTGCCGTCGAACAGCTTCCAGAGCGTCTTGCGGGTGGTGTCGTCGTCGCACGAGACGTGGCGGACGACCGACATCAGCTCGGGCAGCAGGCCCTCCGTGAGCTTCTCCCGGCTGGCGGCGGGGATGTCCGTCCAGGCCGCCGGGTCGTTCGACATCCGGCCGAAGTAGTGGTTGGAGAGCTGCTTCGCGCGGAACGGCTGCTCGCCCAGCTCGGCGACGGCCTCCTTGCGCTCGGCGGGGCTCAGGTCGGCGAGGTGTCGCGGGGGCTTGGCGCCGCGCGGCGCGACAAAGGTGAGTTCTCCGGGCTTAGGCATGGTTCATCCAGTGTCGCAGACGCCGCGGGGTGCGCCGACGGCACAGGGCCCCGGACGCCAGACGTCCGGGGCCCTGCTCGTACCGGTCCGCCCGGTTGCCGTCGGTCAGCTGCCGACGAAGGCCGCCAGCAGCAGCCAGACCACCGGGGCGGTCGGCAGGAGCGAGTCCAGCCGGTCCATGATGCCGCCGTGACCGGGCAGCAGCGTGCCCATGTCCTTGATGCCGAGGTCCCGCTTGATCATCGACTCGCCCAGGTCGCCCAGGGTCGCGACGACCGCCGCACAGCCGCCCAGGATCAGGCCCTGCCACCAGCTGCCGTCGTCGATGATCAGCTGCATCAGCAGCGCGCCCGCCAGCATCGACAGGCCGATGCCGCCGGCCAGTCCCTCGCGGGTCTTGCCCGGGCTGATCGTCGGGGCCAGCTTGGTCTTGCCGAACTTGTAGCCCACCGCGTAGGCGCCGGTGTCACTGCAGACGGTGACGATCAGGAACAGCACGATCCGCTGCGGGCCGTCGTCGGCCGCCAGCATCAACGCCACGAAGGTGGCCAGGAACGGCACGTAGAAGGCGGTGAAGATGCCGGCCGTTATGTCGCGCAGGTAGTTCTCCGGCGGCTCGGCCATCCGCCAGACCATCACCGCCAGTCCGGTCAGGGCCAGCGAGGCCGCCGCCCACTGCACCCCGGACCAGTAGCCGGTGGCGATCATCGCGATGCCGCCCGCGACCAGCGGGACCAGCGGCGCCTTGATCTGCTTGCGCTCGGACAGCCGGCTGGTCAGCTCCCAGACGCCGACGGACACGGCCGCCATCACCACGACCAGGAACAGCGCCTTGACGACGAACAGCGAGGCGATGATCACCGCACCGAGGCCCACCCCCACGCCTATCGCGGCCTGGAGGTTGCGACCACCGCGCTGCTTGCGCGGCTGCGGCTGCGGGTCGGGCTGGGCCACGGGTGTCTCCTGCCCTGGGGGGGACGACGGCACAGGGTGGGGCTGCCCGGCCGCCGGGTGGCTCTGCGGCGGCGCGGGGTACGCCGGGGCCCCCGGGTACGGCGGCTGACCGCCGTGGCCGGGGGTGGGGGCGACGTCGTCGGTGATCGCGCGCAGCACGACCGTCTCCGCCGCACCCGGCACCGCCGTTCGGGGCTGCTCGTCCCGGAACAGCGGGCCGCTCAGCCGCCCGGGCTCCCGGGCCGGCCCCTCGGCAGGGTCGGGCCCTGGATCGGCCGGTACGGGAGGCATGACCTGAGTCTCCTCCGCGTCGCCGCCCCAGTACACCGGAGGCTGCTGCGAGTGACCCGTTCGGTGGCCGGGGTCACCCGCAGCGGCGCCCGGCCCGGCCGGCTGCTGCTGGTGCTGCTGCGCGGGCCGGTGCTGCCCGGGCTGCGGCTGGTGCTGCAGGGGCTGCTCCGGCCCGGCCGGCTGCGGAGCCGGCGCGGGCTGGTACGGGGGGTGCGGCTGGTACTGCGGGTACTGCTGGTCGGATGGGCCCCAGTAGCCAGGGGCGTCAGGGGCGTCGTTCATCAGACTTCGAGCAGCTCGGCTTCCTTGTGCTTCAGCAGCTCGTCGACGCCGGCCACGTACTTGGCCGTCGTGTCGTCGAGCTCCTTCTCCGCACGGCGACCCTCGTCCTCGCCGATCTCGCCGTCCTTGACCAGCTTGTCGATGGCGTCCTTGGCCTTGCGGCGCACGGAGCGGATCGAGACCTTGGCGTCCTCGCCCTTGCCGCGGGCGACCTTGATGTACTCGCGGCGGCGCTCCTCGGTGAGCTCGGGGAGCACCACCCGGATGATGGAACCGTCGTTGCTCGGGTTGACGCCCAGGTCGGAGTCGCGGATCGCCTGCTCGATGGCCTTCAGCGCGGTCTTGTCGAACGGCGCGACGATCGCCATCCGCGGCTCCGGCACGGAGAAGGAGGCCAGCTGGTTGATCGGCGTCACGGCGCCGTAGTACTCGGCCACGATCTTGGCGAACATCGCCGGGTGGGCGCGGCCGGTGCGGATGGCGGCGAAGTCGTTCTTGGCGACCTCGACGGCCTTCTCCATCTTCTCCTCGGCCTCGAGGAGGGTCTCTTCGATCACTGTGTACTCCCTGTCCGGTTCATCTGCTGGTGTCCCGACCGGTGTCGGCCTCGAAGCCGGTCGCGGTGTGGAGGAAACCGGTCACGGTGCCGGCGCCCTCCCGTACGGCTGACTGCTGCTCAGGCCCGGACAGAATCCTGGCTGATGAGTGTGCCGATCTTCTCACTCTTCACCGCACGCGCGATATTGCCCTCCGCCAGCAGCTCGAAGACGAGCATCGGGAGGTTGTTGTCCTTGCACAGCGTGATCGCGGTGAGGTCGGCGACCTTGAGGTCGCGGGCGATGACCTCGGAGTACTCCAGCGCGTCGAACTTGACCGCGTCCGGGTTGGTCCGGGGGTCGGAGTCGTAGACGCCGTCCACGCCGTTCTTGCCCATCAGCAGCACGTCGGCGTGGATCTCCAGGGCGCGCTGGACGGCCGTGGTGTCGGTGGAGAAGTAGGGCATGCCCATCCCCGCACCGAAGATCACGACGCGGCCCTTCTCCAGGTGCCGGACGGCGCGCAGCGGCAGGTACGGCTCGGCGACCTGGCCCATGGTGATGGCCGTCTGGACCCGGGTCTCGATGCCTTCCTTGACCAGGAAGTCCTGCAGCGCGAGGCAGTTCATCACGGTGCCGAGCATGCCCATGTAGTCGGAACGGGCCCGGTCCATGCCGCGGACCTGCAGCTCGGCGCCGCGGAAGAAGTTGCCACCACCGATGACCACCGCCACCTCGGTACCGGCGCGGACGACGGTGGCGATCTCACGGGCGATCGCGTGCACGACGTCCGGGTCGACGCCGAGCCCGCCGCCACCGGCGAAGGCCTCACCGGACAGCTTCAGCAGCACCCGGCGGCGCGAGCCGCCCTGGGGGTCCTGCGCGGTCTCCTGCGTCTCCTGCATGGACTTCTCCTTCTACACCTACTGGTTCACAGGCGCTGGGGTGCGGATCCCAAGCCTGCGCGTACACGCGAGGAGGCCACTGCCGCGGGAACCGGTACGGTGTCCTGCACGGCAATGGCCTCCTCGTCGTTCATGGTGCCGACGCGGCCCGCCCATAGACGGATGACGCTGGGGTGAGCCCGTTCGGCGCGTCCCTCCCGCCCTGGTCAGCGGGCGGGGGCGGTTCCCAGCCTAAGCGTGCCGGGAGTCCGGTGGAACGTGGCTCAGGCGCCGACGCGGAAGCGGGCGAAGCGCTTGAGGGCGACGCCGTTCTCCTCGAGGACCTTGGCGACGGTCTTCTTGTTGTCCTTGGCGAAGGCCTGCTCCAGAACGGAGTTCTCCTTCACGAAGCCGGTGACGCGACCCTCGACGATCTTCGTCAGGGCGGCCTCGGGCTTGCCCTCCTCGCGAGCGGTGGCCTCGGCGACGCGGCGCTCGTTCTCGATCTCCTCGGCCGGGATCTCCTCGCGGGAGAGGTACTTCGGCGCGAAGGCGGCGATGTGCTGCGCAACGTCCTTGGCGACGTCGGCGTTCTCCTTGTCCAGCTCGACCAGGACGCCGACGGCCGGCGGCAGGTCGGGGCTGGTCTTGTGCAGGTAGACAGCGACGAAGCCGTCACCGGAGAACTGGGCGAAGCGACGGAAGACGATCTTCTCGCCCAGGGTCGCGTTGGCCTCGTCCACGAACTGCTGGACGGTCTTGCCGGCCTCGATCTCGGAGGCCAGCGCGGCCTCCAGGTCGGCCGGGGCGGTGGCGGCGACGTGGGCGGCGATCGCGTCGGCGACCTTGACGAAGTTGTCACCCTTGGCGACGAAGTCGGTCTCGCAGTTGAGCTCGACCAGAACGCCGGACTTCTTGTCCTCGGCGATCAGGGCGGCGACGGCGCCGTTGGAGGCGTCACGGCCCTCGCGCTTGGCGACGCCCTTCTGGCCCTTGATGCGCAGGAGCTCGACGGCCTTGTCGACGTTGCCCTCGGCCTCGTCCAGGGCCTTCTTGCAGTCCATCATGCCGGCGCCGGTGAGCTCACGGAGCTTCTTGACGTCCGCGGCGGTGAAGTTCGCCATGGTGTGAATCTCTTCTCGCGTCTCGCGTGTCTGCGTGGGGTTGCGCCGGGACCGCTGGTTCGGTCCCGGCACGGGAGAGAGGGGCACCAACCGGTGTCGTACCGGTGGGTGCCCCTCACCCTTGGTACGTCAGGCCTGCTCGGCCGGAGCCTCGGCAGCGGGGGCCTCAGCGGCCGGAGCCTCGGCGGCGGGGGCCTCAGCCGGAGCCTCGGCAGCGGCCTCGGCGGCGGCGGGGGCCTCCTCGGCCTTCTTCTCGCCCTCGAGGATGTCCTTCTCCCAATCGGCCAGCGGCTGGTCGGCGCCCGGCTCGGCCTTGACGTCGCCCTTGGCAACGCCGGCGCGGGACTTGAGGCCCTCGGCGACGGCGTCGGCGATCACACGGGTCAGCAGGGTGACGGAGCGGATCGCGTCGTCGTTGCCCGGGATCTTGTAGTCGACCTCGTCGGGGTCACAGTTGGTGTCGAGGATGGCGACGACCGGAATGTTGAGCTTCCGGGCCTCACCGACCGCGATGTGCTCCTTCTTGGTGTCCACGATCCAGACAGCGCTGGGAACGCGCTGCATGTCGCGGATACCGCCGAGGGTCTTCTCCAGCTTGTCGTGCTCGCGCTGGAGGACCAGGAGCTCCTTCTTGGTCAGGCCGGAGCCGGCCACGTCCGAGAAGTCCAGCTCGCCGAGCTCCTTGAGGCGCTGCAGACGCTTGTAGACGGTCGAGAAGTTGGTCAGCATGCCGCCGAGCCAGCGCTGGTTCACGTAGGGCATGCCCACGCGGGTGGCCTGCTCGGCGATGGCCTCCTGGGCCTGCTTCTTCGTGCCGACGAAGAGGACGCTGCCGCCGTGGGCAACGGTCTCCTTGATGAACTCGAAGGCGCGGTCGATGTAGTTCAGCGACTGCAGGAGGTCGATGATGTAGATGCCGTTGCGCTCGGTGATGATGAAGCGCTTCATCTTCGGGTTCCAGCGACGGGTCTGGTGACCGAAGTGGACGCCGCTCTCCAGCAGCTCCCGCATCGTGACGACGGCCATAGCCGTACTCCTAAGGTGTTGCGCCCGGCTCCCGCGCAGCCGACGGCGTGGTGCGCGCGGTGGCGCTCCCCGCTCGGGCGTCTGCGTACGGCCGGGTCAGGCTCGGTTTTGTCCGTGGCAGCCAGGTGACAGCCACGCCTGACGCCCCGAACGTGCCGAGCCGCTTCGGCCCGAGCGGTCCGGAGACCGGTACGGGCTCGGCGGACCGAGCGGCACTCGCACCTGGCGGGGGCGGCGGCTGAGCCGCATCCGTCCACCGGTGGCGGGGCGTGCGAAGTCGACCCGGCGGACCGGGTCGCGTGTGAAGTGTACGGGAAGCGCCGAGCGGCGGGCGACTCCAGCGGGGTGGGGGGTGAGCTGAGGGCGCCTGGGTGGGCGGGGAGGGCGCCCGGGTGAGCGGGGTGAGCGCCCGGGTGAGCGGGCTGAGCGGCTGCCGGGGCTGCCGGGGCCGTGTACACCCGTCGGGGGGACGGCGATTGTCCACAGGGGCGGGTTGTCCACAGGAATCGGGGCGGGGCTGGCCGGGGTGGCGGGATGTGGGGAGTCTCGTGCGCATGAGTGCTGCTGCCGGTGTGGCCGGTTCCTTGGGTGGGGCCCGGGTCGGGTCGTGGGTCGGGCCGTGGGCCAGGCCCCGGGGCGGGTCTGCTGCCCTTGGTTCGGGAGGTGCATCCGGCTTGTTCGCGGGGGTGTCCTACCCCGAGCTGTCGTTTCCCGAGCTGTCGTTTCCCGAGCTGCCGATCCCCGAGCTGTCGATCCCCGAGCTGTCGTCCGTGGAGCAGCGGCCTGCGGAACTGTCGTCCCCGCCGCCTGGGCCTGGGCGCAACCGCCGGGTGGTGCTCCTGACGCTGCTGGTGCTGACGGCCCTGCTGCTGATCACACTGCCGGGGCCGGTCGGGCATGCGGCAGGTGGTACCGGGGGCGGTGCTGCCGGCCGGGGCGGCGTGGTTGGTACTGGTGGCGGGGGCCGTCCCGGGAGTGGCCCCGGTGCCGGACGAGCGTGGCCGGTGGGTGGGCCGGGCGGGCTGGTCGCGCGGTTCGACGCGCCGCCGACGCCCTGGGCCGCCGGCCACCGGGGTGTCGACCTGGTGGCCACACCCGGGACGGACGTCCGGGCGGCCGCCCCGGGCATCGTCTCGTTCTCCGGCCTGGTGGCGGGCCGACCGGTCGTGACCGTCACCCACCCCTCGTCCGGTGCTCCCCCGCTGCGGACCACCTATCTACCCGTCACCGGCTCCGTCCCCGGCGGCACCACGGTCACGGCCGGCCAGGTGATCGGACAGCTCGCGCCCGGCACCGGTCACTGCGCCGGCCGCGACTGCCTGCACTGGGGGCTGCTGCGTGGTCAGCGCTACCTGGATCCGCTGACACTGTTCGGCGGAGGCACGTCACGACTGCTCCCGCTCGGCCGGGACCGGTGAGCCCGCCTCCGCTCAGCTACCGCCCAGGCCGTGCAGCGCAAGGGCGACGGCGGCGTCCGCGATCACGTCCGGGCTTTCGGCCGGGCCGCAGCCCGCGCGCTGCTCGGCCTGCCGGACGGCAGCCTCCACAACCCCCTGGAGCAGTGCCGCCGCAAGCCGGGGCTGCTCGTGACCGAGATCCTCCAGGGCCTGGATCACCAGCCCGACCAGCTTCCCGTGCGCCGCCCGAATGCGCTCGCGCGCCGCCTCGTCCAGCTCCAGCACCGAGATCGCCGCCACCGCCCGGTGGCGAGGGTCCCCGGCCAACGCGAGCTGGCCCCGGACGTACGCCTCGATCCGGCCGGCCGCACTGTCGCAGCTCTCCATCCCGGCCTCGATCTCGGCCGCCCAGAGCGGGAAGTCGACCTCGCAGAGCACCTCGACCACCGCGGCACGGGAACGGAAGTACTCGTAGACCGAGGAACGCGCCAGCCCGGTGCGCGCCGCGAGCGCGGGGAAGGTCAGGGCCTCCATGCCTCCCTCGGTGAGGAGGCTGCGGGCAGCGTCGAGAAGAGCTGCCCGCTGCAGCTGGCGATGCTCGGCCAAAGTGGCCGCTCGAATCTTCGGCACCCTCCCACTGTACGGAGCCCTACATCCCACCGATACGGCGCCGCGCACACCCGAGGACGCGGAGGAGCGCGGCCAGGCCATCAGGGCCGGGGAGCGGCCGGGCGTACACGGGGGCGGGTGCGCGTGGGCGGGCGCCCGGGGGCCCGGGAGGTGCGTGGGGCCCGGGCGGTGCCCGGGGGCCCGGGAGGTGCGCGGGCGGGCGAGCGTATACAGGCCGGCGGACGTGGGCGGTTGCATGAGTGGAGGCGGGCGGGTGCGCACGGGCAGGTGCGGTGTGCCCTACCGGATGTCGGACAGCTTGGCCCGCAACTGCAGCACCGACTTGGTGTGGATCTGGCTGACCCTGCTCTCCGTCACCCCCAGGACCTGTCCGATCTCGGCGAGGGTCAACCCCTCGTAGTAGTAGAGCGTCACCACCGTTTTCTCCCGCTCGGGGAGGGTGTTGACCGCCTGCGCCAGCAGCCTGCGCAGCTCCCGGTCCTCGGCCACCTCGACGGGGTTGTCCGCGCTGTGGTCCTCCAGGGTGTCCATCAGGCTCAGCCGGTCCCCGCCCTCGCCGACCGGGTGGAGCAGTTCGTCGAGCGCCACCACGTTGGCGAGGGAGAGCTGACTGAAGATGGCGTGCAAGTCCTCGATCGCGATGCCCATCTCGGCCGCGACCTCGGGCTCGTGCGGCGTCCGGCGCAGCCGGGCCTCCAGCGTCGCGTACGTCCGCTCGACGGCCTTGGCCTTCTGCCGCACCGAGCGCGGGATCCAGTCCAGTGCCCGCAGCTCGTCGATGATCGCGCCGCGGATCCGGCTGATGGCGTACGTCTCGAACTTGATGGCGCGGTCGATGTCGAACTTCTCGATCGCGTCGATCAGCCCGAAGACGCCGGAGGAGACGAAGTCGGCCTGCTCGACGTTGGAGGGCAGGCCGACGCCGACCCGGCCCGCCACGTATTTGACGAGTGGTGAGTAGTGCAGGATCAGCTGCTCCCGGAGCCGCTGGTCACCCGTCTCCTTGTAGGAGCGCCAGAGCACTTCGAGCGCGGTGCGTTCGTGGCCGCCCGTCTCCCGCCGGGGCGCGGGCTGGGGCACCTCGGCGGGCGGGGGCACCACACTCTGGTCGGGGGCGCCTGGCTGGTCAGGGACATCGGGCTGATCGGGGGCACCTGCTCGCGCAGGGGTACCGGGCTGATCGGGGGCGGCGTCCGGCGCACCGGGCGCGTCCGGCCGGTCGGCGTACGCCCCGGTGTGCGCCGGCCTGCCGCCCTGCCGGGCGAGGGCCCCCATCGCACCCGTCGCCTTGGGCGGGAACTCGGTCACGGGGCGCCGCTCGGTCCGCGGCCCTCCCGAGGACCGGGCGCCACCGGTCACTCTGTGTCCGGGAATGTGTGTGGGCATGCGTTGGTCTGCGCCGTTCTGCCGAGTCATGTGCTGATAGGGAAGGCATGGCGAGCGTAGCGTGACCGACTCACTGCAATGTGCTACCGCCACTCGGTCGTCCCCCGATCCGGTGGCGTTCGTGTCACCGGATCGGGGCGCCTGAGGTGGATGAGTCGCCCCCCTCTTCCCTTTACCTCTTCCTCTCCCGGTCGTGGCCGGGCCTTTACTCAGCCCTCCCCCGGTCCTTGCCGGCTCCTTGCCCGCACCCTCATCCGGCCGTGCCACTCGCCCGATCCTTCACCCTCCCCGCCCGCTCCCTTGCCTCTGTCACGGCCTCTTCCCTTGCCTCTGCCCTTGCCTCTCCCCGCGCCGGCCCTCGACCGCCGCCCCGGTCAGCTGCCTCCCCTTCTCCGCATCAGCCGCCAGTGCGCGCCGTGCCGCTCGACATAGCCGAGCGACCCCAACTCGTAGAGCCGGTGGAGTACTTCGTCCGGTGGGAGCCCGGACTGCCTGGCCAACCGCTCCACCGGGGCGCCCTCCGCGGTGGCGGGTACGGCCTCCAGCACCCGGGCCACCGCCGGCTCCAGCAGGTCCCGGGGCAGCACCGGGCCGCTTCGCGGCGGCGCCAGGTCGTCGCCGATCGCCCCAATCAACTCGGCCACCTCAGACGCGTCGGTGACCAAGGTGGCGCCGCTGCGGATCAGGGCATGCACCCCGGCGGAGAGCTCCGAGGTCACCGGCCCGGCGACGCCCATGGTGTGCCGGTTGAGGTCGCGGGCGCGTCTGGCCGTACTGAGCGCCCCGCTGCGCAACGCCGCCTCGACCACCACCGTGCCCCGGGTGAGCGCCGCGATGACCCGATTGCGCAGCACGAACCGGAATCTGTTCGGGTGCTCCCCCGGCGGGAGTTCGCTCAACAGCAGCCCCTGCGAGGCGATCCGCCGGATCAGCTCGGCGTTGCCGCGCGGGTAGGCGACGTCCACGCCGCAGGCGAGGACGCCGATGGTCATGCCGCCGACGGCCAGGGCACCCCGGTGGGCCGAGGCGTCGATCCCGTACGCCGCACCGGAGACCACCACCCACCCTCGTTCAGCGAGCTGAGCCGACAGCTCCCCGGCCACGTGCGCGCCGTACGCCGTGCAGGCCCGTGCGCCGACGACCGCCACCGAGCGGAGGGCGAGCAGACGCAGCGAACCCGTCCCGGCCAGCCATAGCCCGATCGGCCGCCCGTCCCCCAGGTCGTCCAGCTGGCTCGGCCACTCCGTGTCGCCCGGAATGATGAAGCGCCCGCCGACGGTTCGCATCCGCTCCAGATCGGCGACAGGGTCCACGTCCACGAGTCTGGCCCGGTAGGCCGCGAGCCGGTCCGCGTCCAGCCCCGGATGGTCGGGCACGGTGCCGTCCCGGATTGCCTGGACGACATCGACGGCGGTGAGTTGGGACAGCCATCGCCCCAGGACGGCATCGCCCGGTTCGCTGAGCCGGCTCAACACCGCCCTGGCGAAGCGCTCGGGCCCGGCCTCCGCGGTGGTCCCGGAGAGAGGCTGACGGTGGTTGATCGTCTGGTTCACGGTCTCGTCTCCTCGTGTCCTGGTCTGCTGAGTCCCGGTCATCCGCCACCACCGGCAGGGCCGGACCGGGCCGCCTTCTCACCCTTGGGCGTGTCGCCTGCCGCCCTGCCGATGCCGAGCCGGCCGAAGGCGCGCTCGGTCAGCGGCAGCCCGTTTTCGACGCCGGTCCGCAGCACAAGGGCGGTCCGCACGTCCCGTTGGTCCGGGCGGTCCCTCCCGGCGAGGTCGGCGACCGTCCAGGCGACCCGGAGCACCCGGTCCAGGCCGCGGGCGGTCAGCAGTCCTCGCTCCAGTTGGCGCGCGGCGTCGTTCAGCGCGCCGGACCCGAGCTGCCAGCGGGTGCGCAGCTCATGGCCGGGCACCTCGGCGTTGGTCCGCCACGGTGTGCTCGCCAGCCGGGCCGCCGCACGCTCCCGCGCGGCCAGCACCCGGGCCGCGACGATCTCCGTGCTCTCCGCCGTGGTGTCCCGCTCCATGAGCTCGACCCTGGTCACCGGGGCCACCTGGACCTGGAGATCGACCCGGTCGAGCAGCGGCCCCGAGAGCCTCCCCTGGTACCGGCTGACCATCGCGGGGGTGCACTCGCAGCCCTCGCCCCGGCGCGAGTACCGCCCGCACGGGCAGGGATTGGCGGCCAGGCAGAGCAGGAATCTGGCCGGGAGCCGGAGCGATCCGGCCGACCGGGCGATCACCACCTCGCCCGACTCCAGCGGCTGGCGCAGCGCGTCGAGGACCCTGACCGGGAACTCCGGAGCCTCGTCCAGGAACAGAACTCCCCGGTGTGCCAAGGACACCGCGCCCGGTCTGGGCAAGCCGCTGCCGCCGCCGACGATCGCCGGCATGGTGGTCGAGTGGTGCGGGGCGCAGTACGGCGGGCTGGCGATCAGTGGCCTGCCGACCGGGAGGAGCCCCGCCACGGAGTGGACGGCGGTGACCTCCAGGGACTCCTTCTGGGTGAGCGGCGGCAGGAGTGCTGGCAGCCGCTCCGCCAGCATCGTCTTCCCCGCGCCCGGCGGGCCCTTGAGGTACAGATGGTGACCGCCCGCAGCGGCGATCTCCAGGGCTCGGCGGGCCTCGTACTGGCCGGCCACATCGGCCAGGTCGAGGCGGGACGCCTTGTCGTCGGGCAGCCCCCGTACCCCTGCGGTGGGGAGCATCAACCCTGCCATCAGCGGGTCCGGACGGCCGCCGATCGGGTCCGGTGGCTCCTCCGGCGCGGGGGCACCGGTGAGGACGGCGACCAGTTGGCGCAGGCTGCGCACCCCGATGACGGTGACGCCCGGGACGAGCGAGGCCTCGGCGGAGGTCTGCTCAGCCACCACGACCCGCTGGTACCCGGCGTCGGCGGCGGCGAGCACCGACGGAAGCACGCCGCGCACCGGGCGCACCCGGCCGTCCAGCCCCAGCTCGCCGATGATCAGCAGATCGGCGATGGACGACGGGTCCAGCCGCTCGGCAGCGGCGAGGACGGCGCAGGCCACGGCCAGGTCGAAGCCGCTGCCGCTCTTGGGGACCGCGGCGGGGCTGAGCCCCACCGTCAGCTTCCGCTGCGGCCACGCCTCGCCGCTGTTCACGACGGCCGCGCGCACCCGGTCGCGAGCCTCGGACAGCGCTTTGTCGGGCAGGCCGACCAGGGTGAAAGCGGCGACTCCCGGCTCCAGGTCGGCCTGGACCTCGACGATCACGCCGTCGACGCCGACCAGGGCGACGGAGCAGGTACGGGCGAAGGCCATCTCAGACCACCCCCCGCAGGTGGTCCACCGAGGCGGCGCCGCGGACCCGGTTGATCACGGCGACGAGGTCGATCCGGACACCGCCGGGCGGGACCGGCGGCCACTGCGGGTCGGCGGGAGCGGGCTGGTACTCGGGGCCTGCCAGCCTGGCGAAGTGGCTGGGCCAGCGCTCGGCCATCCACCGCTCGGCGAGACGCTGGAGCCGGGCGGCCTTGGCCCGGTCGATGGCCTCGCTGGGCTGCTGGAACCCCCGCTCGGAACGGGTCTTGACCTCGCAGACCGCGAGGGTGTCCCCGTCGAGGGCGACGATGTCGAGCTCGCCCTCGACGCAACGCCAGTTGCGGTCCAGGATGCGAAGCCCGTCCTCGGCGAGGCGGCGGGCGGCGACCCGCTCCCCGTAGCGGCCGAGGGCGTTGTTGGTAGTGCGCCCGGCGCCGGCCCCGTCCGGGCTCGGCATCGCCGGGGCGGCTCTCTCCTCGCAGTCCCTGTCCGGTCCGGCCCCTTCCGGGCGCGGCGGAGCGGACCCACCGGGCGCGGACGGTCCTCCCTCCGGCCGTCGCGCCGCCTTGCGGCGGGGCTGAGCGCCCTGCTGGGGCTTCGGTGCCTGCGGCGACGGTGTCTGCTTGCGAGTGGTGCGCTTGGTGTCCTGCACGGTGACCACCTCCGCCGGGGAGGTTGCCGTGCGGCCTGGGACAGGACCAGAGAGTTGTTATTTCCTGTGGATAACCCGGGCCTGTGGATAACTTCCGTCACCCGCAGGGGTGAGAATCCCGGAAAACTCGAAATTCCCCTGGACACCGCGGGACCGGGCGGTCCAACGTCAGTTCCCGAAGCCGGACTCGTCCGAGGGCAGCTCCAGATCGCTCTTCGCGAGCTCCTCGATGTTCACGTCCTTGAAGGTCAGCACCCGGACCTTACGGACGAACCGGGCCGGCCGGTACATGTCCCAGACCCACGCATCCGCCATCGACACCTCGAAGAAGACCTCGCCCTGGACCGAGTGCACCTGCAACTCGTAGTCATTGGTGAGGTAGAAACGTCGCTCGGTCTCGATCACGTACTTGAACAGGCCGACGACGTCCCGGTACTCCCGGTAGAGCTTGAGCTCCATCTCGGTCTCGTACTTCTCGAGATCTTCGGCACTCATCCAGGCGTCCCCTCAACTTGTCACGTCCACCCATTGTGGACCACCGCACCCGCCCTCAGAGCCTTACCGGAGTGACTGGGGGCCCCTCGGCCACCAATTGCTCCAGGAAGTCCGCCAGCCCGACCGGGTAGACCGTCTCCGCGGTTTCCTTCAACTCATCGATCGTCCACCAGTGCGCCGCCAGCAGTTGCGCGTGCTCGTCCGCACCCATTCCCGAGTGGTTGAGCACCGTCTCCGTGGTCCGGGCCAGGTGGAACCACTGCTCCTGCTCGTACCGCCTTCCCCGAAAGGAGAACGAAGCCGTGCCGTACGCAACCACCGGCCCCAGCTCCACGCCCCGCAGCCCGGTCTCCTCCGAGAGCTCCCGCACCGCGGCCTCGCGCACGCCTTCGCCGGCTTCCAAGCCGCCCCCGGGGGTGAACCACCAGGTGACGTCCGGCACCGCCGGATCGGATCCCCGGAAGAGGAGGAGGCGGTCCTGCCGGTCCAGCAGCAGGATCCGAGCGGCCCTGCGGCGCTGCGGTTCCATGACAGCTCTTCCCCCTCCCCTCGTGTGCCCAGCTGACTCTCCCGATCCTGCCACCCGGCACGACCGTCCGGGGCCTTGTTCGGCAGAGCCGCCCGAGCGGCGGCAGTGGCGCCGTCTGTGGCCGCCCCTGCTGTGGTCGCCGTTCCGGCTGCCACGACAGCGGTCGCTGCGGCCGTGGTGGTCAGGCCTCCGCGCGGCGGCGGCCGAGCCGCCGGGCCAGGCCCGCCACCCCGCCCACCGCGGAGGTCACCACGATCGTCGCCGCGCCTACAACGGTGGCGTAGAAGGCGGGTTCCAGCGGTCCCCGTTCACCGGCCTTCGGCCCGCCGATCCCGTCGAAGGCCGTTGTCCGGGCGAACATTCCGGTGCGGCCGAACGGCAGGACGGTGGCCTCCACCCGGGCCTCTACCTCAGTGGCCGGGATCGTGCCGCCGTCGATCTCCAGGTGGAGACGCGAGTCGAGCGACCCCTGCCGGTTGTCGCCCATCAGGAAGAGCCGGCCGGTCGGTACTTCCACGCTGAACGCGCTGCCCTGGGGGCCCTGCGCCGCCAGGTAGGGCTCATCCACCGGCTTGCCGTTGACGGTCAGACGCTGGTCGTCCCCGGTGGTGGCCACCGTGTCGCCGCCGACCGCGACCACCCGCTTGACCATGAGCTCACCGCCCCAGGCCTGGTCGCGGAAGACCACGACATCGCCCCGGCCGACGGTCTTGCCGTCGATCTGCCGGGCGACCACGGTGTCCCCGACCTTCAGCGTGGGGGTCATCGAGCCCGTCGGAATGCCGTAAGGCCGGTAGTCGACCGCCATGACGACGAAGCCACCGACCAGGAGGACCAGGCCGAGTCCGATCAGCAGGCCCTGAAGCACCGCCGCAGGCCGGCGTCGAGGCCGCGTGACGGCAGGCGGGCGATCCGTCGTCTCGTCCACGACACTGCTCATCGACACCGTCCAACCCCGACCGAACCGGAAACGCTCACGGCGCGCCAGGGGCACAGGCGGAAAACCCGGCGGGCCGTGGCACGTCCGAGCAGATTACTCGTCGGTACTACGGCCCGCGCAAGGCCCGGGGGCGACCCGGCTGAGGTCAGGACTTCTTCTTGCGGTCCGCCCGGCCCCTCAGCCGGCGCGTCAGCGGGAGCAGACCGACGGCGCCGACAGCCCCGGCCATCGGCGGAACGAGCGGCGCGGCCGCCGCCAACCCCTTCTGGTCGAAGGTGTCCGGCACCGGGAGCGTCGCCCAGTGATCGACCGGCCAGGCCACCACGAACGCACGGCCGATCACGTCGTCCACGGGGACGGTGCCGCCGCCCGGCTGGTCCATGTGGAAGCGGGAGTCCAGCGAGTCTCCACGATGGTCGCCCATCACCCAGATCCGGCCCTCCGGCACCTTCACCGGACCGAAGTCCTTCAACTGGCAGGGGGTGTTCCCGGGGAAGACGTACGGCTCGTTGAGTGCGATCCCGTTGACCTTGACCGGCCCGTCGCCGTGGCACTCGACGGTGTCCCCGCCGACCGCGATGACGCGCTTGATGAGGTCCTTCTCGTTGTCGGAGGGCATCAGGCCGACAAAGCTGAGCACGTCCTGGACGCCCCGGACAAAGGAGTTGCTGCTCTGGTTGGTGGGCTCGTCGGCCAGCCAGCCACCCGGGTCGTGGAACACCACGACCTCTCCGCGCTCGGGCTCGGCTCCGAACCACGGCGTCAGCTTGTCCACCAGGACACGGTCGCCGACCTGAAGCGTGTTCTGCATCGACTCCGACGGAATGGAGAACGCCTGGACGAAGAACGTCTTGATCACGAGCGCCAGGACAAGCGCGATACCGATCAGGATCGGCAGCTCTTTCCAGAAGGACCGCTGCTTGCGCTCGTCGGCGGGCTTCTCCTCCGACTGCTCGGCCGGCCCCGCCTCGTCCCGGAAGTCGTCCGGGACGTCACCGGTGCCATTGCCCTGTTCGTCGGCGGACTGGGCCGCCGAGTCCTCGGCGGATGCCGAAGACACTGCGGACTCCGTGGACCGGGCCGCCCGGCCGCCGGAGCCCTCGGGCTCTCCGGCGCCTGAGCGGGCGCCGATCACCAAATCCCCCACAACGTCTCCTCCCTGCTGTGCGGACGCCTGTGCGCCCGCGCTCACAGTGCCGCACAGCGGGCACCACGCTCCACCATCGACCGTGAACGCCCCAGGGCCACCCGTCTCGGGCACACCTGACACCAGCACAGCCTTCGGACGCGGCCGTTGTCGCGTACCGGCCGCATCAGCACTTCTCTATCACTCCCAGGCATCCGGCTCGCACTCCCACACGCCCGGCCTGGCCGGTCACCGGCCGGCCCGCGCTACTCCGGGGATCGCTCCGGCCTTCGGCCGACAAGCGGAAAGATGCCCAACACACCCATAACGAGCGGAGGTTCCTCCGGAAGCGGCCCAACCCCCATCGAGTTCGGCGCAGTTCCACGACCTTCCGGAGCCCTCGCCAGCTTGGAGAGTGAACCCGGCACATCAAGTTGATGCACCCGACCCACCGGCCAGGCGATCACGAACGCCCGGCCCACCACACCGCTCAGCGGGATGGTGCCCTGCCCCTGATTCCCCATGTGGAAGCGGGAGTCGGCGGACACGTCCCGGTGGTCGCCCATGACCCAGAGCCGCCCCTCCGGCACCTTCACCTTGAAGGGCTGCCGGGACGGCGGGTTCCCCGGAGCCAGGTAAGGCTCGTCGACCGGGGTGCCGTTGACGCTCAGCCGGCCCTGCTCGTCACAGCACTCCACGGTGTCCCCTCCGACACCGATCACGCGCTTGATCAGGTCCTGCTCGCCGGCGGACGGCAACAGCCCGACATAGGTGAGGACTTGCTTGGCTCCACGCAGAATCGGCCCGTCCGTGGACGGCTTGCGATCGGCCTCCAGCCAGCCGCCCGGGTCCTTGAACACCACCACATCGCCGCGTTGCGGCTCGGCACCGAACCAGGGGGTGAGCTTGTCCACCAGCACCCGGTCCCCGATCTGGATGGTCTGCTCCATCGACCCGGAGGGAATCACGAAGACCTGCACCATGAACGTCTTCATCACCAGCGCGACCACCAGCGCCACCAGGACGATCAGCGGGAACTCACGCAGCAGCGAGCGCTTGCGCCGGCGGGCCGCCCGGCGGGCGGTGCGACGGCGCTCGGCCCGGCCTCGCGCGGGCGGCGCGGGCGAGGGCGCCTCCGGGGCGGCCGCACCCGCAGCCTCTTCCGAGGGCCCTACGGCAGGCTGGTCGGCGAACCTGTCCGTGGAGCGGCCGGCCGGGCGGTCGGTCAGCCGGCCTCTACCTCTGGTCCCCATGTCCACCGGTCCCCCCTGCCGCGGCGAACGCCGCCGGCCGGTCCAGGCTGGTCCAGTGGCCGACCGGGAGGACCACCCACTCCGCCCGTCCGATCACCTTGTCCTCCGGAACGAAGCCGCCACCGGGCTCGCCCAGGTGGTCGCGCGAGTCGCGGGAGGCGCTGCGGTGGTCGCCCATCACCCAGAGCGTGCCGGTCGGCACCACCACGTCGAAGGCCACGCTCGACGGGTCGTCCCCCGGCGCGAGGTAGGAGGACTCGTCGATCGGCACGCCGTTGACGGTGATCCGCCCGCCCGGGCCGGTGCTGGTCACCCGGTCGCCGCCGACGCCGATGACGCGCTTCACGTAGATCGAGTCGCCGGCGGGGGCCAGCCCGAGGTCCTGGCCGAGCGCCCGCAGGCCGTCCCAGAAACCGCTCGGCTCGGCCGGCCCCTGCCGAAAGGAGCCCGTTCCGTCGAAGACCACGACATCGCCGCGCCGGGGGTGGCCGCCGAAGGAGTAGGCCAGCTTGTTCGCGATCAGGCGGTCGCCGGTGCGCAGGGTGTTCTCCATCGATGCGGACGGCACCGCGAACGGCCGTGCCACAAAGGCATTCACCAGGAGCAGGGTGAGCAGGCAGATACCGACGAGCAGAAGGACGTCACGCGACCGAGAACGACCCGGCTCTTCGGCTCCCGATTCCGCGCCCTCGTCAGCGCCCTCTTCGGCGCCCTCCGGGGATTCCTCTACCGAGTCCTCCGCGAAATCCCCGGCCGGCCCGACCGCCGGCTCAAGCCCAAGCCCAAGCCCAGGCCCCGGATCGACCCCCGGTTCCACCGGCGCGGCCGGGGAACCGACGCCGGAAAGGGCCGCGGAAACGACCGCGGACCGCAACGGCGAGTCCGCACCGGTGGGTGCGGGACAGCCGTCGCGGTCCGCGGATGGTTCGTGCGTGCTCATCGGGGGCTGAGCTTACCTTGCGGCAGCAACGCCCCCCAGAGCGCTCCGATCCCCCGGCAGAACCGGGGGTCGGTGGATCAGCGGTCGCGCTTCTCCTTGATCTTCGCGGCCTTGCCGCGGAGGTCACGCAGGTAGTACAGCTTGGCGCGGCGAACCGCACCGCGGGTCACGACCTCGATCTTCTCGACGACCGGGGTGTGCACCGGGAAGGTGCGCTCCACGCCGACGTTGAAGCTGACCTTGCGGACGGTGAAGGTCTCACCGACACCGGCGCCGTGGCGGCGGATGACGACGCCCTGGAAGACCTGGACACGGGAGCGGTTGCCCTCGATGACCCGGACGTGAACCTTCAGGGTGTCACCGGCGCGGAAGGCCGGAATGTCGCTACGCAGCGAAGCCGCGTCGACAGCAGCGAGCTTGTTGCTCATGTTGCTCTCCATCGCAGGCGCCACGGGCCGCCCACGGAAGTTCGTCACAATGGGGTTCGCTGCGGGCCGCGTCGGTTGGCGATGATCCCCCCGTGGCGGGGGCACCGGACCACGTGACTCCTACGGGAGGAGCCCAGCGACAGACAGCAGCGGCCTATTCTTCCACATCATCGGCCACGGACCGAAATCGGCCGAGCCGCTCGTCCCAGGCCAGGCCGAGGATGCTGAGCGCCTCGCGGTCCTTCTTGTCGAAGGCGCCGTACTGCCAGCGTTCCACCAGGTCGGACCGGTTCGCCAGGGTGCGGGCGAACGCCTGTTCGCGCCGCCAGCGGGCGATCCGGCCGTGGTTGCCGCTGAGCAGCACGTCCGGGACGGTTCGGCCGCGCCACTCGGCGGGCTTGGTGTAGACCGGGCCTTCCAGCAGGTCGGCCATCGCGCCGGGCGCGAAGGAGTCGTCCCGGTGGGACTCCGCGTTGCCGAGCACGCCCGGCAGCAGCCGGGCGATCGCCTCGACCATGACCAGGACGGCAACCTCGCCGCCGGCCAGGACGTAGTCGCCGATCGACGCCTCGACCACCGGCATCCGGGTGGCCGCCTCCTCGATCACGCGCCGGTCGATGCCCTCGTACCGGGCCGGAGTGAAGGTCAGCCACGGACGGCCGGCGAGCTCCTGCGCGAGCTCCTGGGTGAACGGGCGCCCGCTCGGGGTGGGCACCACCAGCGTGGGCACCTCGCCGGCCGGGCCCTGGCCGATGACGGCGTCCAGCGCCTCGCCCCACGGTTCGGGCTTCATCACCATGCCGGGGCCACCGCCGTAGGGGCTGTCGTCCACGGTCCGGTGGATGTCATGCGTCCAGTCGCGCAGGTCGTGGACGTGGACGTCGAGCTGGCCGCGGGCGCGGGCCTTGCCGACCAGCGAGATGTCCAGCGGCTCCAGGTACTCCGGGAAGATCGTGACGACGTCTATCCGCATCCCGTCCTGCACGGACGATGCGGACGCGACAGACGGCGCGGGCACGGCAGAGGGCGCGGACGCGACAGACGGCGCGGGCACGGCAGAGGGCGCGGACGCGACAGACGGCGCGGGCACGGCAGACGACGCAGAAACGGCGGGCGCGGCGGACGGCGCCTCGGGGCGCTCCTGCGGCGGCAGTCCCTCGGCGGTCACTCCGACTCCTCCGGCTCCTCCGCCGAAGCCTGCACGACGTCGGCCTGCTCCGGGTCGATCAGCCCCGGCGGCGGGTCGATCACCACCCGCTGGTTCTCCAGGTCGATGGTCGGCACGATGCGGGTGACGAACGGCACCAGCACCTCCGTGCCGTCGGGCTTCTCCACCGTGAGCAGGTCCTGGTAGGGCAGGTGGACGACCTCGGTCAGCTCGCCGACCGGGGTCCCGTCCAGCAGCACCACGTCCAGGCCGATCAGCTGGTGGTCGTAGTACTCCTCCGGGTCGTCCGGGCTCTCGTCCGGGTCGACCTCGGCGATCAGGATGGTGCCGCGCAGCGCCTCGGCGGCGTTGCGGTCCTTGACGCCGGCGAAGCGCAGCAGCAGCCGGCCGCTGTGCACCTTGCCGGACTCGACGGTCAGCGGTCCGGCCGACGCGGGGTCGGTGAGCACGACAGCACCGGGGCCGAGCCGGAGTTCCGGCTCGTCGGTGCGGACCTCGACGCTGACGTCCCCCCTGATGCCGTGGGCGCGGCCGATCTTGCCGACGACGAGCTGCACGGTGATCGTTCTCCTGGATGGGTGCTAGGGAAGGGCCTGGGGAAGGCAGAGCAATGAAAAGAGCAGAGCTATGAAAGAGCTGGGAGAGAAACGGCGAAGGCCGGCCGGGACGACATGCGTCCCGACCGGCCTCAAGCCCTGACGGCTGAACGAGCAGCAGCGTCAGCGAATGCTGTCCACGTCGACCAGGTCGACACGGACGTTGCGACCGCCGAGGGCGCCGACGACGGTGCGCAGTGCGCGCGCCGTGCGGCCGCCCCGGCCGATCACCTTGCCGAGGTCATCGGGGTGCACTCGCACCTCGATGGTGTTACCCCGACGCAGGTTGCGCGAACGCACCTGCACCTCGTCGGGGTGCTCGACGATGCCCTTCACCAGGTGGTCGAGGGCGTCCTCGATCACGATCAGGCCTCGGCGGCGGCGTCGGCCTCAGCCTCGGCCTTGTCCGACTTCTTGGCCTTCGGGGTGATGGCGACACCGGTGGTGGCGTCCTCGAAGCCGGCGACGGCCTTCGCGAACAGGTGCGAGAAGTCCTCGACCTTGGGCTCGGCGACCAGCAGCGGCGCCGGGGCCGGCAGGCCCTTGAACTTCTGCCAGTCGCCGGTCAGCTTCAGGATGGCGAGCACCGGCTCGGTCGGCTGGGCGCCGACGGACAGCCAGTACTGGGCGCGGTCGCTGTCGACCTCGATCTTCGAGGGGTTGTAGGTCGGCTGGTAGATGCCGATCTCCTCGATCGCGCGACCGTCACGCTTGGTGCGGGCGTCGGCGACGACGATGCGGTAGTGCGGGGAGCGAATCTTGCCGAGACGCTTGAGCTTGATCTTGACTGCCACGGGAGTGGATTCTCCTGGTGTTGACGTGGGTGAGCAGCCTGGCCCTCGCGTGGGGTTGCGGGGGTGGGCCGTTCAAGGGACACGCCAGCCGTAGGAGAGAGGGGTCCTGTCTCGGCTGCCGAGTACTCAGCTGTCCATTCTGCCATACCGGCGCGAACCGCCTTGACCGGCCTCCGGTGGACCGACACGACCCGACACGGCCCGACACGGCTCAACGTGGACTGACACGGACCTCGGCGGCTCGGGGCGGGCGGCCCGGAGTGGCAGGAAAGCAGGAAAACCCGGGGAGACGAAGCCAGGGACGGACAGAGGGCAGGGGCCGGGAGAGTCGGGGCGCGGGGCCGGGAGGGACAGGTCGACCGGGAGCCCCCGCTCCCGGTCAGCCCAACTCACCACCACTGATCGGCCGAGTGCCGATCGGCGTCGCACGGATTCGCTCCGGCCGGACCAACTGCCCGCACAGCTGCCGGCCGTTTCTCCTGGCCGCCGACTACGCGATCTTGAACGGCTGCTGGCAGGCACCGCAGACGATGGACGCCTGCGCGAGCACCGACGGAACGACCCGGACGTTGCGCCCGCAGCCGCAGACCGCCTTGACCCGGACGCCGCCCCCGGAGGAGCCGTGCCGGGCGGCCGGGCCGCGGAAGGCGCGCGACGCACCGTCGCCGGTCACCGCCTCCTGGTGCGCGCCGAGGGCGCGGTCCAGGCGCTCGATGGTCTCCGCGTACCGTTCGCGCGTCTCCTTGAGCATCGTCACCTGGGAGAAGCCGCTGCTCGCGTGCGGTTCGACCGGGTGCGCCAGACCCAGCTCCGAGGCGAGGAGCAGGAAGCGTCGGTTGTGGTAGCGGCCGGCGCGCGAGGTGTCCCGGATGTCCCGGGCCGCGGCCAGACCGTGGGCAGCCTCGTGGAGGAGCCGCTCGAAACCGAGCCGCGTGCCACAGGCCGAGGAGGACTCGCCGATCAGCGCCTCGGGCGAGGCGAGGTCGGGGAGGTCCTGATGGAAGGCCTGGATGTCGCTCCAGGCGGCGGCCAGTTCGGCCGCGAGAACGAGGGGCTGTGTCGTGCTCACGCTAGACCAACGATGGAGTGCGAGCCGATGTTCCGCGCGTTCCCGCTCCCCGGGAATTCCCAGGAAACTCTCAGGAATGTACGAGCGCGCGCAAATTGCGCGTTTCGGATCTGACGCAAGACCAACCCCCTGCACGTTTGGGCCCGTCGCAGCTCGGCGGGCCTCGTCCTTTTCCGCCTCGGGGAACGGGCTGTCGACCCCCGGACGTACGTACGGCCCATGATCCTGTCGAGTTGACAGGGCCACGGGCCGTACACCGTACCGCTATTCCGTTAATACCGGGAGTTGACCGGTCAGTAGCTATGTCGAGAGGTCGGACAACGCCTGTGCGGTTACCGCCGGAATTCCCGGCGGCGGTTGTCGGCGCCCGTCAGTACTCATCAGTACATGTCGGTTTCCGACAACCCGGATGCCTCGAAAACGCGACGGAACACCCCGAACCGCTCAGTACCGAAACCAAACCGTCCAGTACCGAACCGCTTCCCCCGAACGGACGCTGCCGCACGGCCTCCGCCGAACCGCTGCCGCCGCACCACCCGCTACCGAACCACCCGCTACCGAACTGCTCAGTAGGCGCGCGCGACGATCGCGATGTTGCCGTCCTGGTCGTCCGTCGCCGGCACCGAGCCGTCGGCGGCCACGAGGCAACGCACCGAGACGCCCTGCTCGGCCAGCTTGGCCTCGCCCTCCGGGCCCAGCTCGGCCCAGGAGATGCGGCCCCAGCCGGTGGCGGCGGCCTCGACGGCCTCGTCGAGGTTGCTCACGTCGACGGTGCGGGCCTCGCGGCGCTCGCGCGACTGGCGCAGCAGCAGCGCCTGGTCCTCCTCCAGCACGCCCGGCACCAGCGACGCCAGGGCATCGATCGAGACGGGCTCCTTGCCGCCGGGGATGCGGCGGGCCAGCATCGCGGTGCCGTTCTCCAGGTCGCGCGGGCCGACCTCGATGCGCAGCGGCACGCCCTTGAGCTCCCAGTCGACCGCGCGGCGGCCGAACGGGGTGTCGGTGCGGTCGTCGACGACCACCCGGATGCCGGCGGCCTCCAGCGTGGCGCCGATCTCGCGGACCTTGGCGATCACCGCGTCGTCGCCCTTGATGGCGAGGACGACGGCCTGGACGGCGGCCAGCCGCGGGGGCACCCGCAGGCCGTTGTCGTCACCGTGGGACATGATCAGGCCGCCGACCATACGGGTCGAGACGCCCCAGGAGGTCTGCCAGACGTACTCGCGCTCGGCGCCCTGGAGCTGGTAGGTGGTGTTGAACGCCTTGGCGAAGTTCTGGCCCAGCTCGTGGCTGGTGCCCATCTGCAGCGCCTTGCCGTCGCCCATCATGCCTTCGAGCGTGAGGGTGTTGATGGCGCCGGCGAAGCGCTCCTTGGCGGTCTTGCGGCCGAGCACGACGTCGATGCCGAGCACGTTGGTCATGAAGTCGCCGTAGACCTGGGTGTGGATCATCGACGCGTAGTCGCGGGCGTCCTCGTAGGTGGCGTGGGCGGTGTGGCCCTCCTGCCAGAGGAACTCGGTGGTACGCAGGAAGACGCGCGGGCGCAGCTCCCAGCGGACCACGTTGGCCCACTGGTTGATCAGCAGGGGCAGGTCGCGGTGGCTCTGAACCCACTTGGAGAAGTACTCGTTGATGATCGTCTCGGAGGTGGGCCGGACGACGACCGGCTCATCGAGCTGCTTGCCGCCGCCGTGGGTGACCACCGCGAGCTCGGGGGCGAAGCCCTCGACGTGCTCGGCTTCCTTGGTCAGGTAGGACTGCGGGATGAACATCGGGAAGTAGGCGTTCTGCGCGCCGGCCTTCTTGATGCGGGCGTCCATCTCCTGCTGCATCCGCTCCCACAGGCCGTAGCCGTACGGTCGGATGACCATGGTGCCGCGCACCGGACCGTTGTCGGCCAGCTCGGCCTTGTTGATGAGGTCCTGATACCAACGCGGGAAGTCGTCCGCCTGGGGGGTGAGAACGGGTGCCTTTGCCATGGGGCGAATCGTACGGGGATCAGAGCCCCGACTTCGAATCGGTGGCCGGCCCGGCAACCGGCCGGTGACGGGCCCGGCAACCGGCCCGGTGACGGGACCGGCAACCGGCCCGGTGACGGGACCGGTAACGCGGCTGCTGCCGGGGGGCGCACGACCGCAACACGCGCGCACCACCCTGCACCCCTCTGGACGCCACGCCCGAGCCGCTGTTCGCTGGAGTGGGGCGGGACTTTGGGGGAGCCGTAGCAGCACACCGAAGGACCGGATGGGAGGCCGCGATGGCTTCAGCTCGAACGACCGGCACAACCGTACGACCCGCGGGCGCACGATCGCACGACCCGCTGCCCGCGGCAGCGTGGCCCGCGCGGGCGCGCGACTGGGCAGAGATTCAGGAACGCATGCTGGTGCCGCTCTACGAGGCGGTCTACGACCGCCTGGAGGTCGGCCCGGCGACCAGCGTGCTGGGTCTGGGCTGCCGGTCGGGCCTGGCCCTGCTGCTGGCGGCCGGGCGGGGTGCGCAGGTCGCCGGTCTGGAGCCGGAGGACGAGCTGCGCGAGTTGGCCCGGGGCCGCCGGCTCCAGGTCGGCGCGAGCGCCCGGACGGCGGCGGCCGTCCCCCGCTCGGCCCATTCGCTGGTCACGGTTTTCGAGCAGTTGCCGGGCGCCGCCGATCCGCAGCGCGAGGTGGCCGAGGCGGCCCGGCTGACGCTCCGCGGCGGTCACGTGGTGCTGGCCGCCTGGGGCCCGCCGGAGCGTTGCGAGAGCGCGGCCGTGCTGGACGTGGCCCGTCGGATGGCGGGGCGCACCACGGCGCGTGACCCGTTCGGGCTGAGTACGCCCGGCGCCCTGGAGGATCTGCTGGCACCGGCCGGCCTGCGCCCGGCCGGGAGCGGCCGGGTGAGCTGCCCGTTCGCCTACCCGGACCTGGACAGCGCGGTCCGCGGGCTGCTCTCCACCGGCCTGTACGACGCGGCGGCGGAGTTCTCGGGGCTGCCACTGGTGGCGAAGGAGCTGGCGGAGGTGCTGCACCCGTACCTGCGCCCGGACGGCTCGGTCCGGATGGAGAACGTGTTCCGCTACCTGGTCGCCGAACAGCCCCGCTGACCGGCCCGGCCACGCCGGTCCCCCGAACGGCCTCGGGCCTGGTCGAGCGCCTTCTGCGGCACCCCCGCCGCCCGGTAGGCCTCCTCCTCGTCCAGCGTCTCGGCCAGCGGTGCCGCAGCCGGCGCGTCCAGCCGGGCGCGCTGCTCGGTCAGCAGCCGGATCGCCTCGTCGTAGCACTCGGAGGAGAGAAGGGTGATCCACCCGCAACGCCGTACCCCGCGCCCCCGGCCAGGACCACACCGAGCCCCGGCCAGGGCCGCGACCAGACCCCGGCCAGGGCCGCGCCGAGCCCCGGCCAGGACCTGCCGCCCGGCCGCGCTACCGCTCCAGCCCCGGCCACTCCTCGGCGGTGAGCGCGAACCGCTCGTGATCCCGCCAGGCGCCCTGCAGGAACAGCATCCGCGGTGTGAACCCCTCGTGCCGGAAGCCCAGCCGCTTGGCCAGCCCGATCGAACGCCCGTTGTCCGGCTGCACGTTGATCTCCAGCCGGTGCAGCCCCAGGCCGCCGTCCACCTGCGGGGCGAAGCAGCGGTCCAGCACCAGCCGCATGCCCTCGGTCATCCGGCCGGTGCCGGCGAACGGCACGTACGAGTCGTAGCCGAGCGCGGCGTTGCAGAACCGCCCCATCACGATGTTGGCCACGTTGACCTTGCCGACGAACCCGCCGGTCTCCTGGTCGAGTATCAGGAAGGTGCGCAGCCCGGCACCCTGGCGCTCCAGGAGGTCCGGCAGCCCGTCCGGCTCGACCGGGTTCCACCGTCCGATGTGATCGGCGGACCGTCGGACCGCCTCCGCGTACGCAACCTCGTCCTCGGCCCGCGGGGCCCTGATCGTCACTCTCACCCCCTCATCATCGGACATGCGAACGGCCCGCCGCGCGGAGGAACCGGGCGGCGGGCCGTTCACCCGCGACAGGGAGGCCTACCGGGCCCTACAGCAGGTCCTTGAACTCCTTCGGCAGCTCGAAGTCGGCCGGGCCCTTGCCCGCGCCGAGACCGAACGCGCCGCCCTGGGCCGGGTCCTGGCCGCCGCCCGCGCCGAGCGCGCGGCGCTCGGCGGCCGCGGCCTCCTCCTGCGCGCGCTTCAGCGGGTTGCCGCTCTTGCGCTTGCCCTTGGCCGTCGGCGCCTTCTTCGAGGACTTCTTCGAGCCGCCGCCCATGCCCGGGATCCCCGGCATGCCGGGGATGCCCTTGCCGGAGGCCATCGCCGACATCATCTTGCGGGCCTCGAAGAACCGCTCGACCAGGTTGTTGACCTCGCCGACCTGGACGCCGGAGCCCTTGGCGATACGAGCGCGGCGCGAGCCGTTGATGAGCTTCGGGTCGGTCCGCTCGGCCGGCGTCATCGACTTGATGATGGCGCCGACGCGGTCGACGTCCTTGTCGTCGATGTTGTTGATCTGCTCGCGGATCTGGCCCATCCCCGGCAGCATGCCCAGCAGCTTGGAGATCGAGCCCATCTTCCGGACCTGCTCCAGCTGGGCCAGGAAGTCGTCGAGCGTGAAGTCCTTGCCGCCGCCCTGCAGCTTGGAGGCGATCTTCTCGGCCTCCGCCTGCGAGAAGGTCTGCTCGGCCTTCTCGATCAGCGAGAGCATGTCGCCCATGCCGAGGATGCGCGAGGCCATCCGGTCCGGGTGGAAGGCGTCGAAGTCGTCGACCTTCTCGCCGTTGGAGGCGAACATGATCTGCCGGCCGGTGACGTGCGCGACCGACAGCGCGGCACCACCGCGGGCGTCGCCGTCGAGCTTGGAGAGCACCACACCGGTGAAGTCGACGCCGTCGAGGAAGGCCTGGGCGGTGGTGACCGCGTCCTGGCCGATCATCGCGTCGACGACGAACAGGACCTCGTCCGGGTTGACCGCGGCCCGGATGTCGGCGGCCTGCTGCATCAGCTCGGCGTCGATGCCGAGGCGGCCGGCGGTGTCGACGACCACGACGTCGTACTGCTTCTGCTTCGCGTACTCGATCGAGTCGCGGGCGACCTGCACCGGGTCGCCGACGCCGTTGCCGGGCTGCGGGCCGTAGAAGGCCACGCCCGCGCGGTCGGCGACGACCTGGAGCTGGTTGACGGCGTTGGGGCGCTGGAGGTCGCAGGCGACCAGCAGCGGGGTGTGCTTCTGCTTCTTCAGCCAGTGGCCGAGCTTGCCCGCCAGGGTGGTCTTACCGGCGCCCTGGAGACCGGCGAGCATGATCACCGTCGGGCCGCTCTTGGCGAACCTCACCCGGCGGGTCTCGCCGCCGAGGATCGCGATGAGCTCCTCGTTGACGATCTTGATGATCTGCTGCGCCGGGTTCAGCGCGCCGGAGACCTCGACGCCGAGCGCCCGCTCCTTGACCTGCTTGATGAAGGCCCGCACGACCGGCAGCGCGACGTCCGCCTCCAGCAGCGCGATGCGGATCTCGCGGGCGGTGGCGTCGATGTCCGCCTCGCTGAGGCGGCCCTTGCCCCGGAGGTTCTTGAACGTCGCTGCGAGGCGATCGGAAAGGGTGTCGAACACGTCGTCGCGGGTCCTCTGCGGCATCGGTATCGGTACGGTCGTCGCTCCCAAGGGTATCCGGCCGCCCTGGGAACGGTCTCCACCCCCGGGACGACCTGCCCCGGAGGGTGCCTGACGTGCCCTGGGGCAGGGTTCAGCCCAGCGCCGCCCGGACCGCGGCCGCCACCTCCCCGGCCCGCTGGGCGGTGAGCGGCCGCCCCGCGTCGTCGGTGAGGTAGAAGGAGTCGACGGCATCGGCACCGAGCGTGGAGACGTGCGCGGTCCGGACCCGGACGCCGGCGCCGTCCAGCGCCCGGCCGATCCGGTGCAGCAGGCCGGGGGCGTCGTGGGCGCGCACCTCCAGCACCGTCGCGGTGGCCGAGGCCACCGCGGGCGCCACCGCGACCAGCGGCGGCGGGGTCGGGATGCCGCGCCGGCGCGGGGCGGCCGCGTCGCGCTCGGCGAGCCGGCGCGAGACGTCCAGCGAACCGTCCAACGCCCGGCGCAGGTCGGCCCGGAGCCGGGCCGCCTCCGGCAGCTCCCCGAACTCGGCGGCCACCGTCCAGGAGAGCAGCAGCACCGGGCCGGCGCCGATCGGGTCCAGCTCGCGCAGGCCGGCCGAGCGGACGGTCAGCCGGTGCAGCGCCAGCACCCCGGCGACGGTGCCGAGCAGTCCTGGCTGGTCCGGTACGGCGAGGGTCAGCCGGACGCCCATCGGCTCGGCGCCCGGCTCGCCCGTGCCCGACCCGCCCGTACCCGGCCCGCCCGTCACCCCGGCCCCGCCGGTCGTCTCCGCCCGGGCCGCCACCTCGGCCTGGGCCAGCAGCGAGAGCGCCGGACCGCCCGTCCGGGCGGCCTCCACCGCGAGCCGCTCCTGCTCGGCGGTCGGCGCGCCCTCCCCCGGGGCGGGGTACGCACCGGCCAGCTGGGCGGCGGCCCGGGCGGCCAGCCCGTCCACCAGCGAGGCCCGCCAGCGGCTCCACGCGGCAGGGCCGGTCGCGGTCGCGTCGGCCTCGGTCAGCGCGTGCAGCAGCTCCAGCTGCTGCAGGGTGGCGACCACCTTGGTGATCGCCTCCACGGTCGCCGGGTCGTCCGGGTCCCGCCGGGTCGCGGTGTCCACCAGGGTCAGGTGGTGGCGGACCAGCATCGCCAAGGTCTCGACCGACTCCCGGTCGAAGCCCATCCGGACCGCCACATCGCGGACGATCACCTCGCCCGCCTCGCTGTGGTCGCCGGGCCAGCCCTTGCCGATGTCGTGCAGCAGCGCGGCGACCAGCAGGAGGTCCGGCCGGGCCACCCGGCGGGTCATCGCGGCGGCCCGCACCGCCGTCTCCACCAGGTGGCGGTCCACCGTCCAGCGGTGCACCGCGTTGCGCTGCGGACGGCAGCGGACCCGCTCCCAGTCCGGCAGCAGCCGGGTGATCAGTCCTTCGGCCTCCAGAGCCTCCCAGACCGGCAGACAGGCCTCGCCCGCGCCGAGGAGCGTGACCAGCTGCTCGCGGGCCTCGTCCGGCCAGGGCACCGGCAGCGGACGGCATTCGGCGGCCAGCCGGCGCACGGTCGCGTAGGAGATGGTCAGACCGTTCTGCGCGGCGGCGGCCGCGGCGCGCAGCGGCAGCACCGGGTCGGCGGCCGGGCGGGCGCCCTGGGCGAGCACCGCCTCGCCGTCCTGCTCGACCACGCCCTCGGCGAGCGGACGGCGCTCGACGGCGCCCCGGGCCACCGCACCCGCGCCGCGCCCGGAGCCGGTGAACGGGAAGGAGAGCCGGGAGGTTCGCCGGCCCCGGCCGGAGCGGGCGGCCAGCACCCGGTCCACCGCCCGCCAGGTGACGTCGCTCGCGTAGGCGACGGTGCGGGCGGCCTCGTAGACCTGGCGCAGCAGGGTGTCGGCGTCCAGCACGCCGAGCCGCTCGGCGACCTGGTCCTGGTCCTGGAGGCTGAGCCGCTCGGTGGCCCGGCCGGTGGCCAGGTGCAGCGCGTCCCGGACGTCGGCCAGCCGCAGCGCGGCGGCGTCCAGGCCGTCCCGCGGGGCGTCGGCCAGCCAGGTGGCGGCGATCGCGTTGAGCGCGACGACGTCGCGCAGGCCGCCGCGGGCCTCCTTGAGGTCCGGCTCCAGCAGGAAGGAGAGCTCGCCGTGCCGCTCGGCCCGCTCTCGGCCGAGTTCGCGCAGCTCGGGCAGGCGGGCGGGGGCGGCGGCGCGCCAGTCGGCGAGGACGGCGGAGCGCAGCCCGGCGGTGAGCGCCGGGTCGCCGGCGATGTGCCGGGCGTCCAGCAGACCGAGCTGTGCCTTGAGGTCGGCGGCGGCGACCGCGCGGGCCTCGGCGGGGGTGCGTACCGAGTGGTCGAGGGCGGTGCCGGTGTCCCAGACCGGGTACCAGATCCGTTCGGGCAGCGCGGGGTCGAGCGGGCCGTCGTGCAGCAGCAGGACGTCGAGGTCGCTGCGCGGGGAGAGTTCCCCGCGCCCGTAGCCGCCGACGGCGACGAGGGCGACGCCGGGCGGGGAGCCGGCCGCTGTGAGCAGACCGGCCAGCCAGTCGTCGGTGAGCGCGGCCAGTGCGGCGCGGCGGGCGCTGCCGGCGGGGCCGGGTTCGCCCAGCAGCCGGGCGCGGGCGGCACCGTAGTCGCAGGGGTCGTCGGTTTCGGTGGCCATGCGAAGTCCCCGTCCGTCGTGCGGTTGAGCCAACGGCGCCGATACGCCGTCAGCGGACCTGCGACCGGGGGCCGGTCGCAGGTCCGCCTGCGTGATCAAGCTGAACGAGCTGAATGCTAGGGCTTGCCCGGTCTAGAGGGCGTCGGGGCCGCGCTCGCCGGTCCGGACCCGGACGGCGGTTTCGACCGGGATGCTCCAGACCTTGCCGTCCCCGATCTTGCCGGTCCGGGCCGCCTTGACCAGGACGTCGATCAGCTGCTCGGCGTCGTCGTCCTCGACCAGGACCTCGATTCTGACCTTGGGCACCAGGTCCACGGTGTACTCCGCGCCCCGGTAGACCTCGGTGTGGCCGCGCTGGCGGCCGTAGCCGCTGGCCTCGGTCACGGTCAGACCGTGCACCCCGAAGGCCTGCAGGGCGGCCTTCACGTCGTCCAGGCGGTGCGGCTTGATGACCGCGGTGATGAGCTTCATCAGGCGTCGACCTCGGTCTTCTCGGTGCTCTTGTCGGTGGTCTTCGCAGCGGCGGGGGCGGCGACCACGGCCGCGGCCGGGGCCGGGGTGGTCCGGGCGAGCCCGGAGCCCAGCGCGCTGAAGTCGTACGCGGACTCGGCGTGCTCGGCCTGGTCGATTCCGGCGACCTCGACCTCCTCGGCGACCCGGAAGCCGACCGTCTTGTCGATCGCCTTGGCCAGCAGCCAGGAGAGGACGAAGGAGTACGCGCCGACCACGGCCACGCCCATCGCCTGCTTGCCGAGCTGCTCCAGGCCGCCGCCGTAGAAGAGGCCCTTGGCGGTCTGGCCGACGGTGCCGGTGGCGAAGAGGCCGACCAGCAGCGAGCCGATGGCGCCACCGACCGCGTGCACGCCGACCACGTCGAGCGAGTCGTCGAAGCCGAAGCGGTACTTGAGGCTGATCGCGGCGGCGCAGACGGCACCGGCGATCAGGCCGATCGCGACCGCGCCGAGCGGGCTGACCGAGCCGCAGGCCGGGGTGATGGCGACCAGGCCGGCCACCGCGCCGGAGGCGGCGCCCAGCGTGGTGAACGCGCCGTGCCGCAGCTTCTCGTAGACCAGCCAGCCGACCAGCGCGGCCCCCGTGGCGACCTGGGTGTTGACCAGGGCCATCGCGGCGACGCCGTTGGCAGCCAGCGCCGAGCCCGCGTTGAAGCCGAACCAGCCGAACCAGAGCAGGCCGGAGCCGAGCATGACCAGCGGCAGGCTGTGCGGGCGCATCGGGTCCTTGCGGAAGCCGACCCGCTTGCCCAGCACCAGGCAGAGCGCCAGGCCCGCGACGCCGGCGTTGATGTGCACGGCGGTGCCGCCGGCGAAGTCGATCACGCCGTTGCGGTCGCCGAGCCAGCCGCCGTTGCCGCCGTCGAAGAAGAAGACCCAGTGCGCGACCGGGAAGTACACGACGGTCACCCAGAGCGCGATGAACAGGCCCCAGGCGGTGAACTTGGCGCGGTCCGCGACCGCGCCGCTGATCAGCGCCGGGGTGATGATCGCGAACATCAGCTGGAAGGCGGAGAACGCGGTGACCGGAATCGTTCCGGTCAGGTCGTTCAGCTCGATCCCGCGCATCCCGAGGAAGTCCAGGTTGCCGATCAGGCCGGCTCCCGCGTCGGGCCCGAAGCTGAGCGAGTACCCGTAGAGGACCCAGAGCACGCTGACGATGCCGAGCGAGAGGAAGCTCATCGCCAGCATGTTGAGTGTGCTCTTGGCCCTGACCATGCCTCCGTAGAAGAAGGCCAGGCCCGGGGTCATCACCATGACCAGGGCCGCACAAATGAGCACGAAGGCGGTATCGCCCGCGCTGAAGCCGTCCGGCATCGGCGTCTCCTCATGAATGGAAGCCGCTCCACACCCGGGTTACCTGTCCCGTGCCACCCGGGGTGTCGGCGATGAGAAGGAGAGTGCCGAAGGCTGGTTTCGGCCGATGCGGCCCGTTGTTTCGCGACCGTGACGACGGCGACGCAGGGGTTACGCCTGCGTGAACCACGGCCGTGCCGCGCCGCCGAATGGGTTACCGTGCCGCCGCGCGACACGAGGAGTGCGGTAACGGCCACCGACCGTGGCGGCGGCGGCCGTCACGGTCGGCGGGGTCCTCGGGCGCCCGGCGCAGGCCCGACCCGGCGGACGGACGGGCAGGCGGACGGGCGGACTAGCGGCAGGCGGACGAGGGACAGGCGGGTCAGACCACCGAGACGTACTCCGGGATGTCCTGGACCACCCGCTCCTTGAGCCGGCTCACCGCGTCCACACCCTTGAACCGGACGGAGGCGGCCTCCGTGGTCTTGCGCACCCGCGAGTTCAGCCGCTCCGAACGGACCTTGCCGGCGATCTCCACCGCCTGCTCGGCGTACTCCACGGCCTGCTCCGGCTCGTTCTGCAGCAGGTGGACGCTGGCCATGCCGATCAGGTTGAAGGCGTACGAGCGGACGTGGTCGCCGTCCTGGCGGAAGAGGTCGACCGCGCGCTCCATCACCGGGGCGGACATCGAGGCGTACAGCTCGGCCCGGTCGGAGTGGTAGGCGAGGTCACGGAAGGAGTGCGCGTTCTCGGCGTTCAGCTCGGCCGGCGAGAAGAACTTCAGCCAGTCCGGGTCGCCGTCGCCCTCGCGGATGTCGGTGAAGGTGTCCTCGGCCAGCCGGACCGCCCGGGCGCAGCGGTTCACCTCGCCGATGGTGGCGTACGCGCGCGCCTCCATCGCGTACAGCAGCGACTGCTGGCGCGGGGTGGCCGTGTCGCGGCTGCCGTACTGGGCCAGGTGGATCAGCTCCAGGGCGTCCTCGCCGCGGTTGAGGTGGATCATCTGCCGGCTCATGTCGGTGAGGATCAGTGCACCGAACGGGCGGTCGCCGGCCTCCTTGGCCGCGTGCAGCGCCAGCACGTAGTACTTCTGCGCGCTCGGGTGCATGCCGACGTCGTACGACATCCAGCCGGCCAGGTGGGCCAGCTCGGCGGTGAGCCGGAACAGCCGCCGGGTGGTCTGCTCGGGGTACGTCTCCTGGAGCAGGTCGGTCACCTCGTGGAGCTGGCCGACGACGGCCTTGCGGCGCAGCCCGCCGCCGTTCTGGGCGTCCCACTGGCGGAACATCACGGTGGTCTGCTCGAGCAGTTCCAGCTCGGGCTCGGAGAGCCGGCCGGTGAACGGCTCTCCGCCGTTGGCCGCGGTGAGGATCGGGGTGGGCATGCCCGTCGGGCCGGGGGCGAGCCAGCGCTGCATCGGCTCGATGAGCGCGGCGCCGGCCGTCATGGCCAGGGAAGTGCCGAGGAAGCCGCGCCGGTTGAGCATCAGGTCGCTGCGCGAGTAGTCGCTGATCAGCTGGACGGTCTGCGGCGCGCTCCACGGCAGGTCGACGCCGCCGCCCACGGTGGAGACCGGGATGGCGGCCCGCAGCCCGAGGTCCTCGATGGAGACCACGGAGCCGAAGCGCTCGGAGAACAGCTCCGACATGATCTTGGGGATCGGCTCGCGGGGCTGCTCGCCGTCGAGCCAGCGGCGCACCCGGGAGGTGTCGGTGGAGACGTGGTGGGCGCCGATCTGGCGGGCCCGGCGGTTGACCTGACGTGCCAACTCGCCCTTGGACCAGCCGCTGCGGGCGAACCACGTGGTCAGCTTCTCGTTGGGTTGCTTCTCTGCCATGGGAACGTCCCCATCCCGCCCGGCCCCTGCTTCGGGGCCCCCGATCGTGACCGCCCGACGGTTGCGGGCTCTTGCCAGACGTGCCGTACCTGAGTTCTGCCGAACCGTTGGTCGTACTGGTGTGCCATCCTGACGGACGGACCGTCAGCTTCCCCAACTCCCGTCCCCCGAGGGGCTGGAGTGGACTCTCCGACGGCGTCCGCGTGCTGAACGTAATGCCCCGTACGGCACCCGTGGGAGCGACCCTGGCGAAACGCCACCTTTCGCCACCCCCAGGAGTGAACCGAAGCAAGTCCGCACACGCTTCACTGGGTAGTCCCGACGGTCCGGCATATGCGGGCCGCCAAGTCCCCACCGGCACTCCTGCTCAGCGCGGCAATCCACAGCGGCCACAGGCGAGTTTGCCGCCCGCCCGGTCGACGGCCGTCCCGCGCACACGACGATCCGGCATCGGCACCGCCTGCCACAAGGCGGCGCCCGAGGCGCAACCCCGCAACTGGCGCACGCCACGCGCTGCGCGCCGCCACCGCACAACGCACCACGCGACGGACAATCAACACAAAGTCACCATCCCGTAACCATCGGCAACGAGAACCTGTTGGGGGAGGCATGGACAACCTGTTCGGCGAACTTCGACTGGGGCACCTGCGGTTGGCCCCGCTGGGCGCGCGCCGTCGCACCCGGGCCACCGCGTCCCAGGCGGCCGCGGAGTACACCGGCCGCTGGGGCTGGGCGGTCGCCGTCGGCAGCCCGGCCGGTGCCGCGGCCCGCTGTCACTGCGGCACCCCCCGCTGTGCGGCGCCCGGCCTGCACCCCGCCCCCGGCGGCGAGCCGGCCGCCCGCTCCGGCGCGGACGCCTCGGTACTGTTCCCCACCGGCCGCGCCTTCGACGTCCTGGACGTCCCCGAGCAGGCCGGCCTGCAGGCGCTGGTCCGGCTGGAGCGGATGGGCACCCAGGTGGGCCCGGTGCTGGCCGCGCCCACCGGCCGGCTGCAGTTCCTGGTCGCCGCCGGCACCGCCCGCCGGCTGCCCGACCTGCTCTACCGGATGGGCTGGGACGACGCCGCGCTCGACCTCACCTGCCACGGCGAGGGCAGCTACGTCGCCGCCCCGCCCACCGTCCTCGGCGGCCTCGGCCCGGTCCGCTGGCTGCGCCGGCCGACCCGCGACAACGCCGGCTGCCCGCCCGAGGCCCGGCTGCTCCTCGGCACCCTCGCCTACGCCTGCCACCGCGGCCGCGAGCGCACCGCCGAACCCGCCTGGCTCGCCTCGTAGACACCGGCGGAGAACGCCGAAGGGCCCGCCCCTCGCGAGGCGGACCCTTCACCGGTAGGCCGGGGGCTCAGTCCCCGATCAGCGCGTCCACGAACGCACCCGGCTCGAACGGCGCCAGGTCGTCCGCGCCCTCACCGAGACCGATCAGCTTGACCGGCACGCCCAGATCCCGCTGGACCGCGACCACGATGCCGCCCTTGGCGGTGCCGTCCAGCTTGGTCAGCACGATGCCGGTGATGTCGACCACCTCGGCGAAGACCCGTGCCTGGATCAGCCCGTTCTGGCCGGTGGTGGCGTCCAGCACAAGCAGCACCTCGTCCACCGGGCCGTGCTTCTCGACGACCCGCTTGACCTTGCCCAGCTCGTCCATCAGACCGGTCTTGGTGTGCAGCCGGCCGGCGGTGTCCACCAGCACGGTGTCGGCGCCCTCGGCGATGCCCTCCTTGACCGCGTCGAACGCGATCGAGGCCGGGTCGCCGCCCTCCGGGCCGCGCACGGTGTGCGCGCCGACCCGCTCGCCCCAGGTCTGCAGCTGGTCGGCGGCGGCGGCGCGGAAGGTGTCGGCGGCGCCGAGCACCACCTTGCGGCCGTCGGCGACCAGGACGCGGGCCAGCTTGCCGGTGGTGGTGGTCTTGCCGACGCCGTTGACGCCCACGACCAGGACGACGGCCGGGCCCTCCTCGTGCTTGGTGGAGTGCACCGTGCGGTCGGCGTCCTTGCCGATCAGCTCGACCAGCTCCTCGCGGAGCAGCCCGCGCAGCTCGTCCGGGGTGCGGGTGCCGAGCACCTTCACCCGGGTGCGCAGCCGCTCGACCAGCTCCTGGGTGGGGGCCACGCCGACGTCGGCGGTCAGCAGGGTCTCCTCGATCTCCTCCCAGGTGTCCTCGTCGAGGTGCTCGCGGGAGAGCAGCGAGAGCAGGCCCTTGCCGAGCGAGTTCTGCGAACGGGAGAGCCGGGAGCGCAGCCGGACCAGCCGGCCGGCGGTGGGCTCGGGGACTTCGAGGGCGGGAGCCTCCTCGACCTCTTCGACCGTCGAGGGGACGGCCTCGGCCTCGGGAAGGGGGAGCTCCACCTCCTCGACGGTGCGTCGGGGCTCCTCGGTCGGCGGCGCGGCCTCCTCGCCGACCTGGGGCTCTTGCGGGGTCGGGGGCGCCGTGATGACCGGCGCCTGCGACTTCGGTGGTAGCTGCTGGCGTCGTCTGCCGGAAACGACGAGGCCGGCGATCGCGCCGATGGCGACCACGGCGATGACTACGGCAAGGATCACGTATTCCATAACTCGTCCAGTATCCGTGACGGCGGCGCGGACGGACCGCAGGCGGACTAGGCAGAAACGGTACGGCTCGCCGGGGGGCGCTCCCGGAGCTCCCCGGCGGCCCGCCGGGCGGGAGGTGTCGCCTCGCGCAGCCGCTGGCTGATCACCTGGGAGATGCCGTCGCCCTTCATGGTCACGCCGTAGAGGGCGTCGGCCGATTCCATGGTCAGCTTCTGGTGGGTGATCACGATCAGCTGGGAGCTCTCGCGCAGCTCCTCCATGATCCCGACCAGCCGGCGCAGGTTGGTCTCGTCCAGCGCCGCCTCCACCTCGTCCATCACGTAGAACGGGCTGGGCCGGGCCTTGAAGATCGACACCAGCAGCGCCACCGCGGTCAGCGAGCGCTCGCCGCCGGAGAGCAGCGAGAGCCGCTTGACCTTCTTGCCCGGCGGGCGGGCCTCCACCTCGACGCCGGTGGTCAGCATGTTGTCCGGGTCGGTCAGCACCAGCCGCCCCTCCCCGCCGGGGAAGAGCCGCGAGAAGACGCCCTCGAACTGGGCGGCGGTGTCGTGGTACGCCGAGGTGAACAGCTGCTCGACCCGCTCGTCCACATCCTTGACGATGTCGAGCAGGTCGCGCCGGCTCCGCTTGAGGTCGTCCAGCTGCTCGCCGAGGAACTTGTGCCGTTCCTCCAGCGCCGCGAACTCCTCCAGCGCCAGCGGGTTCACCTTGCCGAGCTGCTGGTACGCCTTCTCGGCCGCCCGCAGCCGCCTCTCCTGCTCGGCCCGGTCGTACGGGCGCGGCTCGCCGGGCTCCCCGCCGTCCTCGGGGGCCGGCGGCGGGACGAGCCGGTCCGGCCCGTACGCGGCGAGCAGCTCGCCGCCCTCGATGCCGAACTCCTCCAGCGCGCGGGCCTCCAACTGCTCGATCCGCAGCCGCTTCTCGGCCCGCAGCACCTCGTCCCGGTGTCCGGCGTCGACCAGCTTGTCCAGCTCGGCCTTGAGTTCGCGGCCGTGCTCGCGGTGCTCCCGGAGCTCCGACTCGCGTTCGGTGCGCGCCTGCTCGACGGCGGCCCGCCCGGCGTCCGCGCGGGCCAGCGACACCTCCAGGCAGGCCAGCAGCTGCCGTGCGCCCGCCGCGACGGCGTTCGCCACCCCGGCGTCGTGCTCGGCGCGCCGGCGGCGCTCGGCGGCCCGGGCGCGCGCCTCGCGTTCGGCGCGGGCAGCCCGGTCCAGCTGGTCGGCGCGGCCGCTCAGGGCGCGCACCCGCTCCTCGTGGGTGCGCACGGCGAGCCGCGCCTCCAGCTCGGTCTGCCGGGCGGCGGTGGCGGCCTGCGCCAGCCGCTGCTGCTCGGCGGCGTCCGGCTCGTCCTCCCCCGCGTCCGCCGACTCCTCGGCCGCGGCGAGCCGTTCGGCCAGCTCCTCGGCGGTGGCGAGGAGCTGGGCGAGCCCCTCCTCGGCCCGGCCGGCGGCGGCGGAGAGCCGTTCGGCCTCGCCGGCCGCGGCCCGGGACTGCCCGCCGAGCCGGCCGAGGGCGCCGGCCACCTCGGCCCGTTCCTTCGCGGCCTGCCGCCGGTGGGCTGCCAGTTGCTCCAGCCCGGCGGCCGACTCCCGGCGCAGCTCGGTGAGTTCGGCCAGCCGTTCGGCCGACTCGGTGCAGCGGACGGCCAGCCGGTCGATCGCCCGGGCGGTGTCGTCCACCGCGGCCTGGGTCTCCAGCAGGCTGGGCGCGCCGCCCGAGCCGCCGTGCGCGTAGCCGGCGCCGAGCCGGTCGCCCTCGGCGGTGACGGCGGCCAGACCGGGGCGGGCACCGACCAGCGCCACCGCCTCGTCGAGTGAGCCGACCACCACGACGCCGGCCAGCAGGGCCCGTGCGGCCGGCAGCAACTCGGCGGGCCCGTCGACCAGTTCTGCGGCCCAGCGGGCACCGGCCGGCAACTCCCCCGCGACGGGGGCGGGTTCGGGGGCGCCGGCGATCAGCAGCGTGGCCCGGCCGGCGTCCTCCTTGCGCAGCAGCCGCAGTGCCTCGGCGGCGGTGCCGGGCGAGTCGACCGCCACCGCGTCCGCCGCCGTGCCGAACGCCGCCGCGACGGCGGCCTCGTGGCCGGGGGCGATCCTCAGCAGCGCGGCCGCCGGGCCGAGCAGCCCGGCCAGCCGGTCGCCGGCCGCCAGCAGCGCGCCGCTGCCGTCCTTGCGCCGCAGCCCGAGCGCCAGCGCCTCGTGCCGCGCGGTCAGCCCGGCCCGCTCGCGCTCGGCGGCGCCGGCGGCCTCGCGAGCGGTGGCCAGGTCGCGTTCGACGGCGGCGAGCCGTTCGCGCGCCGCCTCGTGTGCGGCGTCGGCGCGTTCGTCGTCCCCGGCCAGGCCGTCGACCTGGGTGCGCAACTCCTCGTACTCCTGCCGGGCGGCCTCGGCGCGCAGCAGCGCCTCGTCCCGGGCCTCGGCGAGCCGGCCGATCTCGGCCTGCGCGGCGGCGGCCTTGGAGCGGGCGGCCGCGGCCTGTCCCTGGAGCCGGGCCAGGCCCTCCCGGCGGTCGGCGATGGCCCGGGCGGCGTCCTTCAGCCGCCGCTCCTCCGCGGCGAGCGCGCGTTCCAGCGCGCTCCTGCTCTCGACCGCCTCGGCCAGCGCGAACCGGGCCTCCTCCAGCGCCTCGGCCAGCGCGGCCTCCTCCTCCCGGACCTGCTCGGCCTCCCGTTCCAGCTCCTCAGGGTCCCGCCCGCGCCGCTCCTCGGCCTGCCCGCCCGCGGCCGCGTGCCGGGCCCGGGCCTCGGCCAGCCCGACGGTGCCGCGGGTGCGTTCGGCCAGCGCGGAGAGCCGGTACCAGGTCTGGCGGGCCGTCTCCAGGCTCGGGCCGAGCTGCTGGACCTGCGCCTCCAGGACGGCCTCGCGCTGCACCGCGCGCGCCAGCTCCTGTTCGACGGTGGAGCGGCGCAGTCTGAGCGCCAGTTCGTCGGCGACCTCGGCCTCGACGGCCCGGCGCAGGGTGAGCAGGTCGTCGGCGAGCAGCCGGAGCCGGGCGTCGCGCAGGTCGGCCTGGATGCCGGCGGCGCGGCGGGCGATCTTCGCCTGGCGGCCGAGCGGGCCGAGCTGGCGGCGGAGTTCGGCCACCAGATCCTGGATGCGGTTGAGGTTGACCTGCATCGCGTCGAGCTTGCGCAGCGCCTTCTCCTTGCGCTTGCGGTGCTTGAGGACGCCGGCGGCCTCCTCGATGAAGGCGCGGCGGCCCATCGGGTCGGCGTGCAGGACGGAGTCGAGCTGCCCCTGGCCGACGATGACGTGCATCTCGCGGCCGATGCCGGAGTCGGAGAGCAGTTCCTGGATGTCGAGGAGCCGGCAGGTCTCGCCGTTGAGCGCGTACTCGCTGCCGCCGTTGCGGAACATCGTCCGGGTGATGGTCACCTCGGCGTACTCGATCGGCAGCGCGCCGTCGGAGTTGTCGATGGTGAGGCTGACCTCGGCGCGGCCGAGCGGGGCGCGCCCGCTGGTACCGGCGAAGATGACGTCCTCCATCTTGCCGCCGCGCAGCGACTTGGCGCCCTGCTCCCCCATCACCCAGGAGAGCGCGTCGACGACGTTGGACTTGCCGGAGCCGTTGGGGCCGACCACGCAGGTGATGCCGGGCTCGAACCGCAGGGTGGTGGCGGAGGCGAAGGACTTGAACCCGCGCAGCGTCAGACTCTTCAGGTGCACGCGCCGGTCTCCTCGTCGCTCGCCAGGGCCCCGGCTTGCGACTGTATCCGGCGGTGACCGGCGGATACGCCTCCGGACACGACGAAGGGACGCCACTCAGGGCGTCCCTTGCAAGCTGCGTCCCTTTCGGGGCGGCTCAGTGCACAGCGGCGTCGATCTGCGAGGACCGGGCGGGACTCAGGTGAGAGCCGGCTCCCGCTGATCCAGATCGATGCTGTTGAGCAGCGAGTGCTCGTCAGCGACAGCGGTGAGAGCGTCGTTCTCAGCCTGCATCCGAAGGAGCTCGGACTCCAGGTCCTGGACGCGCTGCTGAAGCCGTCGCATCTCGGAGAGCATTCGCGGGTCGGGGCCGCCGACGTACCCGAGAAGCGCCTTTGCCATGATGAATGGTCCTCCACGCTGAGTGACCGAACCGGAACGGTACAGGTCTAGGGGGAAGGGGGACGCACGCGCGGCGCGCCACCGGCAGTGCTGGCTGGGCACCACGGCACAACCACCGTGAGCTGGGCCCACGGGGTATACGCCTACCGGATAAACGCGGTCGTGTGCGCGGGCTTCAAGCGTCTCACCAAAGACGGAAAGGGTCAACACGATCACCGCACGCTACCGCGCCCCTGTCACCTGCATGGCGGTGTGGTCACGCCAGGCGGTCTCGGGCCGGTCTCCACCAGGTGCTCGTGGATCATCGTTCGATGCGGAGTCAACCACGAGTCTGCCCGGATGGCAACCGTATGACACCGGCAGTTGCCGATCATTTCGCGTACGCCCCACGGCGACGGGCCCAACACCTGCTCCGGTACCCGGTTCAGCGGATCTCGAAGCTCTCGTAGCCGGCGCCGACGGCCGTCCAGATCTCGGTCACACCGGAGACGCTGCCGGGCGTGTCGGGGCCGCGCAGCAGGGCGAGCAGTTCCTCGCAGTCGGCGGCCAGGCCCTCGGCCACCACCTGGACCCGGCCGTCGCCGAGGTTGCTCGCATAGCCGGTCAGGCCGATCTCCAGCGCCCGCGCCCTGGTCCACCAGCGGAAGCCGACCTGCTGGACCTTGCCCCGCACCCAGGCGGTCGCCCGGACCGGTTCATCGCTGTGCGCGTCACGACCGTGCATGCCCCCGACCCTATCCGGAGCGGCGGCACCACGCGTCACGGCGAGGTGGGGCCCTCCATGGTCCAGCCCGGGCTGTGGATCTCCAGCCGGAGGTCCTGTCGCCGCCCCTCCTCGCCGCAGGTGCGGCAGACCCAGGCCGGGTCGTACGGGTGCGGCTCGTGCCCGTGGGGCGTGTGCCCGAAGGTGACCGGCGGCTCGGGCAGCAGCCAGCGGTCGCCCCAGCCGAGCAGCGCCTGGGTGAGCGGTGCCAGGTCACGGCCGGCCTCGGTGAGGTGGTACTCGTACCGCGGCGGCCGCTCGCTGTAGGCGCGGCGCTCGACCACGCCCGCCTCCTCCAGGGCGCGCAGCCGGGCGGTGAGCCGGTCACGCGGCGCGCCGGTGTTGCGGGCGATCCGGTCGAAGCGGTGGTTGCCGTAGAACAGCTCGCGGACGGCGAGCAGCGCCCACTTCTCGCCGACCACGTGCAGCGCGGCGGCGATCGAGCAGGGCCGGCCGGGGAGGGCGGGCGGGGCCGAAGGCGTGTGGGAGGTCACGGAGCCAGCCTGCCACACAGGGTTGCGTTCTCAAACCCAGCCGCCCCCGCTCCGCCGGCCGGCGCCGGACAGCACTGCGGCCCCGCCGGTGAGCAGCGGGGCCGTGGTGCCGCCCGACCGCGTCGGGCGGGGTCGGAACCGTCCGCGGGGCGGGAGCCCGCGCCGGGGTCAGAACCCTCCGCCGAAGTCGCCCCCGCCGCCGAAGTCACCGCCGCCACCGCCGCTGTCGAAGCCGCCGCCGAAGTCACCGGAGTTGTAGTCGGCACCCGAGTAGTCGCCGCCGTCGTAGTCGGAGCCGGCGTCGACCGGGGCGCCGTAGGCCGGGGTGCCCATCATCGAGCCGAGCATGGTGCCGACCAGCAGGCCCGGCAGCAGGCCGCCGCCGTAACCGCCGAAGTAGCCGCCCGCCCAGGGCCCGTAGGCCGGGCCGGCGTTCCAGTACGGCTGGGGGCCGTGCTCGGTCGGGACGGTCCGGATGTCCGGGTCCTGGCCGGCGGCCAGCCGGTCGGCGTCCGCCCGGCAGGCCGGGACGGTACGGGCGGCGCCGCCGGCCGGGGCCCAGTCGGCGTCCTGTACGGACGGGCCGTGGCGCGGGTCGAAGAAGCACGGCGGGCGGCGCTCCGGCAGCGGCAGCTTCTCGCGCCGGGCGGCCAGCGTGGCCAGCGCGAACCGGCCGTCCTCCAGCGCCTCGGTGACCGGCTTGACGTCCTCCGGGCCCTTGGCCTCGTCCATGCTGCGCTTGGCCCGCTCGTAGGAGTCCAGGGCGTGCGTGTAGTCGGTGCGCTGGACGTCGTCGGCGTCGGCGGCGCCCGGGTTGAAGTCGAGCCGGTCGAGCTCCTCGCCGAAGGCCGTGATGTCCTCGTCCACCACCCGGCGCAGCTGCGCGAGTTCGGCCTGCCGCTGCTCCTCCTTGTGCTTCTTCGCCCGGCGGAAGAGCAGGAAGACGCCGGTGCCGGCCAGCGCCAGCAGGGCCAGCGGGACGACGATCGCGGCGATCGACATGCCCCCGCCGGAGCTGTTCACGCCGTGGCCCTTGACCTGCGGAGCGGCGGTGTCGACGAAGTCGTTCAGGGTGGCGTCGATGTCGCCGGAGTGCGAGCGGAAGGCCGCGCCCGCGATCCGCTCGGCGCTCGCGGTGGGCAGCGCCTCCCGGTCCGAGCGGGCCTGGAACTGGTCGCCGCGCCAGACGCCGTAGGTGCCGGTGATGCCCACCTTGGTGCGCAGGTCGTTGAAGACGGTCTGGGCGCCGTACGGGTCGGCGGCCGGGACCACCGCGATGAAGACCGGCTTGTCCGCCTTGCGGATCTTCTCGGTCAGGGCGTCGGCCTGGCTCTGGCTGAACCGGCCCGTCATCGCCGGGTCGACGTAGACCCGGCCCTGCTTGAGTGTCGCGGTGGCGTCGTCCAGCCCGCCGGCCGCGGAGGCCGCCGGCGCCAGCAGGAGCAGCAGCCCGAGCAGCGCCGCCACCAGGGCCAGGGGCCCGGCGCCCCGGGAACGTCGTCGAGCAAGGGTTCTCATGTCACCGACGCTACCCCCACCGGCGTCCGGGCAGGGCATACCCTTCGCGTACGGGCGGGCGGGCGCACCCCCACCGTCCGCCGGGGTCGCTCCCCTCCTCGGGGATGATGTTTCCCCCGGTCGCCCCCGAACCGTACCGGCGGCGGGAACCCGGCCACCGGCCCGGTCGTACGTTCCGGCAGGCTCGGCCCGGTGAAGGAGCGCTCCGACGCTGTCCCGCGACCGGGCATAGTGGTGGCCGTACCTCGGTCCCTTGACCTTTTCTTGACCACGTCTCTCGATCGGAGCACTGGGTGTTCATCGGCCTCGTCACCGCCGTGGCGGCCTCCGCCTGCTACGGCACCGGTTCGGTCCTGCAGGCCGTCGGATCACGGCGCTCCGCCCGGGAGGAGGCCGCCGCCGGAAACGCCTCGGCCGGCACCACCGCACACGGCGGGCCCAGCCTCGCCTCCACCGCGAAGGCCGCCGTCACCTGGGAGTTCATCCTCGGCACGGTGCTCGACTTCATCGGCTTCGGGCTCGGCGCGCTGGCCGCGCGGCTGCTGCCGCTGTTCCTCTCGCAGACCATCATCAGCGCCAACCTGGTGATCACCGCGGTGCTGAGCATCAAGCTGCTCGGGATCCGGCTGAAGCAGCTGGAGTGGGCGTCGATCGGCGTCCTCTGCTCGGCGCTGGTGCTGCTGGCCGTCTCGGCCGGTCCGGAGGGCGGCCACCAGGCGGCGATGTCCTTCCACTGGTGGCTGCTGCTGATCACCACCGTGCTGCTGGTCGGCGGCAGCCTGCTGGTGCGGCGGATGGGCGCCAACGGCGCGATCGTCGCCGGTCTGCTCTCCGGTCTCGGCTTCGGCGCGCTCGGCGTCGGTGTGCGCATCCTCAACGGCATCGACCCGTTCGAGCTGGGCAAGCTGCTCTCCGACCCGGCGCTGTACGCGATCCTGGTCGGCGGCCTCGGCGGGATGTACGTGCACACCGTCGCGCTGCAGATCGGCTCGGTGAACGGCGCGACCGCCGCCCTGGTGGTCGGTGAGACGGTGCTGCCCGGTGCGGTCGGCGTCATCTGGCTCGGCGACTCCTCCAAGGACGGCCTCGCCTGGCTCGGTGTGGCCGGCTTCGTGCTCGCCGTCGTCTCGGCGGTCGGCGTCGCCTACTACGGTCAGGACACCCACGGCGCGGCCCCCGACGGCAGCGCCGTCGAACCCGAACTCTCCAAGCGGTAGGGCGGGGGTCAGCCCCCGCTGCGGGCGCGCGGGGCGCGCTGGCAGCGGGGGCAGAAGTAGCTGGAGCGGTTCATCCAGGGGGCCCGGCGGATCGCGGTGCCGCAGCGGCGGCAGGGCTCGTCCTCGCGGCCGTAGGCGTCGAGGTCGCGGGAGAAGTAGCCGCTCTCGCCGTTCACGTTGACGTAGAGGCTGTCGAAGCTGGTGCCGCCGACGGCGAGGGCCGCGGTCATCACGTCCCGGGCGCTGGCCAGCAGGACGGCGGCCTGCGGGCGGGTGAGCGTGGCGGTCGGGCGGTCGTAGTGCAGCTGGGAGCGCCAGAGCGCCTCGTCCGCGTAGATGTTGCCGACCCCGCTGATCAGGGTCTGGTCGAGCAGCGCCCGCTTGACCGTGGTGCGCTTGGCGCGCAGTGCGGCCAGGAAGGCGGCGTCGTCGAAGCGCGGGTCGAGCGGGTCGCGGGCGATGTGCGCGAGGGAGACGGGGGTGCCCTCGGGGTCGCCGTCCTCGGCCTCCTCGACGGCCAGCCCGCCGAAGGTCCGCTGGTCGACGAAGCGCAGTTCGCGCCCACCGTCGGTGAACCGGAGCCGGACCCTCAGGTGGGTCTCGTCGGGCACCGCCGGGTCCTGGACGAGGAGTTGGCCGCTCATCCCGAGGTGGCCGATCAACGAGAATCCCCCGGCCGCCGGCCCGTGGGGCCCGGAGTCGGCCTGCGGCCCCGCGCCGGCGCCGGAGAGCGGCACCCAGAGGTACTTGCCGCGGCGCTGCGCGGTACCGAGCGTGGTGCCGGTCAGCCTGGCCGTGAAGTCGGCTGCGCCGGCGGGCTGGCGGCGTACCGCCCGCGGGTGCAGCACCTCGACACCGGCGACCGTCCGCCCGGCGACCCAGTTGGCCAGGCCTCGGCGGACGACCTCTACCTCGGGGAGTTCGGGCACGGGAACAAGCCTCCTGCGACAGGGATCTGCAGGAGGAAGGTTACTGCGTACACGGGAGAGCCCGCCGCGGTGTCCGCGGCGGGCAGTGCCGGCTCAGGCCCCGCTGGGCAGCCGGTCGGCGTACTTCTCCTTGATCGCCCGCCAGGCGCTCTCCGCGGCCTTCTGCTCGGCTTCCTTCTTCGAGCGGCCGACGCCGCTGCCGAAGTCCTCGCCGGCCACCCGGGCCGCGGCGGTGAAGGTCTTCTCGTGGTCCGGGCCGGACTCCTCGACCACGTACTCCGGCACTCCGATGCCCACCGAGGCGGTGAGCTCCTGGAGGCTGGTCTTCCAGTCCAGGCCGGCGCCCAGCTGCGAGGACTCCTCGATCAGCGGGTCGAACAGCCGGTGGACGAAGTCGGTGGCCGCGTCCAGACCCTGGTCCAGGTAGACGGCGCCGATCACGGCCTCGACGGTGTCGGCGAGGATCGACGACTTGTCGCGGCCGCCGGTACCCTCCTCGCCCTTGCCGAGGCGGATGAACGTGCCGAGCTCGAGGCCCCGGCCGACGTCGGCGAGCGCGCGCGAGTTGACCACCGCGGCGCGCAGCTTGGCGAGCGTGCCCTCCGGGACGTCCGGGTGGACGCGGTAGAGGGTGTCGGTCACCACCAGGCCCAGCACCGAGTCGCCGAGGAACTCCAGGCGCTCGTTGGTGGGCAGCCCGCCGTTCTCGTACGCGTACGAGCGGTGGGTCAGGGCACGTACCAGAAGGGCGCGCTCGAGTGTGTACCCGAGGCGCCCTTCCAGAACGTCGTATTCGGTCGAAGCCGGCCCGCCGGCCTTTCCGCCGCCCGAAGAAGCCTTCAGGGCAGTGGCCGCCTTGCGGGAGGGGTTACCGTCCGACATCGATCCGTACACCCGCCGATCAGACCGAGAGGACCTGGCGACGGTTGTACGTGCCGCAGCTCGGGCACGCGATGTGGCCGAGCTTCGGCTCGTGGCAGCGGTCGCACGCCACGAGGGCCGGAACGACGGCCTTCCAGTTGGAACGGCGGTGGCGCGTGTTGCTGCGCGACATCTTCCGCTTCGGAACAGCCACGGCTACTTCTCCTGGTTCTCGGCGGCACCCTCACGGGTGTCGCTGTTCTTGATTCCGTCACCCTCGTCGCCGGGGGCGGCGGAGAGTCCCTGCAGAGCCGCCCACCGGGGGTCGACGGCGTCGTGGTGGTGCGCCGGGTCGTCGCTCAGGCGCGCTCCGCACTCGGAGCACAGGCCCAGGCAGTCTTCCTGGCACACCGGCTGCAGCGGCAGTGCGAGCACCACCGCGTCACGCAGCACCGGCTGGAGGTCGAAGAAGTCGCCCTCCAGACGGTAAGTCTCTTCTTCCGAGTCCTCGTCGAGGTCCTCGGCACCGGCGGTCCGGGCGCGGTGACGCTCGTCGGACTCCGGGTAGTAGTACAGCTCCTGGAAGTCGACGTCGATGTCGTCGTCGACGGGCTCCAGGCACCGCACGCACTCGCCCTCGACGTGGGCCTCGGCGGTGCCGGTCACCAGCACACCCTCGACCACCGACTCCAGGCGGAGCTCCAGCCGGATCTCGCTCTTCTCCGGGACGCCGATCACATCGATGATCCCGAGGCCCTCGGGGGCCTCCAGGGTGCGGGACACCTTGCGCAGCGAGCCCGGGCGACGACCGAGCTCGTGCGTGTCGAACACGAGGGGGTCGCGGTGGTCGAGGCGGTTCAAGGTGTCCTGACTTCCTGAGAAAACTGATGTGCGGTGCTGCTCACCGGACGTTGCGCGGGCAGACCGACGGCCCGACACGGAGAGGCCGGAGTGGTCAGACTACCGGAGTCTCCGGCCAGGCCCAACTTCGGTCCTTCCGGTCCGACCGGCCCGCCCCCTTACGAGCCGAAGGGCGCGCCGGTGCCGTGAGCGAGGAGCGAGGGAGCGAGCGCCGGCGAGCGAGGGAGCGACGAACGTCGGCACCGGGTCCGCAGCGCCCGGAGGCGAGTGAGGAGCGACCCCTCAGCGGCCGCCGAGCTCCCGCAGGCGGGTCATGTCGATCATGCTGGTGTCGAAGAAGCTGGTCTCGTCCAGGCCGGCCTGCTGCTGCGGGAGGGCGGGCGGGTTGGCCGGCGGCTGCGGGTAGCCTCCCCCGCCCTCCGGCTGGGGGTTCCCCCACGCGTCGTACTGCTGCGCCGGGTACCCCTGCTGCGGCTGCGGGTAGCCGTAGCCGCCCTGCTCCTGCCCGGCCGGGTAGCCCTGCTGCTGGGGCTGCTGCTGTTGCCCGTAGCCGTACTGGGCGCCGTACGGGTCGGCCTGGCCGGCCGGGTCGTAGCCGCCGCCGTACACCTCGGCGTACTGCCCGCCGGGCTGCTGCGCGGCCGCCGCGTACTGGTCGGCGCCGGGGGCCTGCCAGCCGGCCGCGGCCGGGGTCTGCTCGGGCCAGGTCTGCTGCTGCGGCACCTCCTCGCGGTACCACGGCACCTCCTCGCCGTCGGCGTCGACGGCGGCGAAGCCCGCCGCGACCGCCTCGGCGCGGTCCTTGGCCTGCTGGGCCTGGTCCGCGGCGGCCAGGTAGGCGCCCAGCTCGTCGATCGGGGCCTTGCCGAGCAGCTTGTCGCGGCCCTTGCCGACGGCCTCCAGGGTCGCGCTGAGCACGTTCTCCAGGGTGGCGAGCTTCACATCGACGTACTCGTCGACCTCGGGGCTCGGGGTGATCCGCGGCTGCGGCCGGAACTCCTCGCCGTCGCTTTCGCCGTCGTACTCGGTCTCGAAGACGCTGGAGTCGCCGCGCAGCTTGGTCCGGCCGCGGCCGACCGCGCCGAGCGTCTTGGTGAGCACGACCTCGAAGTTGGCGAGCTTGCTGTCCACGTAGTCGTCGGCCTCGGCGCGCTTGCCCTCGACCTCGGCGCGCGCCTCCGCGAGGATGCGGTCCGCCTCGGCCTGCGCCCGGCGGACCACCTCGGTGTCGGAGATCAGCGAGCCGCGCTCGGCGTGCGCGCCCTGGATGATCCGCTCGGCCTCGGCCTGGGCGTCGGCCACCACCTGCTCGTGGTCGGCCATCACCGACTGGGCGTGGGCCAGCTCGGCGGGCAGTGCCGACCTGAGGTCCTGGAGCAGGCCGACCAGCTCGGCTCGGTTCACCACGCAGGAGGCCGACATGGGCATCGAGCGGGCGTTCTCGACGGCCGCGACGATCTCGTCGACCTTGTTCTGCACGTCCACGGGGCTTCGTCTTTCCGTGTGCCGCCGACGGTCCGGCGGAGGCAGGCCCGGCGCGGTGGACCTCACCGCAGGGCAGGGAGTACAGACTGTACGGCCACTGCAGGGCGAGGTCACAACGCCCGGACCGGCCCGCCTGACCGCGCCCGGGACAAGTCGTGACGAACCGGCAGAAACGGACGCTTCCGGTCCGCGCCCGCTACTGCTGCGCCTTCCGCTCCGCGATCCGCTCGACCAGCCTGCGGTGCACCGTCTCCGGCAGCAGGTGCGAGACGTCGCCCCCGTACGAGGCGACCTCCTTGACCAGCGTGGAGGAGAGGAAACTGTACGTCGGCGAGGTCGGCAGGAAGAGCGTCTCGACGCCGGTCAGCCCGTGGTTCATCTGGGCCATCTGCAGCTCGTAGTCGAAGTCGCTGACGGCGCGCAGGCCCTTGACGATCGCCGGGATGTCGCGCTCCCGGCAGAAGTCCACCAGCAGGCCGAGGTGCGACTCGACCACGATGTTCCCGTACTTGGCGGTGGTCTCCTCGATCAGGGCGATCCGCTCCTCGATGGTGAACATGCCCTGCTTGTTCCGGTTGATCGCGACCGCGACATGCACCACGTCGTACAGCTTCGAGGCCCGCTCGATGATGTCGAGATGACCGTTGGTGATCGGGTCGAACGATCCGGGGCAGACGGCGCGGCGCATGGCGTGGATGCTCCCTCGTGGGGTGACGGGTGCGGCGGGCCTCCTCGGCCCACTACGGGTTCTGGCGGGCCTCGGCGGCGGCGCGACCGTACCAGAGCGTGCCCTCGCCGTAACGGCGGGACCGCAGCTCCTCGAAACCTTCGGGCCAGCCGAACGCGCCGCCTCGGGTGCTGCGCTCCACGGTGACGAGTGCTTCGTCCGCGAGCCAGCCCCCGGCGACGAGTGTGATCAGCATCTCGCGCACCTCCTCGTCGGTGACGACGTACGGCGGGTCGAGGAAGACCAGGTCGTACGGGGCCTCCGGGGGCGGGCCCGCGATCACCTTCTCGGCACGGGCGGCCTGCACCACCGCGCCGGAGAGGCCGACCGTCCGCACGTTCTCCCGGATCACCCGCGCCGCCTGTCCGTCCGCCTCGACCAGCAGGACGTGCTCGGCGCCGCGCGACAGGGCCTCCAGGCCGACCGCGCCCGATCCGCCGAAGAGGTCCAGCATCCGGGCCCCGTGCAGGGTGCCGCGGAGCGCCGCCAGGGTGGAGAACATCGCCTCACGGGCCTTGTCGGAGGTCGGGCGGGTGCCCCGGCCGGGCGGTACGGCCAGCCGGCGGCCGCCGGCCGCCCCGGCGATGACGCGGGTCATGGTGGTGGGAGGTCCTTTCGTCGCTGCCCGACCACGCTATACGGCCCCGTCCCTCCCCGAGCACCCCCGGAGGCGGGCGGGGGGGGGGGGGGGGGGGGGGGGGGGGGGGGGGGGGGGGGGGGGGGGGGGGGGGGGGGGGGGGGGGGGGGGGGGGGGGGGGGGGGGGGGGG
>NZ_JBVJCO010000046.1:0-52605 GCF_055588525.1 Kitasatospora sp. NPDC041988
ACCACGCACCACACCCGGACCGTCCAACGAACGCAGCAACGAGGGATCACCCAGAACAACGGCCCGCTCCTCCAACGCGGCACGCGAGGTCACCAGGGCCCGGGCCACGTCGGCCGGCTCGGCCGCCTCCAACAGGCCTGCCACCTGCTCGGCCTGTGCCCGCAGGGCCTCCGGCGTCCGCGCCGAGAGCACGAACGGCAGCACCGCCGGGGCAGTCCCCGGCACGGCGTCCACACCGGCCGGCGCCTGCTCGATGATCACGTGCGCATTGGTCCCGGAGACACCGAACGCCGACACGCCGACCCTGCGCGGCCGGTCCACCTCGGGCCAGGCCTGCTCCTCCGTCAGCAGCCGCACCGCCCCCGCCGACCAGTCCACGTGCGGGGACGGCGCGTCCACATGGAGGGTGCGCGGCAGCACACCGTGGCGGATCGCCAGCACCGACTTGATCACGCCGGCTACGCCCGCCGCCGCCTGGGTGTGGCCGATGTTGGACTTCACCGAGCCGAGCCAGAGCGGCTGTTCCGGGGTGCGGTCCTGCCCGTAGGTGGCGAGCAGCGCCTGCGCCTCGATCGGGTCGCCCAGCGTGGTGCCGGTGCCGTGCGCCTCGACCGCGTCCACGTCCGCCGCCGCCAGTCCGGCCGAGGCGAGCGCCTGGCGGATCACCCGCTGCTGCGAGGGGCCGCTCGGCGCGGTGAGGCCGTTGGAGGCGCCGTCCTGGTTGACCGCCGAGCCGCGCAGCACCGCCAGCACCTCGTGGCCGTTGCGGCGCGCGTCGGAGAGCCGCTCGACCAGCAGCAGGCCCACGCCCTCCGCCCAGCCGGTGCCGTCCGCAGCCGCCGCGAAGGCCTTGCAGCGGCCGTCGGGGGACATCGCGCGCTGCCGGGAGAACTCGACGAAGGTGGTCGGAGTCGACATCAGCAGCACGCCGCCGGCCACCGCGAGGTCGGACTCCCCGGAGCGCAGTGACTGCGCGGCCAGGTGGAGCGAGACCAGCGAGGAGGAGCAGGCCGTGTCCACGGTGACCGCCGGGCCCTCGAAGCCGAAGGTGTAGGAGATCCGACCGGAGGCGACGCTCCCGGCGTTGCCGATGCCCAGGTAGGCCTCCAGTTCGGCGGGCACCTGCCGGCCGTCGGTCGCGTAGTCACGGCCGGAGATGCCGGCGAAGACGCCGGTCCGGCTGCCGCGCAGCGCGATCGGGTCGATGCCGGCGCGTTCGAAGACCTCCCAGGTGGTCTCCAGCAGCAGCCGGTGCTGCGGGTCGATGGCGGGTGCCTCGCGCGGCGGGACGCCGAAGAACTCGGCGTCGAACTCGCCGATGCCGTCGAGGAATCCGCCGTGCCGCGCGTACGAGGTGCCGGGCCGATCGGGGTCGGGGCTGTAGAGCCGGTCGAGGTCCCAGCCGCGGTCGGCCGGGAACTCGGTGAGCGCGTCCACGCCCTCGGTGACCAGCCGCCAGAGGTCCTCGGGCGAGCCGACGCCGCCGGGGTAGCGGCAGGCCATGCCGACGATCGCGACCGGGTCGTCGTCCACCGCCGCCACCGGGGCGACGGCATCGTCGTGCGGGGCCTCGCCCCACAGCTCGCCGGCCAGCCAGTCGGTGAGCGCGGCCGGGGTCGGGTGGTCGAAGACGGCGGTGGCGGGCAGCCGACGGCCGGTGACGGCGGTGAGCCGGTTGCGGAACTCGACGGCGGTGAGCGAGTCGAAGCCCTGCTGGCGGAAGGCCTTGGCGGGGTCGACGGCGTCCGCCGAGCGGTGCCGCTGGACGGCCGCCGCCTCGGCCCGGACGACGCCGAGCAGGCTGCGGCGGCGCTCGCCGGCCGGCAGGTCGCGCAGCCGGGCGAGCAGGTCCCCCTCGGCGACCGGCACGGCGGTGCCGGCGGCTGCCGGACCGGAACGGCGGACCAGTTCGGCGGCCAGCGGATGGTTCCGGTCGCGGAAGAGCGCGGACCAGTCGACGTCGGCGACCACCAGGTGGCTGTCGCCGTGGTCGAGGGCCTGGCCGAGCAGGTCCACGGCCTGCTCGGGCGGCAGCGAGGCCAGGCCGTGCCGGAGCAGCTGCTGTTCGGCGCCCTCGGCCGCGATGCCCGCACCCGCCCAGTGGCCCCAGGCGATCGAGGTGGCGGGCAGGCCGGCGGCGACGCGCTGCGCGGCGAGGGCGTCCAGGTAGGCGTTGCCGGGCGCGTAGTTGGCCTGTCCGGGGATGCCGCAGAGCCCGGCGAGGGAGGAGAAGAGCACGAAGGCCGTCAGGTCGAGGCCGGCCGTCAGCTCGTGCAACAGCCGGGCCGCGCCGGCCTTGGCGCGCAGGGCGAGGTCGAGCTGCCCGGGGGTGAGGGTGGGGATCAGGGCGTCGTGCAGGGCGGCGGCGGTGTGCACCACGGCGGTGAGCGGCAGCTCGGCGGGGATGCCGGCGAGTACCGCCGCCAGCTCCGCGCGGTCGGCGACGTCGGCGGCGGCGAAGCTCACCCTGGTGCCGAGGGCGGTCAGTTCGGCCTCCAGGACGGCCGCGCCGGGCGCTTCGGCGCCGCGCCGGCTGACCAGCAGCAGGTGCTCGGCGCCGCGGCCGGCCAGCCAGCGGGCGACGTGGCCGCCGAGGGCGCCGGTGCCGCCGGTGATCAGGGTGGTGCCGGTCGGCTGCCACGGCTCGGCGGCGTCGTCGGCGGGCGGGGCCGGGACGAGGCGGCGGGAGAAGGCGCCGGCGGGGCGCAGCGCCAGCTCGACCTCGCGGTCGGCGGAGGTGTCGGCGAGCAGCGCGGCGGCCTGCTGCCAGGTGTGCGGGTCGGGCTCGGCCGGCAGGTCCAGCAGGCCGCCGTGGAGGGCGGGCTGCTCGGCGGCGAGGATCGCGCCGAAGCCCCAGACCAGGGCCTGTTCGGGGTCGGTGACCGGGTCGGTGGGCCCGGTGGAGACGGCGCCCCGGCTGAGGTACCAGAGCGGTGCGGCGGTGCCGGTGTCGTCCAGGGCCTGGGCGAGCGCGACGTGGGCGGCGTGTGCCAGGGGGACGGCGTCGTGCCCGGGGAGCCGGCCCTCGCGCAGGCCGAGCAGCGAGACCACGCCGGCGACCGGCCCCACCGCGGAGAGGCGGGCGGCCAGCTCGGCCCGGTCGGGGCCGCCGGGCACCACGGTGACGTGGGCGCCGAGCGCCCTCAGGGCCGCGCTCAGCTCCGAGGTCCAGGGGTGTTCGGCATGGTTCTCGTCGGCGATGAGCAGCCAGTCGCCGGTGAGCCGGGGCGCGGCGGGCACGGTGGCCGGGCGCCAGGTGACGCGGTGGCGCCAGGTGTCGGCGGTGGTGGCGGCGCGCCGGCGGTCCCACCAGGAGGCGAGCGCGGGCAGCACGGGGACCAGCCGGTCGCCGTCCACGCCGATGGCCTCGCCGAGCCGGCCGGCGTCGCGCTCGGCGACCAGCTCCCAGAAGAGGCCGTCGCCGCCGGTCTGCGGGCCGGTGCCGTGCTCGGGCGAGCGGCTGGCGTCCAGCCAGTAGCGCTGCCGCTGGAACGGGTAGGTGGGCAGTTCGGCGTGGTGCGGGGCGGCGCCGGCGAAGGCGGCCGCCCAGTCGACGGCGACGCCGCGGACGTGCAGTTCGGCGACGGAGGTGAGCCAGCGGGCCCGGTCGCCGTGGCCGCGGCGCAGCGACCCGGTGACCACGGCATCGGTGACGCCGGCCGCGTCGAGGGTGTCCTCGATCGCGCCGGTCAGTACCGGATGCGGGCTGACCTCCACGAAGACGGTGTGGCCGTCCTCGGCGAGCCGCCGGGTGGCCTGCTCGAACCGGACGGTGTGCCGCAGGTTCCGGTACCAGTAGCCGGCGTCCAGGCCCGCGGTGTCCTGCCAGTCGGCAGTGACGGTGGAGAGCAGCGGGATCTCGCCCGTGCGCGGGCTGACGTCGGCGAGCAGGCCGAGCAGCTCGTCGCGCAGGGCCTCGGTCTGGACGGAGTGCGAGGCGTAGTCGATGTTGACGGGCCGGACGGTGGCGCCGTCGGCGGTGTAGACCTCGGTCAGTTCGGCGAGGGCGTCGAGGTCGCCGGAGACGACGGTGGACTGCGGGCCGTTGACCACGCCGATGGCGAGCCGGCCGGCCCAGGCGGTGATCCGCGCCTCGACCTCGGCGAGCGGGCGGGAGACGGAGACCATGCCGCCCCGGTGCGAGATGCGGGCGAGCAGCTTGGCTCGCAGCGCGACGATCCGGGCGGCGTCGTCCAGCGAGAGCCCGCCGGCCACGTAGGCGGCGGCGACCTCGCCCTGGCTGTGGCCGACCACGGCGTCCGGCCGGACGCCGTAGGCCTTCCAGAGCTCGGTGAGGGCGACCATGACGGCCCAGAGGGTCGGCTGGACGACGTCGACCTGGTCCGGGTCGGGGCCGCCGGGGACGCCGCGCACCACGTCCAGCAGCGACCAGTCGGTGTGCGGGGCGAGGGCGGCGCCGGCGTCGCGGAGGGCGGCGGCGAAGACCGGCTCGGTGTCGAGCAGTCGGGCGGCCATGCCGGTCCACTGGGAGCCCTGGCCGGGGAAGACGAAGACGGTCCGGCCGGGGGTGCCGGCCCGGCCGCGGACCACGCCGGGGGCGCGCAGGTCGGCGAGGCCGCCGAGTGCCCCGGGCCCGCCGACGAGGACGGCGCGCTCCTCCAGGGCGGCCCGCCCGGTGGCCAGGGTGTGCGCCACGGCGACCGGGTCGCCGGCGCCGGAGCCCGCGGCGACCCGGGCGGCGTGGGCGTCCAGCGCCTCGGGAGTGCGGGCGGAGAGGACGAACGGCAGGACGGCCGGGGTTTCGCCACGGTCCGCGGGGGCACCCTCGGGTGCCTGCTCGATGATCACGTGGGCGTTGGTGCCGGAGACGCCGAAGGCCGAGACGGCGGCTCGGCGCGGTCGGTCGAGGGCGGGCCACTCCTCCCGCTGCGCCAGCAGCCGGACCGTGCCGTCCGACCAGTCGACGTGCGGGGACGGCGCGTCCACGTGCAGGGTCCGGGGCAGGACGCCGTGGCGGATCGCCAGCACCGACTTGATCACCCCGGCCACGCCGGCGGCGGCCTGGGTGTGGCCGATGTTGGACTTCACCGAGCCGAGCCAGAGCGGCCGCTCGGCGGTGCGGCCGCGGCCGTAGGTGGCGATCAGGGCCTGCGCCTCGATCGGGTCGCCCAGCCGGGTGCCGGTGCCGTGCGCCTCGACCACGTCGACGTCGCCGGGCGTGAGCCCGGCCGCGTCCAGCGCCTGGCGGATCACCCGCTGCTGCGAGGTGCCGCTGGGCGCGGTGAGCTGGCTGCTGCGGCCGTCCTGGTTGACCGCCGAGCCGCGCAGGACGGCGAGCACCCGGCGGCCGTTGCGGCGGGCGTCGGAGAGCTTCTCCAGGACGAGCAGGCCGGCGCCCTCGCCCCAGCCGGTACCGTCGGCGGCGGCCGCGAACGGCTTGCAGCGGCCGTCCGGGGCCAGGCCGCGCTGGCGGCTGAACTCGATGAACATGCCGGGGGCGGCGAGCACGGTGGCGCCGCCGGCCAGGGCCAGCGAGCACTCGCCCGAGCGCAGCGCCCGGGCGGCGAGGTGCAGCGCGACCAGGGAGGAGGAGCAGGCGGTGTCCACGGTCACCGCCGGGCCCTCCAGGCCGAGGGTGTAGGCGATCCGGCCGGAGGCGACGGACGTGGTGGTGCCGGTGAGGACGTAGCCGTCGGTCTGTTCGGCGGGCAGGTGGTGCATGCTCGGCCCGTACTCCTGGGCGATGACGCCCGCGAAGACGCCGGTGCGGCTGCCGCGCAGGGCGGCGGGGTCGATCGCGGCGTCCTCCAGTGCCTCCCACGCGGTCTCCAGCAGCAGGCGCTGCTGGGGTTCGGCGGCGAGCGCCTCGCGCGGCGAGATGCCGAAGAACTCGGCGTCGAAGTCGCCCGCGTCGTAGAGGAATCCACCCTCGCGGGCGTAGCTGCGGCCGGGCTTGTCCGGGTCCGGGTCGTAGAGGTGGTCGAGGTCCCAGCCGCGGTCGGTGGGGAACGGGCCGACCACGTCGCGCTCCTCGGCGACCAGCCGCCAGAGCGCCTCGGGGGTGTCGGCGCCGCCGGGGAAACGGCAGGCCATTCCGACGATCGCGACCGGCTCCTCCTCGGCGGCACCTGCCGCGCGGGCCTCGGCGTCGCGCAGCCGTTGGCGGGTCTGGTGCAGCTCGGTGGCGACCTTGTTGAGGTAGTCGCGGAGCTTCTGCTCGTTGGTGCTCATCTCTGCGGGGCCTCTCTCAGGAAATTCCGAGCTCGTTGTCGATGAAGTCGAAGATGTCGTCGTCGCTGACGTCGGTGATGCGGGTGGCGAGGCCGTCGTCGGCCGGTTGCGGTGCGCCGCCGAGAGTCGCGAGCAGCGCGGTGAGCCGGGCGACCGCGTCCGCCCTGGTGTCCGGGTCCTCGGCGAGGGCGTGGAGGGCGCGTTCCAGCCGGTCGAACTCTTCCTTGGCGTCGGGCGGTTGGGGTGCCCGGGCGGGCGGGGCCAGCCGTTCGCGCAGGTGCGCGGCGAGGGCGGCCGGGGTGGGGTGGTCGAAGACGGCGGTGGTGGGCAGCCGCAGGCCAGTCGCGGTGTTGACCCGGTTGCGCAGCTCGATCACCCCGAGGGAGTCGAACTCGGCGTCCATGAAGCCGATGTCGGGCCGGATCGCGCCGGCGTCGGGGTGGCCGAGGACGGCGGCGGCGGTGGAGCGGACCAGGGCGAGCAGCAGCCGCTCCTGCTCGGCCGGCGGCTTGCCGGCCAGCTGCCGGCCGAGCACGGCCGGGCCGTCGGCGGATCCGCCGGCCGGGCGTGGGCGGTGCCGGACGAGGCCGCGCAGCAGGGGTGACAGTCGGTCGGCCGGGACGGCCGCGGTGTCCAGCCGGGCCGCGGCGAGCGCCGCGTACGGGGTGGTCAGCGCGGCGTCGAACAGGGCGAGCGCCTGCTCGTTGCCCATCGGGGCGAGCCCGGTGGCGGCCAGCCGCTCGGTCTCGGCGGCGCCGAGGCCGGCCGCCATCCCGCCGGCCTCCGCCCAGTGGCCCCAGGCCAGCGAGACGGCCGGCAGGCCACGGACCTTGCGGTGGTGAGCGAGTGCGTCCAACTGGGCGTTGGCGGCGGCGTAGTTGGCCTGGCCGGGGTTGCCGAGCAGGCCGACCGCGGAGGAGAAGAGGACGAACGCGGCCAGGTCCAGGTGCTCGGTGGCGCGGTGCAGGTGCCAGGCACCGTCGGCCTTGGGCCCGAGCACCGCGGCCAGCCGTTCGGCGGTCAGCGAGGTGAGCACGGTGTCGTCCAGCACTCCGGCCGTGTGGACCACGGCGGTCAGCGGGTGGTCGGCGGGGACGCCCGCAACCAGCGCGGCGACGGCCTCCGGGTCGGCGACGTCGCAGGCGGCGACGGTGGCCTCCGCGCCCAAGTCGGCGAGTTCGGCGACCAGTTCGCCGGCACCGGGCGCGGCGGTCCCCTGGCGGCCGGCCAGCAGCAGGTGCCGGACGCCGTGGTGGGTGGCCAGCCGGCGGGCGACCAGCCGGCCGAGGGCGCCGGTGCCGCCGGTGACCAGGACGGTGCCGCCCCCGGCGAGCGGCGCGGGCAGGGTGAGCGCGAGCTTGCCGGTGTGCCGGGCCTGGCTGAGCCGGCGCAGCGCCTGCGGGGCGTGCCGGACGTCCTGGGCGTGCACGGGCAGCGGTTGCAGAGCGCCCTGTTCGAAGAGGACGGCCAGCTCGGCGAGGATCGCGGCGATCCTCGCCGGGTCGACGTCGAACAGGTCGAAGGCCAGGTAGGCGGCGCCGTCGTGGTCGGCGGCGACGGTGGCCGGGTCGCGCCGGTCGGTCTTGCCCATCTCGACGAACCGCCCGCCGGGGGCGAGCAGCCGCAGCGAGGCGTCGGTGAACTCGTGGGCCAGCGCGTTGAGGACGACGTCGACGCCGCGGCCGCCGGTGGCCGTGCGGAACGCCTCCTCGAACTCCAGCGTGCGGCTGGAGGCGATCCGGTCGCCGACCAGGCCGAGCCCGCGCAGCGTCGCCCACTTGCCGGGGCTCGCCGTGCCGAGGACCACCGAGCCGCCGTGGCGGGCGAGTTGGACGGCGGCCTGGCCGACGCCGCCGGTCGCGGCGTGGACGAGCACGGTCTCGCCGGGCTTGAGCCCGGCCAGGTCGTAGAGGCCGTGGTAGGCGGTGAGGAAGGCCACCGGGGCGGTCGCGGCCTGGGCGTCGCTCCAGCCGGCCGGGGTGCGGGTGAGCAGCCGGTGGTCGGTGACGGCGACCGGGCCGAGGGTGCCCTGCACCAGGCCCATCACCTGGTCGCCGGGCCGCAGTCCGGTGACGCCGGGGCCGGTCTCCAGGACGGTGCCGGCCGCCTCGGCGCCGATCCGGGCGCCGCCGGGGTACATGCCGAGGGTGATCAGCACGTCGCGGAAGTTCAGCCCGGCGGCGCGCACGGCGAGTCGCACCTGGCCCTCGGCGAGCGGGAGTTCGGCCTCGGGGGCGGGCAACAGGGCGAGGCTGTCCAGGCTGCCGGGGCTCTCGGTGTCCAGCCGCCAGGCGGTCCGCTCGCCGGGGTCGAGGACGTCGGCCGGGCGGGTGCGGGCCAGCCTCGGCGCGAGGAGTTCGCCTGCCCGCAGGGCGAGTTGGGGCTCGCCGGAGGCCGCGGCCAGGGCCGACGGCAGGGCGGCGAGGCTCTCGGCGGTGCCGTCGAGGTCCAACAGGGCGATCCGTTCCGGGTGTTCGGCCTGCGCGGTGCGGACCAGCCCCCAGACGGCGCCGGCCGCCGGGTCCGGCACGTCCTCGCCGGGGTGGGTGGCGACGGCCTGCCCGGTGGCGAGCACCAGCGTGCCGCTGTGGTCGCCGGCCAGCCACTCCTGGAGCAGGGTCAGTGCCTGGCCTGCGGTGCCGACGGCGGCCAGCACGGTCTGCCCGGGCCCGGCCTCGGTGGTAGCGGCGAGCACCGGACGGCCCTCTGCGAGGCGCGCGGCCTCCTGGCCGAGGACGGCCCAGCCCTCCAGCGGCTCGGCGTCGTCGGCACCGGGCTGCCAGTCGAGCCGGTAGAGCGAGTCGGGGCCGGTGGCGGCCGGGGCGCGCAGGGTGAGCGCCGCGACGGAGGCGACCGGCACGCCGGCCGGGTCGGCCAGCTCCAGCGCGACGGTGTCCGGTCCGGCCGGGGCGATCCGCGCCCGCAGCGCGGCGGCGCCGGTGCGATGGACGGTCACCTCCCGCCAGGCGAACGGGAGCACCGTCCGCCCGGTGTCCTGGACGGCGGCGTGCAGGGCGGCGTCCAGCAGCGCCGGGTGCAGCGCGTACGGGGCGGCGTCGGTGACCGGGGCGATCTCGGCGAACAGCTCCTCGCCGAGCCGCCAGCCGGCGGTGAGACCCTGGAAGGCCGGCCCGTAGCGGTAGCCGCGCTCGGCCAACCGCTCGTACAGGTCCGTGAGTTCGAGCGCCTCCGCGCCGGCGGGCGGCCAGGCGGCGCCGGCCGGCGCCGGCGTGACGGTGGCGGCTGCGGCGGTGCCGGTCGCGTGGCGGGTCCACTCGCCGCCGTCGGTGTCGGGCTGGGAGCGGATCTGCAGCGGCCGCCGGCCGGTCTCGTCCGCCGCGCCGAGCAGCACCTGGAGCCGGACGCCGCCGCGGGCGGGCAGCGCCAGCGGGGCGGCGAGGTCCAGCGACTCCACCTGGGTGAGCCCGGCGCGCAGCGCGGCCTGGACGGCGAGTTCGAGGAAGGCGGTGCCGGGCAGCAGGACCACCCCGCCGACGGCGTGGTCGGCCAGCCAGGGGTGGGTCCGCAGCGAGATCCGGCCGGTCAGCAACCAGCCCTCGCCGTCGGGGAGTTCGGCGGCTGCGCCGAGCAACGGGTGGCCGGTGCCGGCCAGCCCGGTGTCTGCGACGGCCCGGCCGGACGGCTGGTCCAGCCAGTGCCTGCGCCGCTCGAAGGGGTAGGTCGGCAGGTCGGTGCGCGCCGCCGCGGCCGGGAGGACGGCCGGCCAGTCCACCGGCACGCCGTGGACGTGCAGCCGGGCCAGCGCCTCGGTGAGACTCTGCGGCTCGGGCCGGCCGGCACGCAGCAGGGGCACGAAGACGCGCGGCGTCTCGCCGCCCGCTCCGTCCAGACTCTGCTCGGCGAGCGCAGTGAGCACCGGGCCCGGGCCGAGCTCCAGGTAGGCGGTGGTGCCGAGGGCGTCGAGCGCGCGGACGCCGTCGTGGAACCGCACCGCCTCGCGGATGTGCCGCACCCAGTACTCCGGGTCGGTGAGGTCGGTGGCGGGCACGCCGGTCAGGTTGGAGATCACCGGCAACGTCGGTTCGTGGTAGGTGAGTTGCCGGGCGAGCGTGCGGAACTCCGCCAGCACGGCGTCCATCTGCGGCGAGTGGAAGGCCCGGCCGACCTGGAGCAGCCTGGTGCGCCGCCCCCGGGCCCGCCAGGCCTCGGCGAGCCGGCGGACCACGGCGGCGTCGCCGGAGAGGACGACGGCGGCGGGGCCGTTGACGGCGGCGATCGAGACCCGGTCGTCCAGCCCGGGCAGCACCTCCGCCTCGGTGGCCTGGACGGCGGCCATCGCGCCGCCCGCCGGCAGCGCCTCCATCAGCCGGCCGCGGGCGGCGACCAGGGCGACGGCGTCGGGCAGCGAGAGCACCCCGGCCAGGTGAGCGGCGCTCAGCTCGCCGATCGAGTGCCCGATCAGGTGGTCCGGCACCAGCCCGGACGCCTCCGCCAGCCGGTGCAGTGCGACATGCAGGGTGAACAGTGCGGGCTGGGTGTAGGCCGTGGTGTCCAGTAGAGCGGCCTGATCCGTCCCCGGCTCGGCGAACAGGACGTCCTTGAGCGGCAGGTCGAGGTCCGCGTCGAAGAGCGCCGCGATCTCGTCCACCGCCGTCGCGAACACCGGCTGCGCGGCGTACAGTTCGCGCCCGGCCCCGGCCCGCTGGCTGCCCTGGCCGGAGTAGAGGAAGGCCGTCCGGACGGTGCGGGCGGTGGTGGCTCGCACCAGCCCGGGGGCGTCGCGGCCCTCGGCCAGGGCGCGCAGGGCGGCGGTGCGCTGCCCGCGGTCGGCGCCGAGCACGGCGGCCCGGTGCGGGAAGTGGCTGCGGGTGGTGGCGAGCGCGTGGGCCAGGCCCGGCGGGTCCTGCTCGGCGAGGCCGAGCAGGCGGGCGGCCTGGGCCCGGACGGCCTCCTCGGTGCGGGCCGAGAGCAGCAGCGGCGCGTGCTCGTCCGCCCCGGGCGCCGGCTCAGGCGCGGGGGCCGACTCCGCCCCGGGCGCCGACGCCGGAGCGGGGGCCGAGGCCAGAGCGGGGGCCGGCGCTGCCTCCAGGATCAGGTGGGCGTTGGTGCCGCTGATGCCGAAGGAGGAGACCGCTGCCCGGCGCGGCCGGCCGGGCCCGGACTCCGGCCAGGGCGTGGTCCGGTCGAGCAGCCGGACCTCGCCCACCGTCCAGTCGACGTGCGGGGACGGCGCGTCCAGGTGCAGGGTGCCGGGCAGCTCGCCGTGCGCGAGCGCCTGCACCAGCTTGATCACGCCGGTGACCCCGGCGGCCGCCTGGGTGTGGCCGATGTTGGACTTCGACGAGCCCAGCAGCAGGGGATGCCGACGGTCCTGCCCGTAGGTGGCGAGCAGCGCCTGCGCCTCGATCGGGTCGCCCAGCGCGGTGCCGGTGCCGTGCGCCTCGACCGCGTCCACCTCGGCGGGCGTCAGCCCGGCCTGGGCGAGCGCCTGCCGGATCACCCGCTCCTGGGCGGGCCCGTTGGGGGCGGTCAGGCCGTTGGACGCGCCGTCCTGGTTGACCGCCGAGCCGCGGACGAGGGCCAGCACGCGGTGGCCGTGGCGGCGGGCGTCGGAGAGGCGCTCCAGCAGCACCAGGCCGGCGCCCTCGGCCCAGGCGGTGCCGTCGGCGGCGGCGGCGAACGGCTTGCAGCGGCCGTCCGGGGCCAGGCCGCGCTGCCGGCTGAACTCGGTGAACATGCCGGGCGAGGACATCACGGTCGCCCCGCCGGCGATCGCCAGGTCGCACTCGCCGCCGCGCAGCGCCTGGGCGGCCAGGTGGATCGCGACCAGGGAGGAGGAGCAGGCGGTGTCCACGGTGATCGCCGGGCCCTCCAGGCCGAGCGCATAGGCGAGCCGGCCGGAGGCGACACTCGTCAGGGTGCCGGTGAGGGCGTGCCCCTCGTAGCCGGTCGGCGTCTCGTGCAGCCGGGGGCCGTAGTCCTGCGGCATGACGCCGACGAAGACCCCGGTCCGGGTGCCGCGCAGGGTCGCCGGGACGATGCCGGCACGCTCGGTCAGCTCCCAGGCCGACTCCAGCAGCAGGCGCTGCTGCGGGTCCATCGCGGCGGCTTCGCGCGGGCCGAGGCCGAAGAAGGCGCCGTCGAACCGGTCGGCCTCGTAGAGGAAGCCGCCCTGCCGGGTGTACGAGGTGCCGGGGCGCTCGCCGTCCGGGTCGTAGAGCGCGTCGAGGTCCCAGCCGCGGTTCTCCGGGAACGGGCCGATCGCGTCCCGGCCGTCGCGGAGCAGCTCCCAGAGCTGCTCGGGGGTGTCGGCGCCGCCCGGCCAGCGGCCGCTGAGCGCGACGATGGCGACCGGGTCGTCGTCCAGTGCCCGGATCGGCGCGGTCCCGGGCCGGGCGCCGGCTGCGGAACCGCCCGTGCGCTCGGCCAGGTAGCCGGCGACGGCGCGCGGGGTGGGCCGGTCGTAGACCAGGCCGGCCGGCAGGGTGAGGCCGGTGGTCCCGGCGAGACGGTCGCGGAGCTCCACCGAGGCGACCGAGTCGAAGCCGAGGTCCTTGAAGGTGCGGTCCGGGTCGACGGCGTCCGGGCCGCTCTGGCCCAGCACGATCGCGGCGCCCGCACGGACCGCCGCCAGCGCGGACTCCTCGGTCAGGCCCGGCGCCTCGGTCGGGCCCACCTCCTTGGCCAGGCCGCCCGCCTCCTTGGCCAGGCCCGGCTCCTCGCTCAGGCCCGGCTCCTCGACGGCCCGGGTGTCCACGGCCCGGGTGTCCACGGCGCGGGTGTCCACGGCCGGTGCGGACCCGGCGGCCGGCGCCGGACGTGCGGTGGGCACGCCGTCCAGCCAGAGCCGCCGGCGCTGGAACGCGTACGTGGGCAGGCCGTCCACCCGCCGCTCGCCCGGCCCGTAGTACGCCGCCCAGTCCACTGCGCCGCCGCGGGCGAAGTGCTCGGCGAGCGAGCCGTGGAACTGGACGGGGCCGCCGTGGTCGCGGCGGAGCGTCCCCGTCACGGCCGCCGCACCGTCGGTGATCTGGCCCAGGCCCACCGTCAGCACCGGGTGCGGGCTGCTCTCCACGAACGCCCGGTGGCCGTCGGCGAGCGCGGCCCGCACCGCGCGCTCCAGCTGGACGGTCCCGCGCAGGTTGCGGTACCAGTAGTCGGCGGTCAGCCCGGCGGTGTCCAGCGGCCCACCGGTGAGGGTGGAGTAGAACGCCGTGCCTGTACTGCGCGGGCGGATCCCGGCCAGCAGGGCGGGCAGGCTCTCGCGCAGCGGCTCCATCTGGGCGGAGTGCGAGGCGTAGTCGACCGGCACCGGTTTGGCCCGCACCCCCTCGGCGCGGTAACGCTCGACGAGTTCGCCGACCGCCTCGCGGTCGCCCGAAATCACGGTCGCGGACGGGCCGTTGACCGCGGCGACCGCAACCGCCCCCGCGCCGCCGGCCAGCCGGGACGCCACCTCCTCGGCGGGCAGCGGGATCGCCGCCATCGCGCCCCGGCCGGTCAGGCCAAGCCCGGCGATGGCCTGCGCGCGCAGGGCGACCACCGCGGCGGCGTCCTCCAGCGAGAGCGCGCCCGCCACGTGGGCGGCCGCGATCTCGCCCTGGGAGTGGCCGATCACGGCGTCCGGGCGAACGCCCGCGGCCTGCCAGAGCGCGGCCAGTGAGACCATCACCGCGAACAGGGCCGGCTGTACGACGTCGACCCTCTCCAGCCCGGGCGCACCCGGCTCGCCGCGCAGCACCGCGCCCAGCGACCAGTCCACGTGCGGCGCCAGCGCCGCCTCACAGGCGGCCAGCTTCGCCGCGAACACCGGTGAGTCCGCGATCAGTTCACGTGCCATGGCGTCCCACTGCGAGCCCTGTCCGGGGAAGACCAGCACCGTCCCGCCGCCCTCGACGGCGCGCCCCTGTGCCAGGCCGGCCGCCTGCCCGCCCTCGGCCAGCGTTTCCAGCCCGGCCAGCAGCCCGGCCCGGTCGGCCGCGGTCACGGCGGCCCGGTACTCGAACGGCGTCCGGGTGGTGGCGAGGGCCCGCCCGAGGGTCGCCCGGTCCAGCTCGGGGCGCCGCGCCGCGAACTCCCGCAGCCGGGCGGCCTGTTCGCGCAGGGCGGCGGGCGTGCGGGCGGAGACCGGCCAGATCAGCGGGCCGGCCGGCGCCGCCGGGCGGCCCCCGGACTCGGCGCCGCCATCGGCGGCTTCGCGCGGCACGGCGGACGGCTCCGGAGCCGCCTCCGGCGCGTCCGCGACCAGGACGTGCGCGTTGGTGCCGCCCACGCCGAAGGAGCTGACGCCCGCGATCAGCCGGCCGTCCTCGTCCGGCCATGGCCCGGAGGCCGTGCGGACCGCGATGCCGAGCCGGTCGAACGGGATGTCCGGGTTGGGCGTGAGGAAGTTGAGGCTGGCCGGCAGCCGGCGGTGGCGCACCGCGAGCACCGTCTTCAGGAGCCCGACGATCCCGGAAGCACCCTCCAGGTGCCCCACGTTGGTCTTCGCCGAGCCGACCAGCAGCGGCCGCCCGGCGAGCCGCCCGGCGCCGAGCGCGTCCCCGAGCGCCGCTGCCTCGACCGGGTCGCCGACCCGCGTCCCGGTGCCGTGCAGCTCCACGTACTGGACCAGCGCCGGGGCGACGCCCGCCCGCCGCGCGGCCTCCCGGACCAGCCCGGCCTGGGCGGCCGCGCTCGGCACGGTCATCCCGTCCGTCGCGCCGTCGCTGTTGACGGCGCTGCCGAGCAGCACCGCGTGCACCGGATCGCCGTCGGCGACCGCCCGGGCCAGCGGCTTGAGCACCAGCAGGACGGCGCCCTCGCCACGGGCGTAGCCGTTGGCGCGGGCGTCGAAGGTGAAGCAGCGGTCGTCGGGCGAGAGCGCGCCGAAGCGGTCGACGGTCTCGGTGCTCTCCGGGGCCAGGTTGAGGTTGACGCCGGCCACCAGTGCCGTCTCCGACTCGCCGCTGCGCAGGCTCTCCAGCGCCAGGTGGACGGCGACCAGGGAGGAGGACTGCGCCGAGTCGACGGTGAGGCTCGGGCCGTGCAGGTCCAGCTGGTAGGAGACGCGGTTGGCGATGATGCCCCGGTTGAGGCCGGTGAGGCTGTGCCGGGTGATCGCGCCAGTACCGGTGGTCAGGGTGGTGTAGTCGGCGGCGATCGCGCCGACGAAGACGCCGGTGCGGCCGCCGGCCAGCGCGGCCGGGAGCACCCCGGCGTCCTCCAGTGCCTCCCAGGCGAGTTCGAGGACGAGCCGCTGCTGCGGGTCCGCGGCCGCCGCCTCGGCGGGCGAGATCCCGAAGAACTCGGGGTCGAAGCGGTCGACGTGGTCGAGGTGGCCGCCCGCGCGCGCCTCCTCACCGGCGGCGAACCGCCCGGGCGGGAAGGCCCCGACGGCGCTGCTCCCGGAGTCGAGCAGCCGCCAGAACGCCTCCGGGTCCGCCGCGCCCGGCAGCCGGCAGGCGGTACCGATCACGGCCACCGCCTCCGGCGAGCCGGGGGCGGGCACGGACGGGTCGGGGGATTCCAGGCGCGCCATGGTGATTCCACTCCTGAGGGCAAGTTGCTTCGTGGTGCCCTCAGCGTTCCGTCCGGCCGCGCCCTTCGGGCCCCTAGGCAACCCCTGTCGAACCCCTATGGCCTGCCTGGGCGGTGAGCGCCGGCGCACCGCCCGGAGCGTCCCCGGTGGGGCCCGCTCCCGAGCCGACCAGCCTGGCGAGGTCGACCCGGCGGCGGACCCCGAGCTTGCGGTAGACCCGGGTGAGGTGCTGCTCGACCGTGCTCACGGTGATGTAGAGCTTCCGGGCGATGTCCCGGTTGGAGAGGCCGCGGGCGGCCAGTTCGGCGACCCGGCGCTCGGCGTCGGAGAGGCCTGCCACAGGAGACTGGGAGGCGGTCGGCTGCTCGGCCGGAACGACGACCAGCGGCGGCGCGCCCCTGCGCCGGCGGTCGGACAGCCGGGCCCGGCCCGGGTCGCCGTCGCTCTGGTGCGCCTCGCTCAACTCGCTGAGCGTGGCAGCTAGTTCGAGTTCCGCCCCGGCCTCCTCCAGCAGGGTCACGGCCCGCTCCAGCAGCGGCGTCCGGTCCGACCGCTCCCCCGCCGCTGCGCGGACCCGCAGCGCGAGGCCACGGATCCGCGGATGCCCGGCCGGCCCGAGCCGGGCGAGCTGCTGCTCCGCCAGGACGGCCGCCGGGCGCGGCCGGCCGAGCGCGAGCTGCGCACGGGCCGCACCGAGCCGCCAGGGGGCGATCGCCGGCAGGTGGTCCAGGCCCCAGCGCGCCATCGCCTCGCCGCAGGCCCGGTAGTCGGCCAGCGCCTCCTCCGCCCGGCCGACGGCCAGCCGGTGGCCGGCGCGCGCGTACCGGTGGTGCAGGCCGGCCGGCGTCCGCGCCATCCCCTCCGGGGTGGCCAACTCCAGGAAGTGCGCGGCGTCCTGGTGCAGGCCGAGCGCGGTCCGGGCAGCCGCCATGGTGGAGAGCGGCAGGCCGACGGCCACTCCCCACGCCTCCGGCCGCACGTGCGCGAAGGCGGCGCGGGCCGCCTCGTCGGCTCCCTGCAGATCGCCCTGGCGCAGCGCGGTCTCGGCCCGCAGGGCGGAGAACAGGGCGTGCCAGTTGGGGCCGCAGCGCGCGCCGGTGCGCTCCGCCAGCGGGCCGCACCATCGGGCGGCGCGGTCGGCGCGGTCCGCGTAGAGCAGCACGGTGAGCGCCGCGGTCAGCGATTCGGTGCGGATTCCGCCCAGCCGGCCCACCCGCAGGATCAGCTCGGCCTCCGGGACGGCGTCCTCGGGCGCGGTGGTGCCGCCCAGCAGCGAGGCCAGCAGCCGCATGCCGTCGCCCCGGTGGTCGGTGGCCTGCTCCCGGTCGGGCGCGGGCAGCAGCGACGGGTACCAGTACGCGATCCAGGCGCGCAGGCCGTCGGCGGTGCCCGCATCGGCGGGTGCGGCCTCGAACCGCTCCAGCGCGGCGACGCCCTCCTCGGCGCGGCCGTGCCAGAACAGGTAGCGGATCGACTTCAGCTCGTGCCGCCGGGCGGTCTCCTCGTCCGCCACCGTGCCGGGCAGGGTGGGCACGCACTCGATCGCGGCGGCGCTGACCGCCCCGCCGGGCACCCCGAGGCCGGCGTCGCCCCCGGCGGTCCCGAAGCCCCCGGTGCTCGTGGGGCTGCTGCCGGCTGCCTTGACCGGGGCGTCCGGCCCGGGCGTGCCCGGCACGCCGTCCGGACCGGCCACGGCGCCCGAGCCGATCCCGTGCGCCGTACCGAAGCCCCCCGTGCTCGGCGCTCCCGCCGCGCTCTCGGCGCTTCCGGCCGAGCCTGCCACCACCACACCGAGGCCACCGAAGCCCCTCACCCCGGCCGCGCCGAACCCGCCGAACCCGCGCGTGCTCCCGAAGCCGCCCGTACTCGGGCCGCCGGCCTCCACGCCGGCCGGCACCGCGGGCGCGAGCGACAGCGGCAGCTGCGGCGCGGCCCGCGGCCCGGCTCCCGCCACCGGGGCCGCGGCCAGGGCCTCGTCCGGGGCGGCAACGGGAGCTGCGACCAGGACCGCCCACGGCGACCGCAGGTGCCCCTCCGCCACCCTCGCGTGCCCGACCACCGTCTCCGCCGCCGCCCCGGACACCCGCAGGAGCTCGCCCGCCCGCCGGTGCAGCCCGGCCAGCTCGTGCGGCCGCATCGCGGCCAGCAGGTCACCGGCGGCGGTCGGGTGGCGGAAGCCGCCGTCCCGGAAGAGGCCCGCCGACTGGAGCAGGTAGAGCGCCCTGGGCAGCGAGTCCGGGGCGAGCAGCAGCAGTTCGGCGAGGAGTTCGGGCGTGCTGGACGCACCGAGCACCGCGACGCCGCGGGCGTAGCGCAGCGCGAGCGGGTCGATCCGGTGCAGGCAGTGCATCAGCCCTCGCCGGTAGCCCTCCCCGACCGCCAGCTCCGTCGCCGGGGCCGGCCCGCCCACACGTTCCTGGTCACCGATCAGGGCCCGGACGAGCAGCGGGTTGCCGCCGGTCAGGGCGTGCGCGTCGGCGGCCAGCCGGGCGGCGGCCGCGTCGCCGAGGCGTTCCCGGAACAGCGCGGCCACGAGGTCCCCCGGGAGCAGGTCGAGCCGGATGTGCTGGTGGTGCGGCTGGCGGGCGAGTTCGACCTCGAAGAAGGGGTTGGGCGGGGTCATCGTCTCGCGCGAGCTCAGGACGGTGAGCACGCCGGCGTTGCGGGTACGGCGGACGAGGTAGAGCAGGAACTCCAGGGACTGCGGGTCGGTGTCCTGTCGGTCGTCGACCGCGATCAGGACGGGGGCGCGTTCAGCGAGCCCGCGGACGAGGGCGAACAGGCCCTCCAGTGTGCGTTGGGTGAGCCGGCCGGGTGCGCCGTCCGCCGTGGGGCGGGCGCCCTCGGCGGCGCCCTGGGCGAGCAGGGTCTCCGCCGCGGCCGCCTCCTCCGGTTCGAGGGCGGCGCCCTGGAGGAGCTGGCGGGCGAGGCCGAGCGGGAACTCGCGCTCCAGCGGCGAGCCGGTGCCGACGAGCACGGTCGCCCCGCGGTCCGCCGCGGTGTCGGTGAACGCGTACAGCAGGTCGCTGCGGCCGCTGCCGACGGACCCGTGCAGGACGATCACGCCTCCGGTGCCGGCCGTGCACCGGTCGAACGCCTCGTGCAGGCGCCGGTACTCGGGCTCCCGGCCGGCCGGCAGAGCTCTCGGGAGGTCACGTGGAGCGGGCGCAGGGAAGGTGGACATCCGTCCTCCTGAAGCAGGCGCGCAGGGAGGGCGGGCCGCGGGGCGCTCCTCCTCACGCGGGGTCGGGGTGAGGGGATCGGACGGACCGGCCGCGGTCCGGGCGTTCAGTTGCCCGGCCGGCCGGTCACCGTCGGCGACAGAGGGAGCTGGCGCGCCGACGCAGGTCGACGTCGAGCCTGGCCACCAGCCTGAGGCCCGCGCTGTGCCGCCCGCCCGCCCGCTGTTCCACGACCTTCTCCGTCCCCCGCCCACCCCGGCCATGACTGCGCTTGCGGCACGAGGCCATGCCGCCTGGCTCTCCCCGGGACGCCCCACCGCAGGGTGGGGGGGCCAGTCAGCCGGCCGGGGCCTGGGGCCTGTCCTCCAAGTCCCGCCTTCCCGGCGGCCCTGGGCTGACGTTCTTCGCCAGTCCCGAGTCTAGGAAGGCGTCGGCGATCCCGTCAATCGGCGTCCGGCCCGTCAGCAGCCACGTCACGGCGGGCCGGGCGCCCGGCGACACCCTCCCGCAAGATGGCGCAACACCGCTGCCACAGTGGGCCGGTGGGCGGTGGCCCGGTTTCGGCCGGCCCCCGAATTGACGGTTGGTCAGAAGCGGCAGGGTGGCCCCGGTGGAGGAATCCGCCCGGGGCACCGCGGCCGCGGCGGCCCGGCGGCGGCACCCCGGCCCAGCCGGCCCGGCGGCGGTTCGGGTACGGGAGGCGGCAGCCGGCACCCTGCACGGCGTGGCCCGCCACGCCGTGGACCCGGACAACGCCCGGCGCCTGTGGACGCTCTCGGAGGACCTGCTCGCGGACGCCGGCTGACCCGCCCGGCCGCTGCGGGTGGGCCGCCGGGCCGCACCTGCGGGACGGACGGCCGGCCATGGCTGGCGGCACCACACCCCGCGCCCGCACCACACGGGTGCCGCAGGAGTGACGGCCACCCCGCACGCGGGAGCTCCCCGGACCTGCCGGGCCTCGCGGCCGGTGGCCGGATCCGCCGGCGCGGTCACGCCGAGCAGCGGATCGGTCACCGGCCCGGCGGCGATCCGCCGAGGACACCGGCGACGGACCGAAGCCCGGCGGTGACCTTGAAGCCGGCGACCGGCTGTGCGTGACTGGAGGGAGCACGTGAGCAACAGCGGCCTGGTCGACATCGAGGTGCTCCGGATGGGATTCATCGGCACGGTGGGGCTGGTGCTCCACCCCGAGCGCACCTGCGCGCCCACTGTGGAGGCCGTGGTCCGGTGGAGCCGGGCCCGCGGTACGAAGGTCCTGGGGCTGGCGGCGGAGGTGGCACGGATCGGCTGCGAGGCCATTCCGGTCGAGTCCGAGGAGATGACCGCGAGCGCCGACCTGATGATCAGCCTGGGCGGGGACGGCACCATGCTGCGCGCCATGCGGCTCGCGACCGGGGGCCACGCGCCCGTCCTGGGCGTCAACGTCGGACGCCTGGGCTTCCTCGCCGAGGTCGACATCCCGGAACTCCCCGCCGCGCTGGATGCCATCGACGACCGCCGCTTCACCGTGGAGGTCCGCTCCGGGGTCCACGCCCGCTTCGGGGCCGCCCAGGAGACGGCCCTCAATGACGTCGTTCTCCTGCGCAGCCCGGGGCACAAGTCCGCGGCGGTCGCCATACGGGTCCAGGACCAGCCCTTCGTGTCCTACACCGCCGACGCGGTCGTCGTCGCCACACCGACCGGCTCCACCGCGTACAGCTTCTCCGCCGGCGGCCCGATCGTCTCCCCCAACGCCGAGGGGCTGCTGATCACGCCCGTGGCTCCGCATGCCGCGTTCAACCGCTCCGTCTTCCTCTCCAGCGGCGAGCGGCTTCGACTGGAGGTCCTGCCGCACAGCGGCGACCTCGCCGTCGAGGCCGACGGCCTCCTGACCGGCCACGTCTCACCGGGCGACGTCGTCGACGTGACCATGCTGCCCGCCGCCGCACGCGTCGTTCGACTCGGCCACACCACCTTCTACCAGCGGGCCCAGCGCAAGCTCCGGCTCACCGGCTCGGCGGAACACGGCTAAGAGCATCCTTCCGCTCCGCTCCGCGCTCGACGTGGAGGGGCGTCGACAGTGCGGTGAGGACCCGTGGCACGCGGGAGCCCCCCGGCAACGGCCGAGGCCCGCCGGGCGGCGCGAAAATCCAGGCACGGACGGCGCAGCCCGTGCCAGGATGCTCGGCATGTCGAGTCGCGCACTGAGCTTCGGAGTGATGGCGGAAGCCTACGAGCGGTTCCGGCCGGGGTATCCCACGGAGCTTTTTGACCTGGTGACGGCGTACGCGGGCCGTCCGCTGCGGACCGCCCTGGAGATCGGCGCCGGGACGGGCAAGGCGACCCGCCTCTTCGCCCACCGGGGGGTCGCGGTCACCGCGACCGAGCCTGACGGTGCCATGCTCGCCGAGCTGCGCAAGCATGTGCCGGCAGACGTCACGACGGTGCAGGCCGCGTTCGAGGACCTGCGGCCGGGCGAGCGGTACGGGCTGGTCTACGCGGCAGCGGCGCTGCACTGGACGAACCCGGAGGGCCGGTGGTCACGCATGGCCGAACTGCTGGAGCCGGGTGGTGTGTTCGCCTCCTTCGGCGGGCCGGCACGGTTGGCCGACCCTGCTGTGGACGAGGCTGTCCGCGCGGCCCGGGCGCCGTTCCTGGAGAGCGACGAGGTCCCGTCGAACAACGGGACGCCGCCGACGCACGACCTGCAGTGGCCGGGTACGGAGCTCCGACGGTCCGAGTGGTTCACCGGTGTTCAACAGTCCGTCATCGAACGACGTCTGACGATGAGTGCTCACGACTACGTCGGCCATCTCTCGACCGTCTCGGCCTATCTCGTACTGCCGCTCCCGGAGCAGGACCAGGTCTTCCGCCGGATCAGGCAGGTGCTACCGGAGACGGTCGAGATCGCCGCCGACATCACCGTCCATCTCGCGCGTCGGCGCCACGACCAGTAGTACCTCGATCAGCGGATCCCCTGTCCGGCGAGGGGCGACCTGCCGCTCGCCGTCAGACGTCGGACCAGCACGCGGGTGGTGCTTCCGTCGTCCTCTTCGATGTCCCGGACATGCTCGAAACCGATCCTCTCCAGCAGGGTCAGTGAGGCCTGGTTCGGTGCGGCCACGGTGGCGTAGACCTCGGTCAGGCCGAGAGTGCCGAAGCCATGGGCGATGATCGCTTCTGCCAGCTCCGTCCCCAGACCGAGCCCCCAGGCCGCCGGCGCCAGCGCGTAGACGATCTCGTGGCCCCCGACCACGTCGGTCCGCTTGATCTCGGCATGCCCGACCAGGTGCCCGTCCCGGCGAACGGCCCAGACGTCGAAAAGGTCCCGGGCATAGACCTTGGTGAAGATCCGCCCGAACAGGGCGTGGTCCTCAGCCGCGGAAGCAGGGCCGTCACCCATCCACTGCGACACCCTGGTGTCCTGGAACAGGGCTACGAAGCCCTCTTCATCGTCGGGGACGTACGGCTCCAGGAGCAGCCGCTCGGTGCGCAGAGTCGGGGTCACAGCCGGCGACGCTACCCAGGCGGCACCCGGGTCGGCAAACAGATTTGGTGATGGAGAAGACGCTGCCGTCGACGCCTCGGCCGAGAAATTCAGAATTTCTTCAGCGTCCTGTCACATCGTCCCGCCGGGACACGTCGGTTAGGTGACGGCAGCTGTTGCCGTTGTTCGATGGGGGATGCCGAGGGGGGCTCCGGGGTGGCGAGACATGAGCAGTGCCCGAACCGGGTCCTGCCCCGATGTGTGCTGTGCAGACGAAGAGTCAGACGCTGAAGCCATGAATCGGCGCCATCGCGCTGCTGCCTGAGTACCAGCACAGAGGCGTGACCCCGACCAGGACGGCGGAATTCGCGGACCACCGTCCACTCGGCTCCGGACCATCTCACCGAATTCACCATGCACCTCGGTACGCCGAAGGCTGCCTGAAAACAGAAAGCCCACATGAAGATCTCTCTCATAGCCCGTGGTTCGTCCGTTGCCGCTCTGGTGACAACGGCCCTTGCCTTCGGTGCGGTTGCCGCCGCTCCGGCGGCCACCGCCGAACCCCGCGCCACCGCCGAACCCCGCGCCACCGCCGAACCCCGCGCCGCCGTGGCGAATCCGGCGAGTCCGGCGGCAGACGACCGCCCCAGCCTGGGACAGGGCGTCCCCACCTCCCAGCTGCGCGCCGACGGCCTGGCCGCACCGCTCGCCGCTGCCCAGCCCATCACCCGCAGCGAGGTCCTCAGCCGCGCCGCCACCTGGGTGGACAAGGGCCTGGTGTACAGCATGGAGGGGTCGTACCAGGGCTGGCGCACCGACTGCTCCGGCTATGTCTCCATGGCGTGGGGCCTGCCCGGTCCGGGCGAGGCCACCCCTACCTTCATCCCGTCCGGCGTCGCCCACGCGATCACCAAGGACGAGCTGAAGCCCGGTGACGCCCTCAACAACCCCAACCCGGGCAGGTACGGCCACATCGTCCTGTTCGAGAAGTGGACCGACTCCTCCAGGACGTCCTACTGGGGCTACGAGTTCAGCAGCAGCGGCGTTCACCACCGGGTGATCCCGTACGCCTACTTCTCCCTTTCGGAGGAGTACCGGCCGATCCGGCTGAACAACATCGTGGACGACGAGTCGACCGCCTCCACCGACGACAGCTCCCGGGTCAGGGGCGACTTCGACGGTGACGGCCGGGACGACGTCGCGGTGCTGTACGACTACGGCAAGGACGGCGAGCGCAGCCACTCGGGGCTGTGGACGTTCACCAGCAACGGCACCGGCTTCAACTCCCCCAAGAAGGTGTGGGACAGCGGCTCGGACAGCTGGAACTGGGCGTCCAGCAAGTTGACCGTCGGCGACTTCAACGGCGACGGCAAGGCCGACGTCGGCGTCCTCTACGACATGGGCCGCGGCGAGGACGGCCGCAACCGCAGCAAGCTCTTCACCTTCACCAGCACCGGCAACGGCTTCAACACACCGGTCAAGGTCTGGGACAGCCAGGACGACGCCGTCAAGAGCTGGAACTGGACCGCCAGCAAGCCCATCGCCGGCGACTTCGACGGCGACGGCAAGACCGACCTCGCCGTCGTCTACGACTACGGCCAGACCGACTCCACCAACCGCACCGGCATCTGGACCTTCACCAGCACCGGCAACGGCTTCAACACACCCAAGCTCGTGTGGGACAGCAAGACGGACGCCGTCAAGAGCTGGAGCTGGGACGGCAGCAAGGCAACGGTCGGCGACTTCAACGGCGACGGCAAGACCGACATCGGCGTCCTCTACGACTACGGCAAGGACGGCGACCGCAGCCACTCCGGCCTGTGGACCTTCACCAGCAACGGCACCGGCCTCAACTCCCCCAAGAAGGTGTGGGACAGCGGCTCGGACAGCTGGAACTGGGCGTCCAGCAAGCCGACCACCGGCGACTTCAACGGCGACGGCAAGACCGACATCGGCGTCCTCTACGACATGGGCCAAGCCGACGACGGCCACAACCGCACCAAGCTCTTCACCTTCACCAGCACCGGCAACGGCCTCAACGCACCGGTCAAGGCCTGGGACAGCCAGGACGACCCCGTCAAGAGCTGGAACTGGACCGCCAGCAAGCCCATCGCCGGCGACTTCGACGGCGACGGCAAGACCGACCTCGCCGTCGCCTACGACTACGGCCAGACCGACTCCACCAACCGCACCGGCATCTGGACCTTCACCAGCACCGGCAACGGCCTCAACTCCCCCAAGCTCGCATGGGACAGCAAGACGGACGCCGTCAAGAGCTGGAACTGGAACAGCAGCAAGATCGGCTGACCCGGACAGCTTGTAGCGCGCGGGGTGGCCAACCTGCGCCACCGGCCACCCCCGCCGCCTGCGGCCCCGTTCCTTCCCGCTGGATACCGCTCGTCATCCACCGGCCCGCACGGCCCGTGATCAACCAACGGAGAGTCACCTTTCATGCGCAATCCCCCATGGCGCGGCCGAGCCCTCGCGGCCTCGACCGCGCTGCTCGCCCTGGCCGCCTCCGGCGTCGCCCAGCAGGCCCAGGCCGCGCCCGTCGCCGCACACCGGGAGGGCACCACCTCGGTCACCTACCGCGGCCTCACCTTCGATGTGCCGTCCACCTGGAAGGTCGTGGACCTGGAGAAGGCCCCGGACACCTGTGTGCGCTTCGACCAGCACACGGTGTACCTGGGTCACCCTGGCGCCGAACAGTCCTGCCCGCCCCACCTCGTCGTCGACAAGACGGACGCCCTGCTCCTCGAACCGATCGCGGGGGCCACCGGCCAGGACGTCCCCGACGCCCTGCGGGTGCCGGCCGGTACCGCGATGCCGCGTACCCTGCCGGCGAGCTCCGAACACGAGTCGAGGGTCGCGGTCGAAGGCGCCGGAGTCCTGGTGACCGCCGCGTACGGCGCGTCCGGCGCGACGGTCGCCGCCATCCTCGCCGCGGCTCGGCTCGACTCCACCGCCAGGCCCGCCACGCTCGCGCCCAGGGCGCCCAGGGCGCTCGGTCCCCTCACGGCCCCGGCCGTCGCCGCAGCCGACCAGGGCTACACCGGACCGGGGTTCGACACCTGCACGGCCCCCTCGTCCAGTGCGATGAACGCCTGGAAGGCATCGCCGTACCGGGCCGTGGGCATCTACATCGGCGGGCGCCACCGGGGCTGTGCCCAGCCGCAGCTCACCTCCGACTGGGTGCGCGAGCAGACCTCGAACGGCTGGCACCTGCTCCCGATTTTCGTGGACCTCCAGGCCTACGACATTTCACCCTCCACCGCAGTCAGCCAGGGACGCGAGTCCGCGGACGCCGCCATCGCCAAGGCCGCCGGCCTGGGGCTCGGGCCCGGCACGGTCATCTACAACGACTTGGAGCACTACGACGACCGGTCCTACCGGACCCGCGTCCTGGACTACCTCTCGGGCTGGAGCAGCCGCCTGCACGAGCGCGACTACCGGTCCGGTGTCTACGCCGGCTCCCAGAGCGGTGTGCGGGACCTCGCCTCGGTGGCCGGCAACTCCGACGACGCCATGCCGGACGTGATCTGGTCCGCCAACTGGAACAAGAAGCCCGACGTCTCGGACTCCTCCATGGGACTCCCCGGGCCCGGCTACTGGCCCAACCGGCAGCGTGTCCACCAGTACGACGGGGAGGTGACCGAGACCTACGGCGGCGTGACCATCCACATCGACCGCGACTACCTCGACGTCGGCGCGGCCGGCACGCTGCCGGCGCTCGACGGGCAGGACGGCTCCTCCCGGGTCAGGGGCGACTTCGACGGTGACGGCCGGGACGACGTCGCGGTGCTGTACGACTACGGACGGACGGGAGACGTCAGCCGCTCCGGCCTCTGGGTCTTCACCAGCAACGGCACTGGCTTCAACTCCCCCAAGAAGGTGTGGGACAGCGGCTCGGACAGCTGGAACTGGGCGTCCAGCAAGGTGACCGTCGGCGACTTCAACGGCGACGGCAAGGCCGACGTCGGCGTCCTCTACGACATGGGCCGCGGCGAGGACGGCCGCAACCGCACCAAGCTCTTCACCTTCACCAGCACCGGCAACGGCCTCAACGCACCGGTCAAGGTCTGGGACAGCCAGGACGACCCCGTCAAGAGCTGGAACTGGACCGCCAGCAAGCCCATCGCCGCCGACTTCGACGGCGACGGCAAGACCGACCTCGCCGTCGTCTACGACTACGGCCAGACCGACTCCACCAACCGCACCGGCATCTGGACCTTCACCAGCACCGGCAACGGCTTCAACACACCGGTCAAGGTCTGGGACAGCCAGGACGACGCGGTGAAGAGCTGGAACTGGACCGCCAGCAAGCCCGTCGTCGGCGACTTCGACGCGGACGGGAAGAGCGACATCGGCGTCCTCTACGACTACGGCAAGGACGGCGACCGCAGCCACTCCGGCCTGTGGACCTTCACCAGCAACGGCACCGGCCTCAACTCCCCCAAGAAGGTGTGGGACAGCGCCTCGGACAGCTGGAACTGGGCGTCCAGCAAGCCAACCACCGGCGACTTCAACGGCGACGGCAAGGCCGACATCGGCGTCCTCTACGACATGGGCCAAGCCGACGACGGCCACAACCGCACCAAGCTCTTCACCTTCACCAGCACCGGCAACGGCACCGGCAACGGCTTCAACGCACCGGTCAAGGCCTGGGACAGCCAGGACGACGCCGTCAAGAGCTGGAACTGGACCGCCAGCAAGCCCATCGCCGCCGACTTCGACGGCGACGGCAAGACCGACCTCGCCGTCGCCTACGACTACGGCCAGACCGACTCCACCAACCGCACCGGCATCTGGACCTTCACCAGCACCGGCAACGGCCTCAACTCCCCCAAGCTCGTGTGGGACAGCAAGACGGACGCCGTCAAGAGCTGGAACTGGAACAGCAGCAAGGTCAGCTGACCATCACTCAATCACCCGAACGAGATCAGGACATGATTCTTCCGATACGCAGGAAGCACACACTCGTCAACGCCGTCACCGTGACGCTGGCCGCCGTCGGGCTATCCGTGGCCCCCGCCGTCACCGCCCAAGCCGCCTCGGTCGCCACCTGGGAGAAGGTGGCGCAGTGCGAGAGCAGCGGCGACTGGAGCTACCACAAGGGAACGAACCTGGGCGGTGGTTTGCAGATCCTGCCGACCACCTGGGAGGAGTTCGGCGGGACGAAATACGCGCCGTACGCCTATCAGGCCACCAAGGAGCAGCAGATCCGGATCGCGGAAAACGTGCTCGCGGTTCAGGGGGTGATCGCCTGGCCGAACTGCTGGAGGCCGGCAGGCCTGACCGTGGACGGTGAACCGCCCTTCCCCGATGATTCCACCGACCCCGAGCAGGCCGGCGCCGACCGGACGACGGGCGATTTCAACGGTGACGGCAAGGCCGACGTCGCGGTGCTGTACGACTACGGACGGACGGGAGACGTCAGCCGCTCCGGCCTCTGGGTCTTCACCAGCAACGGCACCGGCTTCAACTCCCCCAAGAAGGTGTGGGACAGCGGCTCGGACAGCTGGAACTGGGCGTCCAGCAAGGTCACCGTCGGCGACTTCAACGGCGACGACAAAGCCGACATCGGCGTCCTCTACGACATGGGCCGCGCCGAGGACGGCCGCAACCGCACCAAGCTCTTCACCTTCACCAGCACCGGCAACGGCTTCAACGCACCGGTCAAGGCCTGGGACAGCCAGGACGACCCCGTCAAGAGCTGGAACTGGACCGCCAGCAAGCCCATCGCCGCCGACTTCGACGGCGACGGCAAGACCGACGTCGGCGTCCTGTACGACTACGGACGGACGGGAGACGTCAGCCGTACCGGCATCTGGACGTTCACCAGCACCGGCAACGGCTTCACCAGCCCGAAGCTGGTGTGGGACAGCAAGACGGACGCCGTGAAGAGCTGGAACTGGGCCGCCAGCAAGCTGACGGTCGGTGACTACAACCTCGACGGCGTGCGCGACATCGAGGTGTTCTACGACTACGGGAAGAGCGGGGACGTCAGCCGTACCGGGCTCTGGACCTTCACCGGCAACGGCGGTGGCTTCGACTCCCCCAAGAAGGTGTGGGACAGCGGCTCGGACAGCTGGGACTGGCACGCGATCAGGCCCGTCTCCGGGGACTTCGACAACGACGCCACGACCGACGTCGGCGTGCTGTACGACATGGGCCGCACCGACGACGGCCGCAACCGCACCAAGCTGTTCACCTTCCTCGGCAACGGCACCGGCTTCAACGCCCCCAAGAAGGTGTGGGACAGCCAGGACGACACCACGGTCAAGAGCTGGAGGTGGAGCGGCAGCAAGGTCGTGGCCGGCGACTTCAGCGGCGACCGGCTGGCCGACGTCGGCGTGCTCTACGACTACGGCACGACCGATTCGGGCAACCGCAGCGCGCTGTGGACGTTCACCAGCACCGGCCTGGACTTCGCCGCCCCCAAGGTGGGCTGGGACAGTGCCACGGACCCGGTCAGGAGCTGGCAGTGGGCCTCCAGCAAGCTCGGCTGAGCCCTTCCGCCACACCGCGACGGCAAGGTCCTGGTGAAGGACGTCGAGGATTCCGATCGGGAGGGGAAGCAGTGGGAGAGGGAAAACTGAAACGTCGCACGGCCTGCGTGCTCGCGGCGGCTGCGGCCGCCTGGGCCCTGTTCACCCCGGCCGGGGCGCCGGCTCAGGCGGCCGGGGGGATCCGGGTCGCCGCCCAGGAGCAGGCCTTCCCGGCGCCGGCTCTGCTGACCGAGCCGGAGCTGCGGGTGGTGTCCTGGAACATCTGCGGCGAGGCCGGCGGCAATCGCGGGCAGGACGGCTTCTGCCCGTACCGCGCCGAGCCCCAGCAGAAGGTCGACCAGATCGCCCAGGTGGTCGCGGAGCACGACGCCGACGTCGTCATGCTCCAGGAGGTGTGCGGCGAGGCGCCCGGCAGCCACATGGAGTTGCTGCGGGCGGCGCTCGGCAGCGGCTGGTCGATCGAGCACGCGACGGGGGCCCGCCCGGACGGGACCGCCGACTGCCGGAACGGGCTCAGCGGTGAGCTGGGAGTCGGCCTCGCGGTGAAGGGCCGCGTCACCGAGGTCACTTCGCCGAACACCGTGCCCGCCGGCGGGGACCGGCAGACCCTGCCCGTCCTGTGCGTGCGCGTCGAGGGCTGGACCACACGGGTGTGCACCACCCACATCCTGGCCGACAGCTCCGACCCGCGCCGGTCGGGGCAGATCCAGAACGTGAAGAGCGAGATCTGGCCGGACCGGAGTCACGTCGTGCTCGGCGGGGACTTCAACATGTTTCCGGACACCCCGGGGCTGAAGCCGATCTCCGACGACTTCGACGAGTGCGACCGGCGGTCCTACGGCGACGGTGACGAGGTGAACGAGGCCACCCATCACGCCTGGGACGAGCGCAGCGGGCACGTCCTGCGCAAACGTGACCACATCTTCGCCTCCTGGGGCGAGGCCGGCACCCGGTTCACCGCCTGTGACGTGGACCGGTCCCGGATGGACACGTCCGAGAACCGGCCCGACAGCGGTCCGCCCACCGGCTATTCCGACCACGCCCCGATCATCGGCCGCCTCAGGGCTCCCCAACACCTCGATGCGACCGGCGACTTCGACGGCGACGGGCACGACGACGTCGCGGTGCTCCAGGGCGAGGGGCGCTCCGCCGACGGACGTAACCAGTCCAGTCTGTGGATCATCAACGGAACCGGTTCCGGCTTCGCCGCACCGCGCCGGGTCTGGGACAGCGGCGCGGACAGCTGGAACCGGTCCGCGAGCACCCTGGCCGCCGGCGACTTCGACGGCGACGGCAGGACCGACCTCGGGGTCATGTACGACTACGGCAGGGACGGCGACCGCAACCGCACCGCGCTGTGGACGTTCAAGGGCGCCCCCCAGGGGCTGGAGGCACCGCGCAAGGCGTGGGACAGCCAGGACGACCCCGTCAAGAGCTGGAACTGGTCCATGAGCGCGCCCGTGGCGGGCGACTTCAACGGCGACGGCAAGGCCGACATCGGCATCCTGTACGACTACGGCCGCACCACCACCGGCAACCGCACCGGCCTGTGGACGTTCACCAGCAACGGCACCGGCTTCAACTCCCCCAGGAAGGCCTGGGACAGCCAGGACGACGCCGCCGTCAAGAGCTGGAACTGGGCGGCTGGCAGGCCCATGGCGGGTGACTTCAACGGGGACGGCAAGACCGACGTCGGCGTCCTGTACGACTACGGGCGGACGGGAGACGTCAGCCGCACCGGCATCTGGACGTTCACCAGCACCGGCAACGGCTTCAACTCCCCCAGGAAGGCCTGGGACAGCGCCACCGACGCCGCCCGGAGCTGGAACTGGACCGCCAGCAAGCCCGTCGCCGCCGACTTCAACGGCGACGGCAAGGCCGACATCGGGGTCCTGTACGACTACGGCCGTACCGGCGACCGCAACCACACGGGCCTGTGGACCTTCACCGGCACCGGCACCGGCATCGCTGCGCCGCGCAAGGTCTGGGACAGCGAGGACGCCGCCCAGAGCTGGAACTGGACCGCCAGCAAGCCCGTCGCCGCCGACTTCAACGGCGACGGCAAGGCCGACATCGGCGTCCTGTACGACTACGGGAACGCGCCCAACGGCCTGAACCAGACCAGCCTCTGGAGCTTCACCAGCCAGGGCGCGGACTTCGGCGGACCGCGGAAGTACTGGGACAGCAGCGCACCCCGCTGAACCCCCCACCGCTGAGCCGTCCGCCGCCGACCCGCCACCGCCGGGCCCGGGCCCACCTCGGCCCGGGCCCGGCGGTGGCGTACGCCCCTGGGGGGACACGAGGCCAGGACCGGAGTCCCGGACGCGTAGGACCGGGGGTACAGCGGTGCGGGGTCGGTCTCGTCCTGTGTGCGGACGACCTTCACGGGCCGCGGATGGTCCGCTGGAGGCCACCCGGGAAACCCCCGGAAAGCTCTCCACCGACAGGAGTTCCTCCGTGAACGAGCATGTGTCGCACCGGTCCGGTCCCCTCCGCCGGCCCGGTGGGCGGGGCCGGACGGTGGCCGCGGCCGTCGGCGCGCTGACGATCGGTGTGCTGCTTCCCTCCGCCGCCTTCGCCGCCGACCCGACGGCCGCCGACGCCCCCGGCTCCGCCGCCTCCGCCGCGTCGCGCCGGCCGGACGTCGTCCAGAAGAACCTGGACGCCCTGGTACGGGACTTCGGCGCGCCCGCCGCGCTGGCCGCCGTCACCGGTCCGGACGGCCGGACCCGCAACTACACGGCCGGGGTCGGTGATCTGGCCACCCGCGCAAAGGTGCCGGTGGACGGCCAGGTGCGGGTCGGCAGCAACACCAAGGCCTTCACCTCGGTGGTCGTGCTGCAGTTGGTCGGCGAGGGCAAGGTGGCGCTCGACGCGTTCGTCGACACCTACCTGCCCGGTCTGCTGCGCGGGGACGGCATCGACGGGCGGAACATCACCGTCCGTCAGCTCCTCCAGCACACCGCCGGCCTGCCCAACTACACGGAATACGTGGACGGCAGCCGACTGGACCGGTACTACGAGCCCCGCGACCTCCTCGACCTCGCGCTCGCCCACAAGGCCGACTTCGCCCCGGGCACCGGCTGGCGGTACAGCAACACCGGCTACCTGGTCGCCGGCGTGATCGTCCAGAAGGTCACCGGCCGGCCGGTGGGCGAGGAGATCACCCGCCGTGTCATCGACCGGATCGGCCTGCGGCACACCTACTTCCCGACTCCCGGGGACACCACCGTGCACGAGGCCCACCCCAAGGCCTACGACCGGCTCACGCCCGACGGCCCGCTCACCGACCTCACGCGTCAGGACGCGTCCTGGGGCTGGGCGGCGGGGGCGCTGGTCTCCACCAACACCGATCTCAACCGGTTCTACGCGGCCCTGATCGGCGGTGACCTGCTCGCCCCGGAGCAGCTCGCGCAGATGCGCACCACCGTCCCGACCGATGGAAGCCTCGGCGAGGACGTCCGGTACGGGCTGGGCCTGGCGTCCTACCCGCTGTCGTGCGGCGGCGTCTACTGGGGCCACGGTGGCACCCTCCCCGGCTACGTAACCCGCGGGGGCGTCACCGAGGACGGCCGCGCCGCCGACATCGCGGTGACGACCGTGCCTTCCGTCGCGGCCAAGCCGCGCATCGCCGCGGACGTGGACGCGGCCCTCTGCAAGTAGGGCCCCGGCTGTGGCCGCTGCCGCCGCCCCTCGATCGGCGCCTCGGTCACAGGCTCGTGAGCAGATCGTGAAGGGGAGCAGGGACCTGCCCGGGGTCGAGGGCCTCGACCAGGAGGCGGCCGTAGCGGATCTTGCGCCCCTTCTTCGTGCCGAGAAAGCGCCGCATCTGTCGCTGCGGGGGCCGGCCTTGGTGGGCGGGTTGGCGCACGAAGGTCTGCCAGGCCGGGAGGTCGCCCTCATCCCGGACGATCTCCTCGACCCGTGCCACGCCCAGCGCACGGATGAGTTCGTCCTCCAGGTCCGCCGCACAGACGAAGAACCCTTGGCGCGGTGCGCCGGCCCTTTCGAGACCGCGGTCGTAGAAGCCCTGCTCACCCTCGTCGCACAGCCCGGCGAGGCGCAGACCCAACCCCGGCGGGCCGAGGAGGCCGGCGTAGCGGCCGACGCTCATCGCTCCGCCCATGGGCATGACGCACACCCCTTCGGCGGGCAGGTCCCGGCCGTAGAGCTCGGCCAGCGCCTCGACGGCTTCGAGGTCGCTGGGCCCTTCCAACAGCACCGCGGTCCGCACGCGCAGCCGCACGGCCAGCTCACCCGCCTGCTCACCCGCCGGGCCATCGGGGCGGCCCGCCGCCCAGTCGGTGACCGCGTCCCGGAACGCTTGCATGTTCGCCATGGGGGCGATTCTGCTCCTGCTCGGACCGGCGCGGCACGGATTATTCGTCGACCGTCGACTCCGGGGGCTTCGGCTTGTCGGCCGCCTCGTGGTTCGCACCCGACGGAGCACACCATCTCTCCACGGATGTGTCAGCTCTGTGAAATTCGTGCGTTCTGACCCCTTGTCAGGCCGATCATTCCTACCTACCTTCGGGGGTCAGGACCCCGGCCCCATCGGGCCCGGCGGTCCGCGACGGCGCAACCCGCGCCGTCGCCGGACGCACGACAAGACCTGGAGGCGTCACATGCCCGTAGCCATGCTTGACGAGATCCGCGACGCGGGTCCGCTGGTGGTCGACGACGAGGCCATCGTGTTCGAGGACGACGACCGGAGCGACCACGACGCCACGGCGTGTCTCGCCGACCCGTGGGTGACCGCGACCACCCGCTTCGGCTGCGACTTCAACTCCTAACGGTGACCGCGCCCATCGCCGGCCGCAGCGGATGGTCCGACGACACCTGGTCGTACCTGAACGACCCGCGGATGCCGGCGATGGAGCACGGTTGGAAGCTGCACATCTCGGCGCGGCCCGGGGACCTCAAGGCCGTGACCGGCCTCGTCCTGCCGGTGCTGTCGCGCCACGTCTGCCACGCGAAGTGGGCCAGGAGTCCGGAAACCCTGCGTGCGATCAACTCCGGTGTGTCGAGTGCGGGTGCCGTCGGGAAGGCGATCACGGTCTATCCGGCGCCCGGCGTCGTCGTCGGGATCGCCGACGAACTCGTCGCCGTGTTGCGCGGCCGGGAGGGTCCGCAGATCGTCAGCGACCGGCGGGTCGATCCGCTCGCCCCCGTCTACTACCGCTACGGGCCCTTCACGGGCGACTACCGGACCGGCCGGAGCGGGCGGCTCGAGTCGGTCATGGTGGGTCCGGACGGCCGGGCCTTCGACGGTTTGGCCGCCGGTGCGTACCGCTGCCCACCGTGGGCCGAGGATCCCTTCGAGAACCGGCCCGGGCACGGCGCCCGGCCTCGCTCCTCCGCCGGATTCGGCGACGGACGCTACCGGGTCACCGGCGGCATCGTGCGCAAGCCGCAGGGCAACGTCTACCGCGCGGTCGACCAGGACACCGGGCTGCCGGTGGTCGTCAAGCAGGCGCGGGCCTTCGTGGCCGAGGACGAGTCCGGTGCGGACACCCGCGACCGGCTGCGCAACGAGCGGACGGTCCTGGCCACGCTCGACACCGTCGCCGGCGTGCCCCGCGCGCTCGACTACTTCCGGCACCGCTCGGACGAGTACCTGGTGATGACCAGTTGCGGTGACCGGGACCTGCGGCGGGACGTCCAGGAGAACGGCCCGTACCCGGACGACGAGGACCGGCCGTCGCGCACGCTCCCCGACCTGGCCGCCCAGCTCCTCCGCGTCCTGGACGCCGTCCACCTCCGGGGCGTGGTCGTCCGTGACCTCAAGCCCGACAACGTCGTGCTCGACGCCGCGGGCCGGTGCCACGTGATCGACTTCGGGATCAGCGCACTGGACGGCGTCGGTCCGGACGGCTCGACCCCCGGCTACAGCGACCCGGTCCGACGCGCGACCGGACCGGCCGAGCCCGCCGACGACTACTACGCCCTGGGCGCGACCCTCTGCTTCGCCGCCACCGGCATGGATCCGGTGATCGTCGACCCCGACGCCGCCGTCAACCGGGACCGCACCCTCGCCGGCCTGGCCTGGGCGCTGCCCGGCGACGACCACCGGCTGATCCGGGCGGCGATCGCCGAGTTGACGAGCTTCGATCCGGCCGTGCGGACCGCCGGCGCCGACCGGCTCCGCACCAGGGCGCCCGGGGGGTTCGAGCCCCCGGAGGCGTCCCGGGCGTCCCGGGCACCCCGGGGGCCCGGCCGGCTCCGATTCGACGACGGCCTGCTCGCGGAGATCATCGAGCACACGACCGCGTTCTGCGTCGACGAGGCCCACAGGATCGCAGACCCCGTGCTCGCCGCCCACGCGAACATCCCGACGCCGGTCGACGTCTACGGCGGAAGCTCGGGGCTCGGCCTGGAGCTCCTTCACCACCTCCACCGACACGGGGTGCGCGAGGCCGTCGACGCCCTGGCGCAATGGACGGAGAGCCAGTCCAGGAGCCTGTCACCGGGCTTCTACTCGGGCCGTACCGGCGTCGAGCTCTTCCTCGCCGAGGCGGCGGCAACCCCTGCCGCCGCGGACGTGGACGTGACCGTGGACATGGACACGGCCGGCACGGCAGGGCCGTCAGGCCACCCGGCCCTGCCCACCCGGGGACCGGACGGCGGACCACCGGAGGCGGACCTGATCGAGGGCGTCGCCGGAATCGGCATCGGCCGCCTGCTTCTCGCCCGGCACGCCTTCGCGGGCGGCAACAGCCGACTCGCCGACCGGCACCTCGCCGTCGCCGCCGAGTGCGACCGGATGCTCGCCTCCGACACGGCCCGGCTGACGCCCGCGGGCGCCGATACGATCGGCAGCGCCGCCCTGCGCGAAGGACTTGCGCACGGCGAGGCGGGTGTCGCGTACTTCCTGCTCGAGTACGCAAGCGCGACCGGGGATCCCGCCGCCGTCCGCAGGGCCGCGCGGGCCTGCGCACACCTCGCCGCGATCACACCGGGCATCCTGGCGGCGGCGACCGGCCCGGGGGCGACACGCCGCTACGGCTCGTGGTGCCGGGGCCTGGCCGGGATCGGGGCGGTGCTCGTCCGGGCCGCCGACCGCCTCGGCGAACCCGAGTACCTCGTCCTCGCCCGGCAATCCGCGCGCACCTGCGCCGCGCTGGCACCGCGGATGCCGTTGGTCACCCAGTGCTGCGGACTGTCCGGGGTCGGTGACCTGATGGTGGACGTCGCCAAGGCGTCCGGATCCGAGGAGTTCTGGGACGCCGCCGAGACCGTCGCCGCGATCATCCTGAGCCGCAGCGGCGGCACCTCGTCGCGTCCGGTGTTCCCGGACGCCGGCCTGACCCGGTCGAGCGCCACCTGGGCCGGCGGCTCCGCCGGCGTACTCGCCTTCCTCAGGCGACTGCACGACCGGGGCGGACAGCGGCTCGGCCTCATCGACTGACCGGCTCCAGGGCAACGCCACGGGCGTACTCCCCCGGTCCGACGGCCGGCCTCCGCGACGGCGGGTGCCCCGGTGACGGACACGATCCTGCCGTGCACCTCCCTCTCTGCCGTCCCCGGAGGGATGAGCGGGCTCGTCCGGCCGGCCTCCCGTGCACGGTCAAGCTTGACCCTCGACCTGGTTGAGCCCTCAGAGTCCTCGGTGCGGAGCCGACTCTCCTCCGCCACCGCTCCCCCCTCGATCACAAGAAAGCAGTTGTCCGGTGAAGATCCGTCTTGGGCGCGATGCGCTGGCCGAGGCTGTCGCGTGGGCAGCACGCGCTCTCCCCCACCGCCCGCCCGTACCCGCCCTCGCGGGCCTGTCGCTCAGCGCCCGCGACGACCTCCTGACGGTGTCGGCCTTCGACTACGAAGTCTCGGCCAGGTTCGAGACGGACGCAGACGTCATGGAGCCCGGTACCGCGCTGGTGTCCGGCCGGCTCCTCTCCGAGATCGCCAGGTCCCTGCCCAACCTGCCGGTCGATCTCACGACCGAGGGGCCGGACCTCGTGCTGGCCTGCGGCGACTCACAGTTCGCCTTGCCTTCCATCCCGCTCGACGACTACCCCCGAGTCCCTGACATGCCGCAGACCCGCGGCACGATCGACGGCGCCGCCTTCGGCTCGGCCGTCGCGCAGGTCACGATCGCCGCCGGACGGGAGGACACGCTCCCGGCGCTCACCGGTGTGCGGATCGAGATCGGCAACCGCAATCTGCGCCTGGTCGCGACGGACCGCTACCGCTTGGCCGTGCGTGACATCCCCTGGCAGCCGGAGGACCCCGACGTGGACCTCGACGCCATCGCCCTCGTGCCGGCCAAGAGCCTGCACGAGATCGCCAAGTCGCTGACCAAGGGCGAGGCCGGAGGCGAAGAGGTCACCATCGCCCTGTCGACCCGGGACTCCGACGGCAGCGGCGGCAGCGACGACCGCGGCGGACTGATCGGCTTCCAAGCCGGCCCCCGGCGGGCGACCGCCCGCCTGCTCGACTCCGAGTTCGTCAAGTACCGCACCATCTTCCCCACCGAGTACACCGGCACCGCGGTCATCGAGCGGCTTCCGCTCCTCGAAGCCGCCAAGCGGGTCGCCCTCGTCACGGAACGGCACACGCCCCTGCGCATGAGCCTCTCGCGGGGCCGGATCGTCCTGGACGCGGGCAACAGGAGCGAGGCGCGCGGGCGGGAGACACTGCGGAGCGACTTCGAGGGTGACGACATCTGCATCGCGGCCAACGCCAGGTACCTCGTCGAAGGCCTCAGCGTGATCAGCACACCGTTTCTGGAGCTGGGGTACACCACGGCCACCAAGCCGGCCGTCTTCACCGCCCGGGCAAGCGCCGACGCGGAGCACGACCCCGGCTACCGCTACCTGTTCATGCCACTGCGCTCCGCCTGACGGGCGGTCCCTCAGCCCGGCGGTGGCTCATCGGAACACGTCCACCGCGCCCGGCCGCGCGGGGCCGGGCGGCATGGTCCGGGCGGCGTCGAGTTCGTGGTGCCAGGCCACCGCGTGGAAGGCCTCGGAGTAGAGGCGGTCGCAGTTCCGCAGATGGTCGCGGAACGCGGTGTGCAGGCGGGCGCCGTAGTAGCGGCAGAGGACGGCGGGTGACGTACCGGTGTCGGCGGCGTCGATCACGGCCGCGCCGAGGACGGCGGTGCGCAGGGCCTGGGCGGTGCCGGTGCCGCTGAGGGGGTCGTAGCGGATGGCACCGGCGCCGACGAGCAGCCGTCCCGGGGAGGCCGGGGCCGGGTGGAGGCGGGGCGCGGCCGGGATGGCGACCGCCGTCGGCGGGGCGTGGTCCAGAGCCGACCCGAGGGTGGATTCGGCGAGCAGCCGGGCCAGCAGGTCGGCGGGGTGTTCGACCGGGCCGGGGACCATGGCCTGGAGCAGTGCTGTGCCGTCGCCGAGTGGGGTGAGGTGGAGCCAGGCCTGCTCGGTGCAGTCGAGGTGGGCGGTGCCCGGGTCGTGGCCGGGTGCGAGGAGCGCGACCCCGGTGAGCAGGTGGCGGCGCCCGGCTGTCCAAGGACCGGGGGCCGTCCCGGTGCCGGAGGCGGTGACCGTCCAGTCGGGCGGGCCGGTGGGCAGGTCGGTGGGCAGGTCGTCCGAGCAGATGTCGGGGTGGTCGGCGAGGAGCCGGGCGAGCATGCGGTCGGCCAGCTGTGCGCCGTCGACCACCCGGGCCGGTTGGGAGAGATGTCGCGGCGCCGCCGCCGGGCCCCAGCTGACCAGGCGGGCGCTCAGCGCGGGGGCCCCGTCCAGGAGTTCCGGTGCCTGTGGCCAGAGCAGCCCGATCAGTTCCAGGGTGGGGCCGCTGAGCAGGAGCGGCCGCGGCCCTTCGGCCGGCTGTGGTCCGACGGCCGAGTGGGGTCCGACGGGCGACTGCGGTCCGACGGCCGGCTGTGGCCGGATCCGGAGCCGGTGGCCGCGCTCGGCGAGCAGCCGGGCGCAGGTCAGTTCGGCCAGGCCGGTTCCGGCCACGACGACGGTGGCCGTCACGGGTGCCGGTCCTCCGGAGGAGCCGTGGGGGGCGCCGGAGCGGCGGCGGGGCCGCCCGGCCGGCCGCCGTCGTAGCCGAGAGCGGCCAGCAGCCCCTCGACGTCGTCCTGCTGGCGGAGCATCATGGCGCGCTCGGGGCCGCCGCCCAGCGAGCTGATCGTCTCCCGGGCCCGAGCGGCGGCCTCGGCGGCGGCTCGTACGGCCTGTCCGTCGCCCTGCACGGCCGGGCTGCCGATGCGCGCCGTCAGGGCCTCGCGACGCACGACCGGCTGCTCGGCATGTACGGGTGCGGCCGCCTGGGGCGCCGGCGGCGTGACGGGCGGGGTCGGAGGCGGGGTGACGGGCAGGGTGAACCGTGGTGCCACGCCCCGGGCGGCGAGGGCGTGGTTGACCTCGTGCAGGTTGAACATGGTCCGGCGAGCCTGTTCGATGAGAAGGCCGCCGGCCCGGTCGCCGAGGGCGAAGGTGGCTTGGAGCGCGGCCAGCAGCAGTGTGTAGTACTGGTCGGCGAGCACGAGCATCTGTTCGACCAGCGGGTCGCCGGTGCTCTGGCCGAGCGGGCGCAGGTACTGCTCGGGGGTGAGGGCGGCCAGGTGCTGCTTGACGGCGGTGAAGCGCCGGAAGTGGTCGGCGCCCTCGTCGATGATGAGCTTGATCAGGTGCGCGAGCCGGGTCGCTTCGGGGAACAGCTCGGGTTGCTCCACCACGCTCTGGTGGAGCTGGACGTACATGCCGTCGATGGTGCCGGGATCGGCACTGAGGTCCTGGCTGGGGCGCTCCACGTCGATGAACCAGTCGAGTTGCTCGGGGGTGAGCGGTTTCAGTTCGAACGGGCGGTCGAGCTGGCGGTGGATGGTGGCGGCCCGCCCGGTCGCGGGAGGGCGGCCGAGGGTGCCGAGGGCTTCGTTGACCCAGCGGAAGTGGCGCATCTCGTCCACGGCGACGTTGAACACCTCGTCGGCGGCGGCGAAGATCTGCCGGGTGGGCCTGTCCGCGCCGACCGGCAGTTTCATCGGGGCCTGCAGCGAGTAGTGGGCGTACAGGTACTCGACGCAGAGGGCGTGTTCGACGGTGGCCAGGTACTCCAGTTCGGTGATCACCTGGTCGCGGGTCAGGAGCTCCACGTCGGGGGCGTCGGGCAGGACGACGCTGTCGTCCTCACGGCCGTTGAGGACCACCGGAAGGACGTTCCAGTTCCCGATCAGGTCGGGGTAGTCCAGCTCCTGGCCACGGCGGCCGGCGAGCCTTGGTCCGTCGAGTCTCGGCGGCACGGTGGTGCGGTCGCTGCGCTGGAAGTTGAGGGGGAAGAACCGGCCGTCGGAGCTGGTGGTGATGTCCGGTTTCGAGGCGGCCCAGTAGAAGCAGCCGCAGTCCCGGAAGTCGTACTGCCAGGGCGCGCAGAGGCTGCGGGTGAGGTCGCCGGGGCGGTACACGTCTGGGTCGATCACGCCGTTCTCGTCGAGGTAGCGGGCCCGGTCGGTGACCAGCACGGCACCTTGGACCACGCCGTCCTCGCCTCGTTGGACGAAACTCTGCCCGCTCAGCCGCACGTCGTTGAGGTCGGGGTCGCCGTCGCCGCCGAGGGCGTCGGCTCCGGGCGAGAACCGGCCGGGGACGGGTCCGAGGAGTACGGCGATCCGGCCCGGCAGCAGATCGTGGACGCGGCGCCAGACCTCCAGGCCGTCCAGGTCGGTGCAGGTGAAGATGGGTGCCCGCTCCTCGGTCTGGTCGACGGTGGTGCGCCCGCAGACGGCCCAGAGGTGGAGCGGGAGGTCGGCGTCGGTGAGGCCCTGTTCGGCGGCTGGTCCCCCGGTGACGGCGATCACCTGGGAACCGGCCGGGCGGTGGAAGTCGACGGTGAGGCCGGGCAGGAAGGCCTTGTCCAGGTTGCGCTGGTCGAACTCCAGTCCCGGGAAGCAGTTGTCGACGCCACTCTCCGGCCGGGTGCCGGCCGGGTTGCCCCGCACCAGCTGGTCGGCCCGGGCGGTGAGGTTGCGCGGGAAGATCTTCCCGTCGGGTGTCGGCAGGTCGGAATCCGGCATCGGCGGCTCCTTGGTCGGATCGGGTGGTCGGATCGGGTGGTCGGATCGGCTGGTCGGGCGGAACGCTCAGCGAGCCACGGTGGTGGGGTCCGCGACGGCTCCGGCGGTGGCCGGATCGTCGAAGAACTCCGGTGCTGCCTTGAGGAGTTCGACGTAGGCACGGAGGCAGAACGCGAGCCAGCCGCGGATGTAGTCACAGCCGGGCCGGCCCCGGCGGGCGACCTCGTGGTAGCAGCCGCCGCCGCACAGGTAGCGGGCCCAGCAGCTCCGGCAGGGTGGCATCCGGTCCACGTGGCTCTGCGCCAGGTGGCGGCCGCGCGCGGCGTCGTCCGGTCCGGCTTCCACCGAGCCCATGGCGAAGGCCGGGTCGTCGACGAGCCGGTGGCAGGCGTAGAGGCCGCCCTCGGCGGAGGCGCTGAGGTAGCCGGCTCCGGCGCCGCAGGGATACGGGCGGTGGCTGCCGCGGTGCAGCTGGTGCATCGCGGTCTGGAAGTTGCCGAAGGGGAACGGCCGGCCGGCAGCCAGCGAGTGCAGCGCCGCCTCCCCGCACTCCACCATGCCGGCCAGGAACCGGTCGAAGTCGGCGGCCTTGACCTCGTAGGCGGGGTCCGGTGCACTGACCACCGCCGCGAAGCCGACCTCGTCGAAGCCGAGGCCGATGCCGTGTTCCAGCACGTCCAGCAGGCGCCCGGTGTGGGGGGTGACGCTGACCCGGGCCGCCAGGTGGCGCGGGCGCCCGTGCCGGCGCAGGGTCTCCAGGCCGGCGACCAGCCGGTCGTACGCGCCTTCGCCCGTTCGGGTGCGGGTGCGGCGCAGGGCGTCGTGGCCGGCGCGGTCGCCGTCCAGGCTGACCGACACGGTGAACGGGTGGTCGGCGAAGAGCCGGGCGTCCTGCGGCCGGACGGTCGTCAGGTTGGTCGTGAGCGCGAACCGGACCCGGTGCCCGGAGGCGGCGGCCGCCCGGTCGGCGTACCGGACGACGGAGTGCACCAGCTCACCGGCCAGCAGCGGTTCCCCGCCCATGAAGCCGACCACGACGTCGGCGCCGGGTGCGGCCTCGGCGAGCAGACGGTCGACGGCGGCGAAGGCGGTGGCGCGGGACATCGCCCGCGCGGAGCCGCCGAACCGGCCCTCGTCGGCGTAGCAGTGGCCGCAGCTGAGGTTGCACGCCTGCATCACGTTGAGCGAGAGGGCGGAGAGCTTCGGCACCTCGGCCGGTGTGCCGTCGATGCGCGGGGCCGGGGTGCCCTCGCCACCCCACAGCGGCAGGCCCAGCTCGGCGGCGAGGGCGGTGTCCTCGGCCCGCTCGTGCGGCACGGCCAGCCAGCTCTCCAGCCGGGCGGCCGTCGGCTCGGGCAGGTCGTAGATCCGGCTGCCGTCGGCGAGGAACAGGTGGGCGCCGTGCGCGCTGCGGAAGACCTGGGCCTCGGCTGCCAGCGCGGGTGGCTGCGCCGCTCGGGCCGTCCGGTCGTCCGGCTCCTCCTCGGGACGGCGGCCGATCTGCAGCAGCACGGTCATGTCCCCGCCTCGATGTCGGCCCGCAGCTCGCCTGCCCAGCCGACCAGCAGGTCGTACTGGCGCCGGGTCAGGTGCATCGGATAGCTGTCGGAGCCGCGCATCCCCACGGGCATCTTCCGGTCGTAGTAGCGCTCGGAGGTCAGGGGCTCCCGGATCACCCGGCTGATGAGTTCGGGCTGTTCGCGGATCAGGTCCTCCAGGACCTCCAGCGCGACGAACCGGCGGTGGCGCCGCCGGCCGCGCTCGCTGAGGGCGAGCAGCAGTCCGACCAGCGGTGGCGGGGTGGCGAACGCCCGGTCACGGGCGTCCTCGGGGGACAACGAACGGGCGGCGGCGATCGCGGCGTTCTCGCCTGCGGACCGTTCGTTCTGGACGTCCACGTTGACCGCTTCCATGGTCTCCAGGATCCGCTCGAACAGGTCGCGGATCTCCAGTGCGGTCTGCCGGACGTCGGCGAGGTAGGCCTGGTCGCGGACGTCGCCGCGCGCCACCCGGTCGGTGAGGCCGTCCGCGATGGAGACGAACGGGCGGCGGTCCGGCGCGAAGTCGGGCGGCCCGACCACGATCCGGGCGGTGGCCGCCGGGCCGCCGGGCATCGTGACGGTCACCAGGCCGTCGCAGACGTCGTCGACCAGCCCCACGCCCTCGTTCTCTTCGGCCCCGGCGAACAGGCTGGCCGGGGCGGTCCTCGGGTCGGCGCCGGAGAGCCGGAAGCGGTCGGCCCAGACGGCCTGGGGGGAGAGGATCAGCCGCTCGGGCGGCAGGGTGTACGTGGTGTCGCGCTGCGCCAGGTCGGTCGGCCCGTAGACGAGGCCGGCCGCCGGGGTGAACCGCAGCCGCAACTCGGGCAGCTGCGGGTTGGGCGCGGGCAGTTGGACGGAGCCCAGCGGCACGGTGGCCCCGGGCGGCACCAGCGGCCGGTCGGCACCCGCCGGGGCCCGGCCGTCCAGGGGGTGCCGCCGGTGGTCGTCGCCGGTCAGAACGGCCACGGCCTCGACCCGGTCGCCCGGGGAGCCGGTGTAGTGGTGCGGCTTCAGGTTGGCGACCTCCACCGACCACTGCACGTCGGCCAGGTCGATGTGTTGGTCCGCCAGCACCTGTGTGGTGATCGGTCCTGTGTGCCGTTCGCCGTCGAGCGTCCAGGTGCCGTGCAGCTCGAAGAACGGGCACACCGGGCGGAACCCGGCGGCGTCCTTGAACTGCACCCGCTCCGGCAGGCGCTCGGTCAGGGTGCCGTCCTCGGCGACGTCCAGGGTGGTGTCGGGCACCACGGTGGTCTTGCCGCTGCCGTGCGGGGTGAGGTCGCTGGGGCCCCAGCGGTAGTTGTCGCACGGCACCGCGGAGGGGCCCAGCCGGGCGAAGGCGAGCGGTGGGTGGAGCCAGAGCTGTTCGATCACGGGGTCTCCAGGTCCGAGCGGTCGGGTGGGAGATGCGGTGGGCACGGACCGGCGGCCGTCGACGGAGTGCCGGGGCGGGGGCACCCTGCCGACGACGGCCCGGTAGCCGGCGGTGAACGGGGGAGGACGTGGTGCGCCTCGGGGCGGCTCCCCGGAGTGCTGCCCACCTCGGCTTGCGGCCGGGCCGAGCCGAGCCAGGTGAGGCCAGGCCAGGCCAGGGCGAAACGGTGCCTCACGCTAACCCGGCACCGCGCTCGGCGCCGGGACGCCTGGCCTGAGAACGGGGGGCGTGTCCCGCAACGGACAGCGCGCGCCCGGTCCACCGGCACGCTGGTCGTGCGCCGGCGCACAACGCGGTCGCGGCACGGACGCCCATCCCGGCTCCGGCGGGCACGGCCACGTCCACCCCGGTCTCCCCAGCCACCGCGCGTGGAAGCGGTGGTCCGATGGATACGGATGGATACGGCGCAAGCAGTCGGATGATCATGCCCGCGTGCGGGCAGCATGGGAGGTGCCGGCTGAGACGTTGTCATCCGGCCGGGCGAACGCCCGGCCCCTCGCCGGCGCGCATCATCCGCACACCGACAGGGGGGGGTCAGGTGGAGGAGCAGTACCGTGCGGCCGCCGAGGGCGGCGATCCGAAGGCGATGATCCGGCTGGGCTGGCTGCTGGAGGAGCGAGGGGATTCCGTCCAGGCCGAGGGGTGGTACCGGCGGGCCGCGGCCGGCGGTCACCCCGACGGGATGGCGCGGCTGGGACAGCTGTTGCGGGACCGGGGAGAGCCGGAGGCGGCCGAGGACTGGATGCGCAAGGCCGCGGAAGCGGGGCACGTGAACGCGATGGGAGGCATGGGTTACCTCCTTGAGCAGCGCGGCGACCTTGCGGGCGCCCACGCGTGGTACCACCGCGCGGCGGAGAGCGGCGACGCCTACGCGATGTGGAAGACCGGGTGCCTGCTGGTGCAGGAGAGCCGCCTGGACGCGGCGCAGCAGTGGCTGCGCAAGGCGGCCGACGCCACCGGCAATTCCGTGGTGCAGGGAAACGCGCTGAGGGATCTCGCGCGCCTGGCGGTGCAGCGCGGTGACCCGGCCGAGGCGGAGCAGCTGGTGCGCAACGCCGCCACGATCGTGTCGCAGGCGGGCGACGCGCCCGAGGACGAGTCGGTCGAGCTCGTGGCCGAGCTGCTGACCCTGCTGGCGTCCCTGCTGATGGAGCGCGGCGAACCGGCCGAAGCGGAGGGGCTGCTGCGCTGGGCCGTCGGTGTCGGGCACCTCCCGGCGGTCTTCAGTCTGGCCGGCCTGCTGGAGCAGCAGGGCGACATGGCCGAGGCCGAGCAGTGGCACCGCCAGGCGGCGGAGGCCGGACACGTCCGTTCGATGATGATGCTGGCCACTCTGCTGGAGGAGCGCGGGGACGTGGCCGGGGCCGAGCCGTGGTACCGGTCGGCGGCCGAGGCGGGGGTGCCGCCGGCGATGGATCTGTTGGGGAGGGTGCTGGAGCAGCGGCAGGACTTCGCCGAGGCGGAGCGCTGGTACCGGGAGGCCGTGAGCGCCGGGATCAACCACGCGATGCTGCGGCTGGCCTCCGTGCTGGAACGGCGCGGCGCGGCGGCCGAGTCGGAGCAGTGGTACCGGAGGGCGGCGGACGCCGGGGACGCCCTCGCCATGTTCAGGGCGGGTGCGCTGGCGGAGAAGCGCGGGGACGCGGACGAGGCGCAGCGGTGGTACCTGCGGTCCGCCGAGGCGGGCAGCGAGTTCGGCATGTTCCAGGTGGGGCGGCTGCGGTGGCAGCGCCGGGACCTGGAGGGGGCGGAACTGTGGCTGCGCAGGAGCGCCGCCACCGGCAACGCGTCGGCGATGGCGATGCTCGGGCTGCTGCTGGCAGAGCTCGGCGAGACGGCCCAGGCGGAGCAGTGGTGCCGGCGGGCGGTCGATGCCGGATACGCCAACGCGCTGATCGATCTGAAGGCCGTGACGGAAGCACGGCGTTGGGGATGAGAGCCGAGAAGGGGACTGCGATGCAGGCACGAATCCGGTTGACCGGTGACCGCGCTCCGACGGAGCTGGTCGAGCTGGCGGACTGGCTGTCGCGCGAGGACGAACTCCGCGGGCAGGCCGCGATCGAGAAGCCCGGGACGCTCCCCGAGCAGATGGGCGGGCTCGCCGACATCCTGATCGTGGCCCTCGGCGCCCAGGGAGCCGGCACGGTGCTGGCCGCCTCGGTCGCGGTGTGGATCAGGCACCGCCGTCCGTCCGCGGATATCGAGGTGACCGGCCCCGACGGGCGGAGCGTCAGGATCTCCGTCCGGGACGCTCCGGAGCTGGACGTGGAAGCCGTGCTGCGGCATGCGCTGGAGCAGTGACCGGGCCGGCCGGACGCGACCGGCGGGCCGGACGCGGCGGGCGGACCAGATGCGACGGGCCGGCCGAACCCGCCTGACCCACTGCGCTCACCCGGCCCGCCGCGCTCGCCTCGCCCGCTGCGCTCCGGAGCCGTGCCGCGCGGGCGCGGACGCCGTCCCGCGGCACGCCCTGGAGGGGTGAATGCGCCTGCCGGACCCGCTGCGTTCCAGAGCCGTGCTGCTGGGCTCCAGTACCTATACCGACCCCGACCTGCCCGACCTGCCCGCCGTGCGCAACAACATCGCCGACCTCGCCCGGGTGCTCGGCAGCCCGTGGGGCACGGCCCTCCCGTCCGAGCACTGTGTGGCGGAGCCCGACCGGGCCGAGCTCGCCGTGATCGGCGCCCGGTTGGTGACCGCGGCCGCGCAGGCGGAGGACCTCCTGCTGGTCTACTACGCCGGCCACGGCCTGGTCGGCCCGGACGGGGAGCTGTACCTGTCGCTGCCCGGGACCTCCAGCGACCCCCCGCTGATCGCCTGGACGGGGCTGCCGTTCGGTCTGCTGCGCCGCACACTGGCCACCGCCCGTGCGGCCAACCGGGTCCTGATCCTGGACTGCTGCTTCTCCGGGATGGCCATCGACACGATGGCCTCCGCCACCTCGGTGGTGGCCGGCCAGCTGGAGGCGGCCGGGACCTGCACCCTGGCCTCCTCACCGGCGAACCGGCCCTCCATCGCGCCCTCCGACGCGCGGTACACGGCCTACACCGGTGAACTGCTGAGCCTCCTGCGGCACGGGTCGGCGGAGGCGGCGGAGTTCCTCACCCTGCTGGCCATCCACGAACACCTCGCCAAGGTGCTGCCCAGCCAGGGGCACCCGCGCCCCGAGCAGCGCAACACCCGCACGGCCGGCAAGCTCGCCCTGGTCCGGAACCGGCTGTACACCGACTCCCCCGACCCGGAGGCGCTGGTCAAGGAGGGGGAGCGGCTGGAGCGGACCGGCGAGACCGCCGACGCGGAGCACCGGTACCGGAGGGCCGCCGAGGCCGGGCTGCCCGACGCGATGCTTCGGCTGTCGCGCCTGCTCGAACGGCGCGGAGCCCTGTCCCAAGCGGGAATCTGGCGCCGGAGGGCCGCCGATTCCGGCGATCCGACCGCCATGAACGACGTCGGAGTCCGCTCCTGGCACACCGGGGATCTCGTGCAGGCCGAGCAGTGGTTCAGGAAGGCCGCCGATGCCGGACTGGCCGAGGCGAAGGAGAACCTCAGGACGCTACTGCGGCAAAAGGGCCGGGCCTGAGCACCAGAGGTCCCCGACCCCCTCGACCACGTCACCGCCCGGGACCGGCACCACGCCATCGTCCGCTCCCCGCTCGTCCAGGCGTACCGCCTGCGTCACCGGCACAGCAGTTGAGCGGCCGTCAATTGACCGGGCGTGACATCAGGGTCTACTTTGAACGCGTTCAATTTCGCGGAGGGGGAGCCTGTGCAAGCGTTCCAGCACATCGGGCCGGGAGCTGTCGCGCAACGACGCCGGATGGCCGGGATGGCCTCGGAAGGGCCCTTCGTGGCAGCCCGCGCCGCCGGTGCACGGCACGGCCGGACGCCGCTCGGGCGACCGGCCGGGCACGGCCTGTGCTGCGCGGTCGGCCAGTCCTTCACCGTTTCGATGCTCATCGCACTGCCCGCCGCCTACCTGGCGGTGTTCGAACTCGCCGAGGACTACCCCGGCGGAGACCTCGGGCTCCTGCTTCTGCTCATCGCGCCGCTGCTGCTGCTCCCCTTCGCCCTCGGTGCCCGCACCTGGGCGGCCCACGGGCGGACGGCCCTGCGCTGGGCCGGAAAGGCCGCAGCCCACTACGTCGCCTACTATCTGACGCCGATCGTCCTGCTGGCCTCCCTGCCGGCCCCCGTCCTCGCGAGCCCCGCCGACGACGCGGGCTTCCCCGACTCCCCGCCGGGGCTGTACCTCCAGGCCGCCGGCATCATTGCCCTGTTCATCGGCGCCCCGGTCCTTGCCGCCCTGCTCATGGTGGCCCCGTGGGCGTCACGCGGCCGGAACGCCCGCCTCCCCCTCGCACTGCTCGCGAACCTCGCGCCGGCCTTCCTCCTCCTTCTCGGAGGCCTCCCCGTCGTGCTCGTCATCGGCGCCCACATCGTCTTCGCCTGCCGCATCATGCCCGCCGCCGTGACCCCGCAGCCTTCCGGACCCGACCCTTGCAGGCAGCACCGCCCCGCCCACCACGACCCTCTCTGACCGGTCCCCGGAGTCGGTGCCGACAAGTCGTCCCGCGGGTTCGCACGGGGCCTCGCTCAGGGCCGGCACACCCCGTCCCATGTCGGCACACCACGGCCGGCGCAGGTCGGTCCGGATCGCGGCCGTGCACGTGCTCAAGGGTCGGGCTCAGGGATCCGGCGCTGCGGATTGCCGGCGGGGCGGAAGCCCTCCCTGCTGAGTTGGTGGCTGCGACGGGGTCTGGCCATGCGCAGCAGGACCAGCGGACGCCGGGCCGCCTTCGACAACGGGCCAGGCGAGCCCGCTACGGTCCTCCAGGCACCGGATCGCCTGGCGGGTGATCCAGGCGATCGCCTCTCGCGCGGTCTTCTCGTACCCGGGCGCGCCGGTGGCCTCGTAGAGGTCGAGCAGGGCGTCGGCGATGCCCGCCGCACCGTGGGCGTAGCCGAGGAAGCTCTTGCCGCTGAGATCTCCGTATCCCGGCGGGATCCGCCAGTGCGCCGTGCCGCGCTCGCCCTCCCGCTGCCGCAGGAGCGTGTCGCCGCATCTCACCGCTCGGTCGAGGCTCTGTCCGTCGCCTGTCTGGTCCCGGAGGATCAGGTTCGCGAGCAGCCGGCCGGCGAGGCCGTGGAACAGGTCGGGAGAGTCGTCGGGACGTGCCTGCGGCTGCCTGGCGGCCCGGTCGACGGAAGCTTGGAGGAGTTAGCACCTGTCCCGCCCGCAGGATGGCTGCGGCCACGCCCATGTCCCCCACGTAGAGCCCGGGTGGCCGGTCCCCGGGGATCGGTGGCATGGCGTGGAGCGTCCGTGCGGCGGCGCGCAGGACGTCTACGGGTCCCGCATCACGCCGCGGCCCTGTGCCGCTGAACCACGTCTCCCCCGGGAGGACCACCCGCTGCGGGGGCGTATATGGGGGTCCGTGGACCGGAAGATACGTGCTCAGCACCCATGAACCGCAGGTCCCGCGACGGCAGGATCGGCGGTGCGGTCGGACGCCGACCAGCTCCGGCAGTCTCCAGAGAACGAGGGAAGAACGATGGCAGACGGGTACACGGCGGGTCGGGACTCGGCAGATCCGTACGCCACGTTCTTCCCCGACCTGATCGAGGCGGTGCTCCGCAGGCAGGGCGCGCAGGGCTGGTCCGTCATACCGGAGGACTTCTGGTGCCGCGTCTCCCCGGGCGACGCCGGCGCAGGCCGGAGGCAGGGCTGGAAGCTGCACGTGTCGGCCACCCCGCTCTCCGCCCCGATGGTGCTGACCCGTGCCACCGAGGTGCTCGTCGCCGCCCGGGCCCCGTTCAAGTGCGCCGGTACACCCGGTCATCTGACGGATCTCGTCTCCGCCCGCTACGACCGCGGAAGCGGCGGAAAGTTCATCACCGTCTACCCGAACGACGACGACCAGTTCCGGCTGCTGGCCGAGGAGTTGCACCTGGCCACCGCGCAGTTGCCGGGGCCGGGCATCCTCTCCGACCGTCAGTACCGGCCGGGCAGCCTGGTGTACTACCGCTACGGCGCCTTCCGAGGCTTCCCCCGGCTCACCAACGACGGCTCACCCGAGCCGATGCTGCAGGCACCCGACGGGAGCTTCGTCCGGGACCGCCGGCTGGCCGGTTTCAGCCCGCCCGCCTGGGCCGTCTCCCCGCTGCCGCCGCCCGAAGAGCCCCCGCCCGCCCCCGGGACGAGCGTCCTGCTGAACGACCGCTACGTCGTGCACAAGGCCATCCGGCACTCCTACCGGGGCGGAGTCTTCCTCGGCACCGACCAGCGGACCGGACAGGAGGTCGTCATCAAGGAGGCCCGCCGGCACGTCGGGGCCACCCTCAGAGGCACCGACGCGGGCGACCGGCTCGGCCACGAGGCGGAGATGCACACGCTGCTCGCGCCGCTCGGCCTCTGTCCGCAAGTGCTGGATGTCTTCGGCCAGGGCGGAAACCGGTACCTCGCCGAGGAACGCGTCGCCGGGCAGACGCTGCGCTCCTGGGTGTCCGAGAGGCTCCGCCCCGACCGGGCGTCGATGCTGGGGCTGGCCTGGAAGCTGATGACCGTCGTCGAGGCCGTCCACGGACTCGGCCTGGTCCTACAGGACTTCAGCCCCAACAACCTGATGGTCACTCCGGACGGCGAGCTCCGCCTGATCGACCTGGAGGCCCTCGCCCGCCCCGGAGACCTCGTCCCGCGCATCCACACTCCGGGCTTCTGCGCCCCCGAGGTGCTCGACGGCGCCCCGAGCGGCTCGGCCCCCACCCCGGAGTCCGACCTCTACGGCCTCGGCGCCGTGCTGTTCCATCTGCTCACCGGCGCCGAGCCCGGACTCGCCCCGGACGGCGGGGCGACGCGCGGCCAGCACGAACGCCTCGCCGCCCTGCTGGCCGCCGCCCTCGCCGACCGCCCGGAGCTCACCGCCTTCCAGCCGCTGGTGCTGGGCCTCATGGCGCAGGACCCCAACGACCGGTGGAGCCTGGACACGGTCCGCGAGACGCTCGCCGGGCTGCTCGCCACCACACCCGTGGACGGACCCCCCGTCATCGGGAGCGTCCCGGACGGCGGGAATGTCCTGGACGGCGGGACCGCGGGGCAGCTGCTCTCCGACGGGCTGACCCACCTGATGGACACCATGACCCCGCTGGACCCGGTACGGCTCTGGCCCGCCGACCCCTCCGCCGAGCGGACCGATCCGCTGAACGTGCAGCACGGCGCGGCCGGCGTCCTGTCCGTCCTCACCGCGGCCGCCGCACACCGGACGGACCCACGGCTGCGGGCGACGGTCGCCGAGGCCGCGCAGTGGATCGCCGCCCGGGCCCAGACCGGCGGACAGCAGCTGCCCGGGCTGCACTTCGGGCGCTCCGGCACCGCCTGGGCGCTGCTGGACGCCGCCCGACTGCTCGACGACGACGGCCTCGCCGAGCACGCGGCCCGGCTGGCCCGTGAGGTGCCGGTGCGCTGGCCCAACCCCGACGTGTGCCACGGCGTGGCCGGCGCCGGCCTCACCCAGCTCCACTTCTGGCAGGCCACCGGCGACAAGGAGTTCCGCGAACGCGCGGTCGCCGCCGCCGAGCACCTGCTGACCACCGCCGCGAAGGGCCGCTCCGGTGTCGTGTGGCCCGTCCCGGCCGACTTCGACTCCGAACTCGCCGGAATCACCCATCTCGGCTTCGCCCACGGCGTCGCCGGCGTCGGCACCTTCCTGCTGCTCGCCGGGCTCGCCGCGGAGCGGGAGGACTTCGTCCACGCCGCCCGGGCGGCTGCCGAGACCCTCCTCACCACCGCACGCGTGCGGGACGGCGGTGCGGGCTGGCCCGTCGAGGACCGGGGCGCCGACACCCCCGTCCACGCGCCCCACTGGTGCAGCGGCGCCTCCGGCATCGGCACCTTCCTGATCCGCCTCTGGCAGGCCACCGGGGATCCCCGCTACCGCGAGACCGCCGAACAGGCCGCGACCGAGGTGTACCGCTGGCGGTGGCGGAGCTCGTCGGCCGCCTGCCACGGACTCGCCGGCAACGCCGAGTACCTGCTCGACCTCGCCGAGGCCCTCGACGACCCCCACCACCGGCGCCGCGCCGAGGAACTCCTCGCCTGCGCCCACGCGCGGCACGTCGTCCACGACGGGCTGCTCCTGATCCCCGACGACACCCTGACCAGGGTCGGCGTCGGCTACAACACCGGACTCGCCGGGCCACTCGGCCTGCTGGTACGGCTCCACCACGGCGGGCCACGCCTGTGGCTGCCCGCCCCGACCCGGCCGGAAGGAGGTGACCACCCATGACCAAGGACGTCAACGCCCTGCAGCTGCTGGACAGCGAGGAGCAGACCACCACGGACTACCTCTGCTTCCCGTTCAGCATCTTCACGTGCGGCAACTGGAGCTACGGCGACATCTAGCAGACCCGACCCGAAGAAAGCGAGTGAGAACGATGACCAACGACGTCAACGCCCTGCAGCTGCTGGACAGCGAAGAGCAGACCACCACGGACTACCTCTGCTTCCCGTTCAGCATCTTCACGTGCGGCCACTGGAGTGTCGACGACATGTGAGCCCGACAGGGGCAGAAGTGAGCACGACGACATCCGATGTGACTGCCCTGCAGCCGCCGGAGACCGAGGACTGCGGCCTGGCCGACTCCCCTGTCCTCACCCTCCGGGAGTGCCTGTTCCGGACTCACACGGACGCGTGACCACGGAGCGCCCCACGACGGCGGGGGGGGGGGGGGGGGGGGTCGGGCCCCAGCCAGGTTGGACGTTTTGTTTGGGGGGAGGGGAGGGGGGGGGGGGGGCGGGGGGGGAGGAAGGGGGGGGGGGGA
>NZ_JBVJCO010000046.1:52615-74697 GCF_055588525.1 Kitasatospora sp. NPDC041988
CGAAAAAAAAAAAAAAACAAGAAAAAACGAACCCCCCAGACGACGGTCCTCCCCCCCCCCCCCCCCCCCCCCCCCCCCCCCGGTCGGCTGTTCGGCCGCACGGCCGGAGCGGGGCCGGACGGGCCGGCGGCAAGCACAGGGCGGCGGACCAGGCAGAGCCGGACCAGACACGGCCAGACAGGGCCGGACCAGGCGGCGGCCGCCGCCGCCCCGTCCACAACCGAGGCGGCGGCGGCCGGCGAGTGTGTCCTACTCGTGGAACTCGAAGCGCCACGCCTGCCCCGCGTCCGCCGGCTCCAGCGGACGCAGCGCCGTCATCGGGGGGAAGATCCGGAGCAGGCTGAGGTCCACCGCCAGTTCGACGCCGTCGACCGGACCGCCGGGGACGACGACATGGAACAGGAACGGCTGGGCGGACTGCCGGAGCTGCCACTCGGTGGCCTGCGAGGAGCCCCGGAGCATCTTGTTGATCTCGGGAACGCCGTCGAAGCTGAGGTACGTCTCGTGCCGCAGGTTCCTGATGGTGACGTTGCCGTTGGAGAGACCCTCGACGTGCCACTCCTGCTCACCGGGCTGACCGGTCGGCGGCAGGACGACCGCAGGGGCCTTGTCGTCCTGGAGTGTCAGGTACTGCTCGCCGCGCTTGGCGATTCCGTAGGGGCCGTTGGGGATCGGTGCCATGACAGTTGTCTCCTCGGGAGGGGAAGTCGTCGGTGCTGCGCTCCAGGCGGAGCGGGCACGGACGATCCTTGCCGTGACGCAGCACTACCGGCTACGGACTCGCCCAACGGTCGCACGATCGGGTGACGTGGACCGTGGTGGCGGAAGGGAGGCCCGGACCCGTCGCACCGCCGCGACCTGCGGACTCACATGATCACCGGGACTTTTGCAACGCCCTGCCACGTGAAGCGCCCCCGACAGGTGTGGCCGCAGGGTCACGGCAGCCCGGCCGTCGAGTTGCGGGGCGAGCTCGGTCGGGTTCACGGCCCTCGCGTCCGGATCGATCGGTCGGGCGGCAGGTCCAGGCCTTTCCTCGTCCTGCTACATGCGCATCCGGAGTCGGCAGACCACCGCGTCGGTGTGGCGGCGCAGGGCGCGGTCGATGACGGCGCCGCGCCGGTTCTGCAGGGCACGCTGCCAGGGGTGGGCCGGTTCGACCTCGGGGATCAGGACGGTGAGGCGGTCGTAGGCGTGCTCGGTGGCGAGGTCGTTGACGAGGGCGGCGATCGGCGGGCCGAGCCGGCGGTGACCGTCGCGGATCTCCACCAGCGGCACCCCGGGCTGCCACAGTTCCCAGTCCCGGCGCAGGGCCTCGGCCTCGGCGCCGTCGTGGACGACGGTGACGGCCATGACTTCGTCGCCGAGGGAGAGGGCGGCGGAGAGGGCGTCGCGGGTGAGGCGGGTGATGGCGGTGACGGGGACGACGACCAGGCTGCGCTGCGGGGTGAGGGGGCCGGGGACGCGCCCGAGTTCGAGCCGTTCGCCGATCCGGGCGTAGCTGCGGTGGATCGCTTCGAAGAGGGCGACGAGCAGCGGCAGGGCGAGGCAGATGCCCCAGGCGCCTTCGGTGAATTTGGTGCCGGTGACGACGACGGCGGCGATGCCGGTCAGGAGGGCGCCGAAGCCGTTGAGGGCGGCCTTGGCGTGCCAGTGCGTCGGCTTTTCGAGCAGCCAGTGGCGGACCATGCCGACCTGGCAGATGGTGAAGCCGACGAACACCCCGATCGCGAACAGCGGCACCAGGCTGTTGACGTCCCCGCCCGAGCCGACGAGGAGCAGCGCGGAGACGGCGGCGAGGAACAGGACGCCGTGGCGGTGGACCTGGCGGTCGGCGCGCAGGGCGAAGACGTGCGGGAGGTGGTTGTCGCGGGCGAGGAGGTGGAGCAGGACGGGCAGTCCGCCGAAGGAGGTGTTGGCGGCCAGCCCGAGGAGCACGACGGTGGCGAACTGGACCAGGTAGAAGCCGGCGCCGTGGCCGAGGGAGGCGTCGGCGAGCTGGGCGAGGACGGTGACGCCCTCCACCGGCTGGAGGTGGAAGCGGCCGATCAGCACGGCCAGTCCGATCAGCATCACGCCCAGCAGTGCGCCGAGCGCGACCTCGGTGTGCTGTGCGCGTTTGACGCCGGGTGTGCGGAAGGAGGGGACGGCGTTGGCCACCGCCTCCACGCCGGTCAGTGCCGAGCAGCCGGCCGCGAAGGCCTTGAGCAGCAGCAGTGCGCCCACGGCGGTGGCGTTGCCGGCCAGCACGGACGCGTGGCCCTCGGCCGCGGCCGTGCTCGCCGGCGCGTCCCGGAACAGGCCCACCACGATGATCGTCAGGATGGAGAGTACGAAGACGGCGGTGGGCGCCATGAACCAGCGCGCCGACTCCGCGATCCCCCGCAGGTTCACCGCCGTGACCAGTGCCAGCACGCCCAGGCAGAGCCAGACCCGGTCGTCGTACAGGCCCGGCACCGCCGAGGTCAGCGCCGCCACCCCGGCCGTCACCGACACCGCCACGTTCAGCACGTAGTCGATCACCAGCGACGCCGCCGCGGTCAGCGCCGTCCGCCGCCCCAGATGCGCCTTGGCCACCGCGTACGAGCCGCCGCCGTCCGGGAACGCCGCGATCACCTGCCGGTACGACGCCACCAGCACCGCCAGCAACACCGCGATCGCCACCGTCACCGGCACCGTGAACCCGAGCCCGTACGCTCCGGCCGCCGCCAGCACCAGCACGATCGACTCCGGCCCGTACGCCACCGAGGCCATCGCATCCAGCGACAGCGCGGCCAGCCCGCCCAGCGCGGTGAGGCGATGCCGCTCGTCCGGCCCCGCCCCGGTATCCGGGGGCTCGGGCTCGGCGGTGACGGCCTGGGCAGTGATGTCGGACATCCGTTTCTCCATCGATCGCGAGTCTCACGATCGTGAGGCCGTCCGGAGGCCCGACCACCGCTTACTGCGCTCCCTTGACGCGGACACCGGCAGCCTTGACGACACCTTGATACCTCCGGGCACGCGGCGGCCCCCAGGGCCACCCGTCCGCCACAGTTCGGACAGGGGCCACCGGGGGCAGCTGGGGTTCACCCGGCGCCGGTGCCGCGGACGCCCGGTCGGCCGACAGGGCGTCAGGTGGTCGCGTCAGGGTCGTGTCAAGGACTTCCCCTGTCACGCCAAGCGGGCGTCAAGACGCGCATGGCGTGTGGAGGTGCGGTGTTTCGCTGTGCGGCGTCCCCGTCCCCGTCCAAAGCCGCCCCGCCCACGCGGGACGGCCCGGAAGGTCCCAGAACTGATGCGCCGCTCGGCCCTCACCCCACCGGACACGACCACGCCGAACCGGTTCCGCCGCGCGAAGGCCGGCGACGATCGGCCGACGCCTCCGCCGGCGCCGCCGCACCCGGGCCACCGCCCCAGCGCGCCCCGGTCCGGACGCCGCCGGCTGATCACCGCACGCCAGCTCCGGGAAGCCCTGCCCGCCGCGGTGCGCAAGCTCCACCCGCGCACCATGGCGAAGAACCCGGTGATGCTGGTGGTGGAGACCGGCTCCGCCCTCACCACGCTCACCGCCGTCGTCCACCCGAGCGTGTTCGCCTGGATGATCAGCTTCTGGCTCTGGCTCACCGTGCTGTTCGCCAACCTCGCCGAGGCCGTCGCCGAGAGCCGCGGCAAGGCCCAGGCCGACTCCCTCCGCCAGGCGCAGACCGGCACCACCGCCCGCCGCCTCCTGCACTGGCGGGTCGGCGGCCACGACCGCCGCCACGAGTTCATCCCCGCCGACCACCTGCTCCTGCACGACATCGTGCTCGTCCCCGCCGGCGAGGTGATCCCCCGCGACGGCGAGGTGATCGAGGGCGTCGCGGCCGTGGACGAGTCGGCGATCACGGGCGAGTCCGCGCCGGTGATCCGCGAGTCCGGCGGCGACCGCACCAGCGTGACCGGCGGCACCCGGGTCCTCTCCGACCAGCTCGTCGTCCGGATCACCGCCCGGCCGGGTCAGAGCTTCATCGACCGCATGATCGCCCTGGTCGAGGGCGCGAACCGGCAGAAGACGCCGAACGAAGTCGCCCTCAACATCCTGCTCGCCTCGCTCACCATCGTCTTCGTCCTCTCCGTGGTCTCGCTCCAGCCGATGGCGATGTACGCCGGCTCGCCGCAGACCACCGTCGTCCTGGTCGCCCTGATGGTCGCCCTCATCCCGACCACCATCGGCGCCCTGCTCTCCGCGATCGGCATCGCCGGCATGGACCGCCTGGTCCAGCGCAACGTGGTCGCCCTCTCCGGCCGCGCCGTCGAGGCGGCCGGCGACGTCGACGTCCTGCTCCTCGACAAGACCGGCACCATCACCCACGGCAACCGCCGCGCCGTCGCCCTCCACCCGCTCCCCGGCGCCACCGTCGAGCAGCTCGCCGAGGCCGCCCAGCTCGCCTCACTCGCCGACGAGACCCCCGAAGGCCGCTCCGTCATCGAGCTGACCGACCGCCAGTACTGGGTACCACCGCGTGCCGAGGGCGAGCTCGGCGAACGGACCACCATCCCGTTCACCGCCCAGAGCCGGATGAGCGGCGTCGACCTCGCCTGGCCCGACGGCGCCACCTGCCTGGTCCGCAAGGGCGCGGCGGGCGCCGTCGCCCACTGGGTGGTGCGCTCCGGCGGACGGCTGCCGATGGAGGCCAAGCCGCTCGTCGACCGGATCTCCGCCGCCGGCGGCACCCCGCTGCTGGTCGCCGTCCACGACCGGCACGGCGCCCGGGCGCTCGGCGTGATCGAGCTCAAGGACGTCGTCAAGGAGGGCATCGCCGACCGCTTCGCCGAACTGCGCCGGATGGGCATCCGCACCGTCATGGTCACCGGCGACAACCCGCTCACCGCCCGCGCGATCGCCGCCGAGGCCGGCGTCGACGACTACCTCGCCGAGGCCACCCCGGAGGACAAACTCGCCTACCTCAAGCGGGAACAGGCCGCCGGGAACATGGTCGCGATGACCGGCGACGGCACCAACGACGCCCCCGCCCTCGCCCAGGCCGACGTGGGCGTCGCCATGAACACCGGCACCCCGGCCGCCAAGGAGGCCGGCAACATGGTCGACCTCGACTCCAACCCCACCAAGCTGATCGAGATCATCCGCGTCGGCAAGCAACTCCTCATCACCCGAGGAGCGTTGACCACCTTCTCGATCACCAACGACGTCGCCAAGTTCTTCGCGATCATCCCCGCGATGTTCGTCGGCTCCCACCCCGGCCTCGCCCACCTCAACATCATGGGCCTGCACAGCCCGACCTCCGCCATCGCCTCCGCGATCATCTTCAACGCCCTGATCATCGTCGCCCTGATCCCGCTCGCCCTGCGCGGCGTCCGCTACCAGCCCGCCTCCGCCACCGACCTGCTCCGCCGCAACCTGCGCGTCTACGGGCTCGGCGGGCTGATCCTCCCCTTCCTCGGCATCAAGACGATCGACCTGCTCGTCCAGTTCGTCCCCGGCCTCGCCTGACGCCCGGGCCGGCACCTCGCCAAGGGCCCGTCAAGAACAACACTGCGCGGCAGGCACGCTCAGTGGTCGGATTCCCGCCTTACGGATTGCTGACGCCCTCCCGCCTCGGCGGTCGAATGGGCAGGTCAGCCGGTAGCGTCGCCGGTCATGAGGATCCTGGTCACCGGCGGTGCCGGTTTCATCGGTTCGGCGGTCGTGCGTGCTCTGGTCGCGGCAGGCCACGAAGTCCGGGTGCTGGACGCGCTGCTGCCTGCGGTCCACCCTTCGGGGGCGGCGCCCGACCTGCCGGCCGGCGTCAGGTTCCGGCACGGCGACGTGCGGGACGCGGCGACCGTGGAGCAGGCGCTGGCCGGGGTGGACGCGGTCTGCCACCAGGCGGCGATGGTCGGGCTCGGTCTCGACCTCGACGACGCGCCCGACTACGTCGGCTGCAACGACCTCGGAACAGCGGTCCTGCTGTCCGCGATGGCGCGCAGTGGGGTGCGGAAGCTGGTCCTGGCGGGGTCGATGGTCGTCTACGGCGAAGGCCGGTACCTGTGTCCCGCGCACGGGAGTGTGGCGCCCGGTCCACGGCGCCCGGACGATCTCGACGCCGGCCGGTTCGAACCGCCGTGCCCGGTGTGCGGCGCCGAGTTGCAGCCCGGGTCGGTCACGGAGGACGCGCCGGGCGACCCCCGCAACGTGTACGCCGCGACCAAGCTCGCCCAGGAGCACCTGGCCGCCGCCTGGGCCCGCGCCTGCGGCGGGTCCGTCCTGACGCTGCGCTACCACAACGTCTACGGCCCGGGCATGCCGCGCGAGACTCCGTATGCCGGGGTCGCCTCGCTGTTCCGTTCCGCGCTCGCCCGCGGGGAGGCTCCCCGGGTGTTCGAGGACGGCGGTCAGCGCCGGGACTTCGTCCATGTCGACGATGTCGCGTCCGCGAACCTGGCCGCCCTGGAGGACATCGGCGGCCGGCTGCCGGGCAGTGCCCGGGCGTACAACGTCGGCAGCGGGGAGGTGCGCACGGTCGGCGAGATGGCCCGGGCGCTGGCCGACGCCCATGGCGGGCCGGCGCCGGTGGTGACCGGGCAGTACCGGCTCGGGGACGTCCGGCACATCACCGCCGACTCCTCCCGGCTCCGTGCCGAGTTGGACTGGCGGGCCCGGGTGCCGTTCCGTGCGGGGATGGCCGAGTTCGCCGCCGCGCCCCTGCGGGCCTGACTACCCGCGCGCCGCCGGGAGGGCGATCTCGAAGCAGCAGCCCCCGGTGACGTTGCGCACCCGGGCGCGCCCGGCGTGCGCCTCGACGATGCCGCGGACGATGGCCAGTCCGAGCCCGGCGCCGCTGTCCCCGCCCTCGCCGGGATCGCGCCGCGGCGTGCGGGCGGTGCTGCCGCGCCAGCCGGTCTCGAACACGCGGGAGAGGTCCTGTTCCGGGATGCCGCCGCAGCCGTCGGTGACCGAGAGGACGACCTCGTCCACCTCGCGGCGGGCGGAGACGGCGACCACGCCGTCCTCGGGCGTCGAGCGGATCGCGTTGACCAGGAGGTTGCCGAGCACCCGGGTGATCTCGCGGCTGTCCACCTCGACCGGCTCGGCGGCGACCTGCCGGCCTTCCAGGCGGACGCCGCGCTGCCGGGCCAGGGGGTGCGCGCCGGCCAGTGCGTCGTCGACCAGGTCGTAGACGGACACCCGGGCGAGCGAGAGGGACAGTGCGCCGGCCTGGATGCGGGAGAGTTCGAAGAGGTCGTCGACCATCCCGGTGAGGCGCTCGACCTCGGCACGGATCCGCTTGAGGTAGTGCTCCGGTCGGTCGGCCACGCCGTCCTCCAACGCCTCGGCCATGGCGCGCAGCCCGGCGAGCGGGGTGCGCAGGTCGTGGGAGATCCAGGCGATCAGCTCGCGCCGCGAGGCGTCCAGCGCCTGCGCCCGGGCGCGTGACTCGGCGAGCCGGGCGCTGGTGGCGGCGAGTTCCTCGCTGAGCTGGGCCAGTTCGAGCCCGAGGGGATGCTCCGGCGCGGTGAAGCCGGTGTCGCTTCCGACGGTGCGGGCGGCCGCGGTCAGAGCGCGGCTGCCGGCCACGACCTGGCGTCCGAGCAGTGCGGCCGTGAGCAGCGAGACCACGGAGGCCATGCCGAGCACGGTGATGACCACGCCGAGGTCGTGTCCGGACAGGAACATCGCCTGGGCGACGGCGAACGTCCCGGAGGTGACCGCGAGGACGGTGACGACGGCGACGCAGAAGAGGGAGACCGCCATCGAGCGGCGGCGCAGCAGGCGTACGGCCACCCAGCCGAGCAGGCCGGCGCCGGTGGCGCCGAGCCCTGCGAACAGGGCGATCAGCAGCAGATCCTTCACGCCGGGCCGTCCTTCTCGTCCGTGACCGGGTCGTAGCGGTACCCGACGCCCCAGACCGTGGTGATCAGTGTCGGTGCGGCGGGGTCGTCCTCGATCTTCTCGCGCAGGCGGCGGACGTGGACGGTGACGGTGGACAGGTCGCCGAAGTCCCAGCCCCAGACCCGCTGCATCAGCTCCTGGCGGGAGAAGACCGTCCGGGGGTGCCGGAGGAGGAACGCGAGCAGGTCGAACTCCCGGAGTGTGAGGAGGAGTTCCTGTCCTCTTCGGTGGGCGAGGCGGGCCTGCGGGTCGAGCGTGATGTCCCCGGACTCAAGCGGCACGGGGGTCGGGGCGGTGGGAGCGGCGGCGCGGGAGCGGCGGAGGACGGACTGGACGCGCAGGACGAGCTCCCTCGGGCTGAACGGCTTGGTGACGTAGTCGTCCGCGCCCAGCTCCAGGCCGAGGATGCGGTCGGCCTCGTCGCCCTTGGCGGTGAGCATGACCACGGGCAGGTCGGCGCCGTCCTCGGTGGCGCGCAGCCTGCGCAGGATCTCCAGACCGTCGATCCCGGGCAGCATGAGGTCCAGGACCAGGAGGTCGGGGCGGTGGTTGCGGGCCAGGTCGAGGCCCTGGTTGCCGTCGCAGGCCCGGTCGACCTGGTGGCCGGCCCTGGTGAGGTAGCCGGCGACGACCTCGCCCACGGTGAGGTCGTCGTCGATCACCAGGATGCGGGCGGGGTCCGGCGGTCCGGCGGAAGGGGGGCTGTCGTTCACCTCGCCGAGGATACGAGCTGCGGCCGGGGGCCGGTGCCGGGCCGGGGTTCACGTTCGTGTTCCGTAAGATCGCGGCCCGGCGGGCTGTGGCTCCCCGCCGGCGGCGGGCCGGCGTAGGACTTTCGTAAGGGCGCGGTTCGGCCGCTGCGGGCCCGCCCGCGCCTAGCGTGGCCGACGTGATCTCTCCGACTCCCCCACTGCCACCTGCCGATGTGATCCTGCCGTGCCTCGACGAGGCCGAGGCCCTGCCCTGGGTGCTGGGGCGCGTACCCGCAGGCTGGCGGGCGATCGTCGTCGACAACGGTTCCCGCGACGGCTCCGCCGAACTGGCCCGCTCACTGGGCGCGACCGTCGTCGAGGAGTCGCGGCGCGGCTTCGGCGCCGCGTGCCATGCCGGGCTGCTCGCCGCCACCGCCGACCTGGTCTGTTTCCTGGACTGCGACGGCTCACTGGATCCCGCCCAGTTGCCGCTCGTCGCCGGTCCGGTCGCCTCCGGCTCGGCGGACCTGGTGCTCGGCCGGCGCCGCCCCACGACCGCCGGCGCGTGGCCGCTGCACGCCCGTCTGGCCAATGCCGCCCTGGCGCGCCGGCTGCGGGCGAGGACGGGCGCGCCGCTGCACGACCTCGGGCCGATGCGGGCCGCCCCCCGTGAGCGGCTGCTGGCGCTGGGCCTGGGCGACCGCCGCTCCGGCTACCCCCTGGAGATGGTGCTCGCCGCGTCGGCGGCCGGGATGCGGATCGCCGAGACACCCGTCGACTACCTGCCACGCGCGGGCCGTTCCAAGGTCACCGGTACCGTGCGCGGCACCCGGCAGGCCGTCCGCGACATGCGGGCCGTGCTGGCCGCGCCGCCACCGACCCTACTGGTGATCGCCAAGTCGCCGGTCCCGGGGCGGGTGAAGACCCGCCTCACCCCGCCCTGCACGCCCGAGCAGGCGGCGGCGCTGGCCGAGGCCGCCCTCGCCGACACCCTCGCCACCCTCGACCGGGTACCGGCCGGCCGGCGGCTGCTCGTCCTGGAGGGTGACGCCGGCGCCTGGCTCCCGCCGGGCTGGCAGGTCGTGCCGCAGTCCGGCGGCGGGCTGGACGAACGGCTCGCGGCCGCCTTCGCGCACGCCGCCGGGATCGCCCCGGACGCACCCGCCCTGCTGGTCGGCATGGACACCCCGCAGGTGGACGCCGCCCTCCTCGCCGAGCCCCTGTCGCCGGCGCTCCGTACGGGCGTCGACGCCTGGTACGGCCCGGCGAGCGACGGCGGGTTCTGGGCGCTCGGGCTGGCCAGGCCCACCGAGCGGCTGGCCCGGCGGCTGCTCCTGGGCCTGCCGATGTCCACGCCGGAAACCGGCCGGGCCCTGCTCGACCGGCTGGTGGCAGAGAATCTGATGGTCAGTCATCTCCCGGTGGTCACCGACGTGGACACCATCCAGGACGCGCGTCACGTCGCCGCCGAGGCCCCCGGCGGCAGGTTCGCGGCATGCCTTCGATCGATCGAGTTCGCACGGGAGGTGACGGGGTGACCGTCGCAACCGAGGCATGGGTGGACGACCCGTTCGCCGAGGCCGTCCGCGCAGGCCGGGGCCCGCTGTGGCTGCGCCGCGAGGACGGCCGCCGGATCCCGCTCGACGTCGAACGCTGGTGCGCGCCCGCCGCCGGCGCGGATCACGGCCTGCTGCTGCGCTGCACCCGGCTGACCGCGCCGGTGGTGGACCTCGGGTGCGGCCCCGGCCGACTCGTCGCGGCCCTGCTGGGCCTGGGCGTGCCGGCGCTCGGTGTCGACATCACCGGGGCCGCGGTGGCCCGGACCCGCAGCCTCGGCGGGCCCGCCCTGTGCCGTTCGGTGTTCGACCGGCTGCCCGCGGAGGGCCGCTGGGGTGGCGCGCTGCTGGCCGACGGCAATCTCGGTATCGGCGGCGACCCGGGGCTGTTGCTCGGCCGGAGCGCCGAACTCCTCGCTCCGGGTGGCGTGTTGCTGGTCGAGGTGGAGCCGCGGGAGATCGACGAACGGATCACCGTCCGGGTCGAGGGGCGCCACGGGCGGCTCGGGCCGCCGTTCGCCTGGGCCCGCTGCGGCGCGACGGCCACCGCCCGTCGTGCCGACCGGGCCGGGCTCGTCGAGACCGAGCGCTGGTCCTCCCAGGGCCGCCACTTCCTCGCCTTCCGAAGGGCGGTCCGCCCCCACTGACGAGGCGCGCACCACTGACGAGGCGGGCACGCGGGAGCTACTCCTCGGCCCCCACAGGGACGCCGTCCGACCACTGCGGGTGCTCCCGCTCGGCCCAGCCGCGGTCGACCAGCCCCGTCCGCATCCCGCGCCGGGCCTCCGGATCCCGGACGGCCATCCGGATGTGCCCGGCGGTCACCACGGCGATGGCTGCCGCGAGCCAGTCGTGGACGAAGGTCGCGCCGGTCCGCCAGGCCGGCGGCGCCAGGTGGGTGAGCCACATCAACAGGCCCGTACCGAGGATCACCAGCATCGCCCCGAGCGTCCACTGGGCGTACAGCTTCTGCCCGGCGTTGAACTTCCCCGCCGGGCGGTGCGACGCGCGCGCCCGTGTCGCCCGCAGCCACTGCCAGTCCGCTGGACGGAAACGGCTCAGCCTCGACACGTCCGCGCGCACCGCCCGGAAGGCCAGCCCGAGCAACAGCGGTACCGGCAGCGCCAAGCCGCACCACACGTGCACGGTGACGACCAGCCGCCGGCGCCCGACCAGTTCGGCGAGCGGAGCAAGGTAGAGGCAGGCGGCAGTGGCCAGGCATGTCAGCATCAGGGCGGCGGTGGCGCGGTGCACCCAGCGCTCGGCGCGGGTGAAGCGGAGCAGGAGGTCAGGCGGTCGGCGCATCGTCACGTCCGTTCGAGCGGCCGACCCAGGCGTCGACGTCGTAGCCGTTCTGCTCCCAGTAGCCCGGCTGCACCGTGTCGGTGACGGTGATTCCCGAAAGCCACTTGGCCGACTTGTAGAAGTACATCGGCGCCACGTACAGGCGCACCGGCCCCCCGTGGGAGTGGGAGATCGGGGCGTCCTGGAGCTTCAGCGCGACCACCACGTCGTCGCGCCGGGCCTGCTCCAGGGTGAGGCTCTCGGTGTACTCGCCGTCGAAGCAGCTGAACCGCACCGCCACGGCGCCCGCCCTGACGCCGGCGGCGTCGAGCAGGTGGGCCAGCGGCACGCCCTCGAACGGTGTGGCCGGCACCCGCCACCCGGTCACGCACTGCACGTCCCGCACGATCCGGCGCTGCGGCATCGTCCGGAGGTCGGCCAGGCGGTAGCTGCCGGGGCGTTCCACCAACCCGTCCACCGTCAGGGTGTACGTGTCGGGGCCCCTGGTCGGGACCGAGGCGGCGACGGAGTAGTAGCGGAAGCCGCCTCCTCCCGGCAGCAGGCCGGTGAGACCCGTCGGGTCCTTGCCGGCCACGGTTTCCTGGGCCCGCTGGAGGTACGGGCCGACCGCGACACCCGCCGCACCGAGCCCGAGCAGCCCCAGCACCACCCGGCGGCCGACGGGCGTTCCCCGGCCCTCTTCGATCTGTTCGTTCACGCTGCCGATTCGACCAGCCGAGGGGCGAAACGGCCAGGGTCCGCACCGGCCCGTCAGACTTCCGTAACTAGGCCCTGTCCGCCACGGCCACCCGTCCCGTGAGGCGCTGCCGCAGCAGCGGGACCAGGAGGACGACGCACAGCGCCGTCCCGTAGGCGAACTGCTGGGCCGTCTGACCTCCCGTCAGATAGAGCGCCTGCCCGGCGGCCGGGACGGCCAGCCACTCCCAGCGGCCGTCGAGTGCGACCAACGCGACCACCAGCAGCCCGTACCACGGGTAGGCGGGTGCGACCAGCAGCAGCGCCGTACCCGTCACCAGGAGCGCGCCGGCCCACGGCCGGTGCCGGTCGCCCCGGCGGAGGACCAGGACCACCACGGCCGCGAGGACCAGCGCCGCCGCCCACGGCACGAGCAGGTCGGGCAGCACCAGCCGCAGCAGCCCGAACCGGTCGATGTGCCCCTGCTCGTAGCCCTCCTCCCGCAGGTAGCCCGGCAGGTAACCCAGGACCGAGGTGCCCGAGGCCACGACGTACGGGAGGTAGGACAGCGCGAAGGCACCGAGCGCGGATCCGACGAGCAGGACGTCGTTCCGGGTCGGCCGCCGGGCCAACAGGCCCGACAGCGCGCCGGGAAGCGCGAGGGCAGGGAGCAGCTTGGTCGCGACCGCGCCGCCCAGGAGGAGCCCCCCGCGGACGGCTCGCCCCCGCACCGCGCAGCCGAGCCCGGCGACGGTGAGCAGGGCGCCGAGCGTGTCCACGTGCGCGTCGTTGACCGCCCATACCGTCACGCCGGGGCACCACCCCCACAGGGCGGCCCGCCACGGCGCCCGCCCCACCCTCACCAGGAGGGCGGTGGTCGCCACCGCCAGCACCGCGCCTGCGGCCTGCACCCCGCGGACCCCGCCGCCGAACGGGTGCACCGCGAGGAACCACGCCTGCGCCACCGGCGGGTAGATGGTGTGCACGGCCGGCCGGTTGATCCGGGTGCAGTCCCCGGCCGTGGTGCGCCGCTCGTCCCAGCCCGCGCATCCGTGACCCACCGGGAAGAGCCCCGGATCGCGCAACCGCGCCAGCGCCGGATCGTCCGGGGTGTGGGCGTAGGGCGAGATCCCGGCCGCCTGGACCCGGCCGTCCCAGACGTAACGGTAGGCGTCGTCGCTGGTGCGCGGCGGCGCGAGGAGCCCGACGGCGGCCACGGCGATACTGCCGGCCAGGAGCAGCGGTACGGCCTGCCCGCCGGGCACCTTGCGCAGCAGCAGCACCGCGACGGCGAAGAGGGCGACGTCGAGGAGGTACCAGCCGTGGAGCGGGAGGGCGCCGCTCCGGGCGACGGTCAGCGCCAGGCCGGTGACCAGCGAGGCAAGGGCGAGGAGACAGGGCAGGACGGAACGGGAGGTCACATCGCCCACCCTCCCACCGGCCCGGCTCCACAACCCCGGCGGCGAGGCCGCCGTTCGCATTCCGTAAGCACGTCGGATCACCGCAGGGACGCGCCGGGGCGCTTCGATGGACGCGTGGAATCCGAACCCGCCGACTCCGGCACCCCGACCGCCCGCCACCGCTACGACCCACCACTGCCCGCTCCCCCGGCGTTCCTACGGCGCGGGCCGTTCCGCGAGGGTGCGTTCACCTCACCGCTGCGCGAGCCGCGGACCGTGGTCGTCGTCGGCCGCTGGCTGGGTGCGGCCCTCCTGGTCTGCTTCCTGACCGGCCTGACCAGTCATCTGCTCCAGGAGCCGCCCGGCTGGCTCGCGCCGCACCTGCCCGCACGGCCGGTGAACGGCTACCGGGTCACCCAGGGCCTGCACGTGATCAGCGGTCTGGCCGCGATCCCGCTGGCCGGCGCGAAGCTGTGGGCGGTCTATCCCCGACTGTTCGAGTGGCCACCGGCGCGCAGCGTGCTGCACGCCCTGGAGCGGCTCGGCATCGCGCTCCTCGTCGCGGCCGTCCTGCTGGAGCTGTTCACCGGCCTGCTGAACACCCTGCAGTGGTACCCGTGGCCGTTCCCGTTCCGGCAGACGCACTTCTGGCTGGGCTGGCTGGCGACCGGCGGACTGCTGGTCCACCTCGCCGTCAAGGCACCGCTCATCGCCGCGCACTGGTGGCGCCGGGCCACTCCGCCTCTGGCGCAGCGCCGCGCGTTCCTCACGGCGACCACCGCCGCTGCCGGTGCCGTCACCCTCGTCACCGCCGGACAGACCGTGCCTTGGCTGAGTGCCCTGGACCTGCTGGCCCCGCGCCGCCCCGATATCGGCCCCCAGGGTCTGCCGGTGAACCGCACCGCCGCCCAGGCCGGGACGGTCACGGTGCCCGCCGATTGGCGGCTCCGGGTCGATGGCCCGCGGCCGTACGAACTCACCCTTGCCGAGCTCGCCGAACTCCCCCAGTACGAGGTGGAGTTGCCCATCTCCTGTGTGGAGGGCTGGAGCGCCGGCGCCCGGTGGACCGGGGTCCGGGTGGCCGACCTGGTGCGACGCGCCGGTGCCCCGCCCGGCTCGGCGGTGCGGGTCACCTCGCTGGAGGCCGAGGGACCGTACCGGGTGATGGAGATGCCCGCGCCGTACGTCGACGATCCGCTCAGCCTGCTCGCCCTGCGTGTCAATGGCGACGTCCTGGCCGCGGACCACGGGTTCCCCGCACGCGTCATCGCGCCGAACCGGCCCGGCGTCCTGCAGACCAAGTGGGTCGAGCGCATCGAGGTGATCGTATGACCGCCGGTATCCGCGCTCTGCTGCTGGCCGCCGGCCTCGCCCTGATCGGCTACGGACTGTACGGGCTGCTCGGCGACCCGTACATCACCGACCCGCCGGACATCCTGGTCTGGGCGGTCGGGGGGCTGGTGATCCACGACGGGCTCTGGGTGCCGCTGGTGTGCCTGATTGGCGCGTTCCTGGTTCGCGGGCCGGTGCTGCGCGGCTGGTTGGTCGTCGCGGCCGCCGTCACCGCCGTCGGGCTGCCCGCCGTCCTGCGCGCCGACGACGACCACGGCAACCCGTCGTTGCTGCCGCTGCCCTATCTGCGCAACTGGCTGCTGGTGCTGGCCGCCACCGCCGGCCTCGCGTTGCTGGTCGCGTTCGTCGGTCGGTGGCGGCGCCGGGATCGGACCGTCAGGCGTCGGGATCCGGCCGTCAGGCGCCGGGTACCCCGGGGAGGCCGGTCGTGAGACCGTCCAGGGTGTGCGGGCAGGGGCACTCGCGCACCAGCGGCAACTGCTCCAGCGCCTTGAACAGCACGGTGCGCAGCCGGTCGACGTTGCGAGCGAACTCCTTCAGTACCTCGCCGTGGGTGACGCCCTCACCGCTCTCCACACCGGCGTCGAGATCGGTGACCAGGGCCAGAGAGGTGTAGCAGAGCCCGAGTTCGCGGGCGAGGACGGCCTCCGGGTGGCCGGTCATGCCGACCACCGACCAGCCGTTGGCGGTGAACCAGCGGGACTCGGCGCGGGTGGAGAAGCGCGGGCCCTCGATCACCACCAGCGTGCCGCCGTCGACCGGCTCCCAGGCTGTCTCCCGGGCGGCCTCCATCGCCACGCGCCGCCCCACCGGGCAGTACGGGTCGGCCATCGACACGTGCACCACCTCCGGCACCGTGCCCTCGGGCAGCGGCAGACCGTCGTAGAAGGTCTGCGTCCGCCCCGAGGTCCGGTCCACGAACTGGTCGGGGACGAGCAGCGTGCCCGGCCCGTACTCCGGGCGCAGCCCGCCCACCGCGCACGGCGCCACCACCTGCCGCACGCCCAGGGTGTGCAGCGCCCACAGGTTGGCGCGGTAGTCGATCCGGTGCGGGGGGAGCCGGTGGCCGCGGCCGTGCCGGGGCAGGAACGCGACCCGGCGGCCGGCCACCTCTCCCACGAACAGCGCGTCGCTCGGTTCGCCGTACGGGGTGTCCACCCGCACCTCGGTCACATCGTCCAGCAGCTCGTAGAGCCCGGAGCCGCCGATCACGCCCACCTCGGCGCTCGGCAGGACGTCCTGGTCGACCGTCATCGCGGTCCACCTCTCTTCTCGGGAACAACCTCCCGGCAACTGTAGGAACGGACCGTGCCGGAACCGGGACACCGGGCCTTACGAATCACGAACGTCCCTCACACCGCGGGCGCGACACCGATGTCACCGGGCGACCCGCCGGCCTACCGGGTGTCACGGGGCCGCGGATGGGTCAGTCAAGGGCGACGACCATCTTCCCCGGGGCCCGGCCGGCCTCCATCACCCGGTGGGCTTCGACGATCTCGTCGAAGCGGAAGATCCGGGTGGGGCGGCCCCGGAGGGCGCCGGCCTCGACCTGGGCGTAGATCTCGTCCAGCGGAACGCCCGAGAGGGGGAAGGCAGCGGTTCCCAGGACGAAGGCGCTGCCGAAGAAGCTGAGTTGGACGCCGCTGGGCAGATCGGCGATCGGGTCGAAGTCCACCACCGGTGAGAATCCACCGAGGAAGCCGACCTGGCAGACCCGCCCGCGCGGCCCGACCGTGCCCAGTGAGTCGCGGAGTACCGAGTTGCCGACGATGTCGAGCAGCGCGTCGACGGCGAGCCCCCTGCGTTCGACCTCCGCCGCCAGATGCCCGTCGTCGACGAGCACGTCGGAGGCCCCGAGTCCCTTGAGCAGGGGCACGTTCGCCGGGTTGCGGGTGGTGGCGAGCACCGTTGCCCCGTGGTGGACGGCCAGGTCGACGGCGGCCTGCCCGAGGGAGGAGGTCGCGCCCCGGACCAGCAGCGTCTCCCCGGCTCCGAGGGCAAGGTTGCCGTGCAGGGCACTGTATGCCGTGGCGTACACCTCGGGCACCGCGGCCAGGTCGGCCCAGGGCAGCCGCGAGTTCACGGCCACCACATTGGTCGCGGGGACGGTCACCAGTTCCGCGTAGCTGCCGTTGCGGGTCCGTCCCATACCGCCGAGGATCGCCACCACCTGTGTCCCGGTGGGGAGTTCGCCTGAGGGGTCGGCCTCGACGACGCCGGCGCACTCGATCCCGGGGACGGCGGCCACCTCGCCCCAGGCGCCGCTGCGCATGTACGCCTCGGCATGGTTGAGGCCGAACGCCTTGACCCTGATGAGGACCTCACCGGCAGCGGCCACCGGGTCGGGCAGTTCCGTGACCGTGAGGACTTCGGGGCCGCCGTGGGCGGATATGACAATGGCCTTCATGTCCGAACCTCGTTCTTGAGTAGTCATTCAACTATTGGGCCGACGAAAGGGCCACCGCGCACGGTGGCCCGAAATGCTGCGCCGTCAGGAGAGGACAGCGAAGGCGTTGTCGACGATGGCCCGCAGAACCGCCTCGTCGGGATTGGCCTTGCCTACGACCATGAGCCCCTGGCAGGTCGCGACCAGCAGCTTGGCGCTACCAGCCGCTTCGAGCGAGCCCCGCACCTCGCCCCGACGGACGGCGTTCTCCAGGGCGTGGGTCATGCACCGCTCCAGGCGTGCCAGGTGGCCGCGCACGACGGCCGCCGCCTCGTCGTCCTCGGCGGCCTTCTCGATCGCCGTGTTGACCAGGAGGCAGCCCTGGCGCCCTTCGGGGCTGAGCAGGTCGCGCACCAGCCCGTCGAAGTAGCCACGGACCTCCGCCACCGACGCGCCCGGCGCCTCCAACTCCCCGAGCTTCCGCGGGACGACCAGCTTGGAGTAGCGCTCCAGCGACTTCACGAAGAGCGCATGCTTACCGCCGGGGAACGCGCTGTAGATACTTCCGGGCTTGACACCCGTGGCCTTCACCAGATCCTCGATGGACGTGGCCCGGTATCCGCGCTCCCAGAACCGCAGCATCGCCTGATCGAGGACGGCGTCGGGGTCGAACTCGCGCGGTCTGGGCATGGCGGAAAATATACATGAGCGGTCATTCAAGAACAAGGGCGGCGGCCGGACTGAGGAACCGTAGCGGCGCCGCGGGCGCCCAGGCACCGCAGCGTGGTGGTCTTCCCCGCCCCGTTCGGCCCGAGCAGGCCGAAGACCTCGCCGGTGCCGATCTCGATGTCGAGCCCGTCGACGGAGTGTCCGTACCGCTTGGTCAGCGAGCGGAGTTCGATCACCGGTCTGCTGTCGGGCATGTCGTGCCTCCCGCGACGGCTGCTCTCCCCGGAGGCCCGGACGCCCCCTGCCGGCAGCCGGCCACTCCCAGCGTGGCGCCCCCGGCCGCCGCCGTCACGCAGCCGGACGCCCTCTTCCGGAATCTCCACGCTTCCGGAGTCGCCACGCCGGGGCGCGGCAGCGGCTCAGCCACCACCGATCCTGCGCCCGGTGATCTCGTCCGCCCGGATCCGCACCCAGAGCGGGCGGTCACCGCCGGCCCACGGGGTGGTTCCGGGCAGCTCCGACAGCCGCCGCACCTCGTCGCCGTCCGTCACGTGTTGCGCCTCGCCGAGAATCAGAACGCTCCAGCCCCGGCTCAGGTGGTCGTCGACCCGGTCGACCTGGAACGACACCGGGGCCCCGTCGTCCGGCGTTGCGCTGCCTCGGGTGGCCGTGCGGAAGACGATGGCCGCGTCGTCGACGGCGTAGTTGATCGGGATGACCGCCGGTCCCGGCTCGACGGGCAGGGCGATCCGGCCCACACCGTGGGTGCCGATCCTCTCCCAGCACTCGGCGGCGGTCAGGTGGAAGAGCAGTGGACGCGCAGCCGCCTCCGGCTGTCCCGGCGGGGCGTCGGCACGGCCCTCCAGCAAGTCCTGGTAGGTGAGTTGAAGGGCGGCGGCGATCCGCAGGAAGCCGGCCGGGTCGAAATCCGGGCCGGCCTCCAGCAGGTGCCGGAGGTAGCGCGGGGCCATCGCCGCCCGGTACGCCAACGTCTGTTCGGTCAGGCCGAGTCGGGAGCGTCGCTCGGTGATCCTGCGCGCGACGTCTGCGGGATCTGCGTGACGGGCGGCGTCGATGCCGTGGTTCTGGTTCACCGTGTGCTCCTTGGCTCGCCGGTCTCCGGTCACGTGCGGAAGAGCGCGACCTTCAGAGCGCCGTTGGTGCCCGCGTCCGCGAAGACGTCGTAGGCCTCCTGCATCTCGTCGAGGCCGAACCGGTGTGTGACCAGCCCGGAGACGTCGAGCCGGCCGGTGGCCAGCATGTCGAGCAGCAGCGGGGTGCTGTGCGTGTCGACCAGGCCGGTGGTGATGGTGACGTCGCGGATCCAGAGGTCTTCGAGGTGGAGGACGGCCGGCTTGCCGTGCACGCCGACGTTGGCCACCCGCCCGCCGGGGCGCACCACACGGGTGCAGAGCTCGAACGAGTCGGGGACGCCGACCGCCTCGATCGCCACGTCCGCTCCCAGGCCGTCCGGGCTCAGCGCGCGCACCGCCTCGGGGGTGGCCTCGGCGACGGTGAGCACGGTGTCGGCTCCCATCCGCTTCGCGGCGTCCAGGCGGCTCGTCGCGAGGTCGACGGCGATGATGCGGGAGGGGCTGTAGAGCTGGGCGGTGATGATCGCGGCGAGGCCGATCGGGCCCGCGCCGACGACCACGACGATGTCGCCGGGGCCGATCCGGCCGTTGTGGACCCCGACCTCGTAGGAGGTGGGGAGGATGTCGGCGAGCAGTAGGGCGCTCTCGTCGGTGACGCCTTCGGGCAGCCGGTGGAGGGAGTTGTCCGCGAAGGGGGTGCGGACGTACTCGGCCTGGGTTCCGTCGACCAGGTGGCCGAGGATCCAGCCGCCGCCTCCGGTGCACTGGCCGTAGCTCGCGGCGCGGCAGTAGGCGCAGCGGCCGCAGGCGGAGATGCAGGAGACGAGGACCCGGTCGCCCGCCTTGACGGTCCGAACGCCGGAGCCGGTCTCGATGACGGTGCCGACGGCCTCGTGGCCGAGGACGCGACCGTCGGAGACCTCGGGGACGTCACCCTTGAGGATGTGCAGGTCGGTGCCGCAGATGGTGACCGCGTCCACCCGGACGACGGCGTCCTCGGGGTCGCGAACGGCGGCGTCCGGGACCTCGCCCCAGGTCCGGCGGCCCGGTCCGTGGTAGGTCAGCGCCTTCATGTCCTGATCACTCCTGTCGGACATCGCCGGTGCGGAACGACAGTGGTGCCGCCGCGTCTTCTCCTCCAGCGTTCCCCCGGGGGCGGCGGGCTGACATGGGCCGGACGGGACCGGCCGCTGGGCCGATGGGCCCAGGCGGCGGCACGGCGAGGCAGGGCTGCCACGCCTACGCTGGGAAGTGGCGTCCGGCGAGTCACGGAGGAACCGGTGAGCAGCGCATCGGAGAGCTCGGCTCCTCTGCCGCAGCTTCGTCTCGACGAGCTGCTGGACGAGCTCCAGGCGCGGCTGGACGCGGCCCGCAGCACGCGCGACCGGGTGCACAGTCTCCTGGAGGCCGTCCTGGCGGTGGGCCGCGACCTGGAGCTGGAGCAGGCCCTGCGGCACATCGTCGAGGCCGCGGTCACGCTGGTGGACGCCGAGTACGGCGCCCTCGGGGTGATCGGCGAGGACCAGCAGCTCTCCCAGTTCATCCCGGTCGGCGTGACCGACGAACAGGTGAAGCAGATCGGTGCCCTGCCCTCCGGCCACGGTGTCCTGGGCGAACTGATCCGCAACCCGGCTCCGCTGCGCCTCGGCCGCATCGCGGACCACCCGGCGTCCTACGGGTTCCCGGCCCACCACCCGCCGATGAACAGCTTCCTCGGGGTGCCGATCCGGATCCGGGAGAAGGTGTTCGGCAACCTCTATCTGAGCGAGAAGCGCGGCGGCGGCGAGTTCGACGCCGAGGACGAGTCCGTGCTCGCCACCCTGGCCGTGGCGGCCGGGGTCGCGATCGACAACGCCCGCCTCTATGCCCGGGCCAGGCTGCGCGAACGCTGGCTGACGGCCAACGCGGAGATCACCGGCAGCCTGCTGGCCGGCGCCCCGGAGAAGCAGGTGCTCGACCTGCTCGTCACCCGGGCGGCCGAGATCGCCGGCGCCGACCTCGCGGTGGTGGCGCTGCCGCTGCCGGGAACGGAGGAACTGGAGGTGCGGATCGCCGTCGGATTGGGGGAAGCCCGGCACCTCGGTCTCATCCTCCCCCTGGACGGCTCCTTCGTCGGTGCCGCCGCCCGGACCGGCGGGCTCGTGGTGAGCGGCGACGTCCGGAAGGACCCGCGCATCACCGCCGGGCCGCCGCGCTGGGAGGGCCTCGGCCCGGCCATCGCCGTGCCGATAGGCACCGCAGGGCACGGGATGCACGGGGTGCTGATGCTGGCCCGGGCGGCCGGCGCGCCGCTGTTCGGCGAGGACGAGTCCGGGCCGCTGCTCGGCTTCGCCGGCCAGGCGGCGGTGGCCATGGAGCTGGCCGAGCGCCGCCGTGACTCGGAACAGATCGCGCTGCTCCAGGAGCGCGACCGGATCGCCCGCGACCTGCACGACCTGGCGATCCAACGCCTCTTCGCCACCGGGATGACCCTCCAGGGCGCCACCCGCTTCATCGAGCACCCCGAGGCCACCGACCGGGTCCTGCGGGCGATCGACGACCTCGACGACACCGCGAAGACCATCAGGGCCACCATCTTCGGCCTCCGGGCCCGCGAGGCCGGACCGGCCGCCGGAGGCCTGCGCGCCCGGACGGTCGAGGTAGTCGAACGGGCCGCGCGGGCGCTCGGCTTCACCCCCGGCCTGCGGATGACCGGCCTGCTCGACGTCACCGTGCCGCCGCCGATCGCGGACGACGCGGTCGCCGTGCTGGAGGAGGCGCTGTCCAACGCCGCCCGCCACTCCGGCGCGACCGCGGTCGAGGTGTCGCTCACGGCCGGGACGGAGCTGGCCGTCACCGTGACGGACAACGGCGTCGGGCTGGCCGAGGACGGCCGGCGCAGCGGGCTGGCCAACCTGGCCGAGCGGGCCGCCGAGCTGGGCGGCTCCTTCAGCGCCCGGGCACGGTCCGGCGGCGGCACCGAGCTGCTGTGGCGGGTTCCACTCTCCTCCTAGGTTTCGGGGTCCAGGTCCGGGTCGGCGGGATCGGGCAGCAGCCACAGCTCGGGCGCCCAGCCGAGGTGGCGCGCGGCAACCCGCAGGTTGAGCACCGCGGCACCGACGGAGAT